>CAXMSN010000101.1:0-10524 GCA_964196275.1 uncultured Kiloniellales bacterium | reverse complement strand
GGGATCATCCGGTGCAACATCTGCTCGGTGCCACTGGCTGACCATGGTTCGGTGTTGACGCATGACCTGGGCGAGTTGTCGAAGCGTCGGCTCAGGTCGTCGGGTGTCCCGTGGATGGATCAACCAGGGCAGGCCGTCGGGTGAATCGTGCCCGCGGGCGTGATATTGAGTGCCTGCTCCAAAACGTCGGTAATCGCGATTCTCGACACCCTGAACGGGTGGGGACTGTGCGGGACTGGGCGATACACCGGCTGGAGTGGTACCCAACGCCGGTTCGACACTGTTCACGGATCGTCTCAGATACGACGAAACCCCTACGTGTGTAAGGGTTTCGCCACGGTCGGGCTGGCCGGATTTGAACCGGCGACCCCCGGTCCCCCAGACCGGTGCGCTACCTGGCTGCGCCACAGCCCGTCGCTTCGAGGATAGGTGGCTGGCAGTGGCCAAATGTCACGACTGCGGCAAGATGTCCATGGATTCGAGTATCGCTCGTGTGACAGCCAGGCGGCGCTCGGTGACCAGGTACTCGCCTTCAACGAGGTCGGTGTTCATAGCGAAAGCCCACGTCCCGTCGTCGGTTTCGACCGAGCCGATCAGCCACCCGTAGGCCACTCCGGCCGCATAGGCCGTTGCTGCATGGTGGGTCATCGTCCACCCGGGTCCAGACTCCTGCGTCATGAGATCCATCACGTCGAACGCCGCGTATCTATCGAACCGGTGCTCGTCCCCGAACAGTTCCGACATGAACTCGGCTTGGTCGAACGGTGTGACGGTCAATGTCCCATCTCGCCACATGCGTCCGCCGAGGCTCCTGGTGGACTCGTTGCCGTACCCCGCCCTCGACATCCAAACTTCGAGTCGATCGGGCCCGACATCGTCGCCGAGTTGTTCGTAGACCCAGTCGACCGGTTTGTTGAAGGCGTCCACAAGCGTCTGAGTCCTCGCCATCAGCGGGACGTGACGTCCGTCACCATCCCATGTCACTTCCTCATCGAGCGAATCGACGACTTGGGTCTCAAGGAAGATCAACGATGCGAGGAGCTTGTAGGTGTCTGCCGGGGGGATGCGAAGCCGAGCACGTGCGATGTTGTAGAGGCTTGGAGGATTCTCGGAGCCGATCTCGGTCAGAACGAACGTTCCCTCGGTCTCTTGCGCCGCGAAATACTGCTGCCAGTCGGTTCTATGTTCGTACGGCAGCGGTTCATCCGAAGAGCAACTCACGATGACCAGCGCACATGCGATGGCCAGCGCGATTGGCTTCATGTCACGACGCTCACGTCAGCAGTCCGCGAGCCATCTGGAAGAAGCGAAGTACGAGGTACAGCCCGCCGGCGACGACGAGCAGAATGAAGGAAAGCGGCCAGCCAGGGTCATCGTCTTCGCTGTCCGACGACGATCGGATGTCAGGCCCATCCGTCGGATCGGTCATACAGGCGGCACTCCGTGTCTGCGACCTGAGAAAGACCGATCCTTCCTCCTCGCCATGTCATAACGAGCGATGAGCTCATCTCTCAGCGCGGTCGGCTCGATAACGGAGTCAACCACGACCTCCGATGCCAACCGGTAGAGGTCGACATCCTCGACGTACTCGGCCTGTTTCTCTTCGATGAACGCGGAACGTTCTGGTTCGTCAAGACTCTCGATCACATTGAAGTAGACGGCGTTGATCGCAGCCTCTGGCCCCATCACAGCGATCTCGGCTGTCGGGAGAGCGATCGTTGCCTCCGGTGCGAATCCCGGTCCTGAGAATGCGTAGAGGCCAGCCCCGTATGCCTTGCGCACGATGACTGAGATGCGGGGAACGGTGGACTCAGCCATGGCGGTGAGCATCTTCGCCCCATGGCGAATGATGCCCTGTGCCTCGACCTGGCTACCGATCATGAATCCCGGAACGTCAGCGAGGAAGAGGAGCGGGATGTTGAACGCATCGCACATCCACATGAACCGGGCAGATTTGTCCGCGGAGTCGACGAACAATACGCCACCAAGGTGAGCGGGTTGGCTGGCCACGATTCCAACGGTCTTTCCGTTGAGTCGTGCGAACCCTGTGATGACCTCCTGTGCGAACAGATGCTTGATCGGGAAGAACGATCCAGCATCAACGATGCCATCGATGAAGTCATGCATGTCATAGGGGGCAGATGGGTCCTCAGGCAGAACGGAACCGACGTCGGCAGTATCCAAGACAGCAACGGTCGCATAGTCGGGTGGCTTCACGCGGTAGTGATCAGGGAGATAGGAGAAGTACGACTTGGCCCATTCGATGGCTTCCTCGTCGGACGACACGAGCGCGTCACCGCATCCGGACGTCTCGCAATGCATCCGCGCTCCGCCCATCTCCTCGAGCGTGGTGGTCTCACCGATGACCATCTGGGCCATGCGCGGTGATCCGAGATACATCGAAGCCCGTCCGTCGACCATGACAACGACGTCGCAGAACGAGGGGATGTACGCTCCACCCGCCGCGGAGGGGCCGAACAGACAGCAGATCTGTGGGACTCTGCCCGACAGCCGGATCTGGTTGTAGAAGATCTTCCCCGCACCGCGCCGTCCGGGGAACAGATCGATCTGGTCGGTGATCCTCGCACCGGCTGAGTCGACGAGGTAGAAGACGGGGAGCAGTTCCTCGTAGGCGGCTTCGAGTGCACGGATCATCTTTTCGACCGTGACCCTCCCCCACGACCCGGCCTTAACGGTGGGATCGTTGGCGATGATCATGACGGCGCGTCCGTCGATCGTCGCCCTGCCTGTCACGACTCCGTCGGCTGCCAGATCGGCATCCTCGTTGACGGCGAGGATGCCGTCTTCAACGAGTGATCCCTCGTCGATCAGGAGTCGGATACGATCTCTCACGAACAGCTTTCCACGCTCGGCGAGTTTCTCGTGGTACTTGGCCGGACCCCCGGCAAGCGCCTGTGATGTTGCCTCGTCGAGTCGTTCGTGCATCAGTGGCGGTTCCTCGTCCGTATGCGAATCGGCGTTCCTGTGAAATCGTAGGCTTCTCTGAGCTGATTCTCGATGAACCGGAGGTAGTCGCGCCCAAGCTCGCCACCTCGCACGAACAGCACGAAGGTCGGTGGCTCGGTCTCCGCTTGGACGGCGTAGAGGATCTTCGGCCTTCGACCCTTCCGAATCGGCGGTGGGTGTGCTTCCTGGAGCCGTCGGACCAGTCGATTGACCTCAGGTGCGCCAATATGTCGTCTGCGGTTCTCAAGGACGCTCGCGATGTACTTCGAAAGCCGGTGTGTCCTAGCCCCGGTCAATGCCGACATTCGGAGGATCGGTGCCCACGACACAAAGGCAAGGCGGTCCGCAACGGAGTCCTCCGTGTGGAGTCGCTGGTCCTCAGACAACTCATCCCACTTGTTGAGGATCACGAGGAGTCCGGCTCCCGCCTTCTCGATCTCTTCCGCGAGTCTCTGCTCCTGGTGCGTGGCACCCCTTTGACCATCGATCACGAACAGCACGACATCCGACTGCCTGACGATGTCGTGTGCCCTCAGAACCGCGTAGTAATCAACATCATCCTTGATCTTGGTGCGCCGCTTGATCCCTGCGGTATCTATCACCTCGAAGTATTCGCCATCGATGTTGACGATCTCGTTGATCGGATCACGGGTCGTGCCAGGCACATCGGAGACGAGCACGCGGTCCTCTCCTGCGAGACGGTTGAGCAACGTGCTCTTGCCAACGTTCGGCCTTCCGACGATCGCGAGGCTGGCGAGAATGTCAGGAGCGAGGCGTTCGTCATCATCCTCAGGCAGCGCGGCTACGAGTTGGTCAAGGAAGTCACCGGTGTTCCTGCCGTGCAACGCTGAAAGCGGGATGGGTGCCCCCAGGCCGAGACCCCACAGGTGGGTGAGGTCCGACTCGGCGGCAGGTGAATCGCTCTTGTTGGCGACGAACAGGTGCGGCACGCCTGATCGTTGGAGGATGCGCGCAACGCCAATGTCATCGTCCGTGACGTCAGAAGTGGCATCAGCGACGAACACGACGACATCTGCGCCGGTAACAGCGATCTCGGCCTGTTCCCTGATGTCTGCGGTCAGTTGCTCGCCCGGGCGAGCTTCCCAGCCGCCGGTGTCCATCACATGGAACGGCCGGCCTGCCCATTCAGCGTCGAACTGGCGCCTGTCCCTTGTGACGCCAGCGATTTCGTCTGTGACAGCGAACTTCCTCCCAACGATGCGGTTCACAAGCGTCGACTTCCCGACGTTCGGCCTTCCGAGGATCACGACGATCGGCATCCGACTCATCTCACCGCTCCCAGTAGCCCCGAAACCGTTGCAGGAGCGACCACGACCGGCGCATGCGCCACCGAAGCGACGTCTACGAGTCCTACGTCGTCGATGAAGATGTCTCCCGAAAGCGCAACATCAGGAAGAACGTACACGCCCGCAGGCCCGGTGTCGGAGAGGAGGGCACGAGAGATATCCTCGCCGACCATCAATCCTGCGACTGCAGTGTTGCCTCCGAAGAAGTCATTTGGAATGGTGAGCAATCGAATGTCACGTCCAGCCAGGCGTTCGAGGCGCTGGAGCACGGGTTCGAGTACTCGTTGGCCATATGCACCGGTGACGACCACGGCGGGTCCATCCTGTGCTGATGGGTCAGCTGTCAAGTGTCGGTCCGCCCGGTATCCCTCAGCTGGTGCTGCAGGAACAGATCGCCACTCCCCCGTGACGATCTGGGAAGAGGATGTCGATCCGCGTTCGATCCGCTCGAGTTCGTCGTAGAACGCACGGATCATTCCGATTCCGTTCTCGTGCTGTGCGAATGCCTCGTAGTGGGACGCCGGCGGCACATCGACGCCGGCGGCAACATACAGCTCATCTGAGGCCTGGAAGATGCGCCGGCCAGTCGCATCCATGGCTCGGTCCTGCCAGAAATGGATGATCTCGAGATCATCAGCGGCTTCAGTTGCCGTGTGGACGCGCAGGTTCTCTTCCTTGTTGTACTTGGATAGACCGAGCGGCACGATGCCGAGGGTGGCAAGCGACGAGTACCTCGTGATCGTCTCGGCCAGCGTCTGTTCGAGAGCCGCACCGTTGTTGATATCCGGACACAGAACGACCTGGCCGTGCACGGTCACTCCCGCGTCCAGAAGCGCCGAGAGCCAGCGGAGGCTGGTCGCTCCCCGACGGTTCCGAAGCATCTCCGCACGGAGATCAGGGTCTGTTGCATGGATCGACACGTAAAGCGGACCGAGTTTGTCCTCGACGACGCGGGCGAGGTCGAGTTCTGTGAAGCGCGTGAGGGTCGTGAAGTTGCCGTAGAGGAACGACAGCCGGTAGTCGTCGTCCTTGAGGTAGAGCGACTTTCTCATTCCCGGTGGCAGTTGGTAGATGAAGCAGAACTCGCAGTGGTTGTCACATGTCTGGACGCGATCGAATATGGAGGCATTCAGTCGGACACCGATCGGCTCACCTTCGTCCTTGGGAACGCGGATCTCAAGAATGTCGCCGTCGCGGCGCATCTCGAAGGTGGGATCTGCGTCGTCGATCAGTTGCTGGTACTCGATGACGTCGTTCGGAACGACTCCGTTGATCGCGAGCAGTTCATCGCCGGCGGCGAAGCCAGCGAGAGCGGCGGGAGTGCCTGGTAGCACTTCAAGGACAGTTGGAAGGGGCATCCGCCAGAGGTTACCGGCGATGCCAACTGACAGCCGTCCCTCTTGCCTATTCTTGTCGCATGGTGAAATTGGTTTTGTTGGCTGAACCGCGCGGGTTCTGCGCGGGCGTTGAGATGGCGATCAAGGCGTTGACGTGGATGGTGCAGGTCTTCGAGCCGCCCGTGTACTGCTATCACGAGATCGTCCACAACGCCGCCGTCGTAGCGGCCTTCGAACGAGCAGGCGTTGTGTTCGTCGACGACGTGGAGGACGTCCCTGAGGGGCGGCCGATCATGCTGTCCGCCCATGGCTCGGCTCCCGAAGTTGTCACCGCTGCAACCGGTCGAGCCGCTGTGATGGTCGACGCCGTATGCCCCTTGGTCACCAAGGTTCATCACGAGGTCCGCAGGATGGCGAAGGAGGGTTACGACATCATCTACGTCGGCCACGAAGGTCACGACGAGGCCGTGGGCGCCATCGCCGAAGCCCCAGCGGCCGCCAGACTTGTGGATCCCAGAGTCGGGTTGGAAACGTTCGCCGCATCGGACGAAGGCAAGGTTGCGCTCTTGGCCCAGACGACCCTCGGCCTCTACGAATGGGAGGGAGTACTCGACTCTGCGACCGAGCGATACCCAGGGCTGTGGACGGCTCGCAAGAGCGATCTGTGTTACGCCACGACAAACCGGCAGCGTGCGATCCAGAAGCTGGCTGAAGCCGCTGACCTCCTGCTTGTGGTCGGATCAGAGAACTCCTCGAACACACAGGCACTTGTCAGGGTCGGCACGAACGCTGGTGTCACCTCGTACCGCGTCGATGGGCCCGAGGACGTCGATCCGGAGTGGCTCGTCGGCGTCGAAACAGTGGGTGTCGCGGCGGGCGCGTCAGCACCTGATCAACGCGTACGAGAGGTCATCGCGGCTATCGCCCCCACGAGCGGAACGAGACTGGCTCGTGTGACGGAAGAGGATGAATACTTCCCGCTGCCCCCGCAGCTGAGGAGTTTCATGCAAAGCCTCCAAGCGCTCGTCGAAGGCGGCTTCGCATGCCGGGCGCCAGGCGAACAAGGTCCGGTTGAGCTTGACCGTCATACATCGGCGACAGACGCCTTGGCGATCCTGGGCGTCTGACCTAGGAAGTCAAACACGGGGCTCTCGGGCGGGTTTCAGGCTCGTAGAGGTACCGATGACATGACGATTTTCACGCCCGAGTAGCCGTTGTTGGTGAGAAGCAGGTCAACCGATCGTGCAGCCGTTTCGGTGTCGGATCGAGGGCCAAGGACTATCTCTCGAATCGGCAATCGTCCGTGTGTGTCGATCCCGATGGCGAGCGTGACATAGGGAACCGGTATCCCTCCGTGAGGGCGGAAGTGGACCTCGTCCCGTTCGTCAGCAGGGATGGATCGTACGGCACGCCACTCTTGCTCCTCGACCCACGCTGGGTCCTTGAAACTGAATACGAGCCCTACGATTTCGCCGAGAGCAGCGAACAATCGCGCCGGAGCTGTGGTAATCGCAGCGCTAGATGGATCTACGTCGGCGAACGATTCGAGCATCCTGTCGGCGGTGGCTCTCAGCATCTGCAGTTGCGCCTGCTCGTCGTAGATGACGCGATTCAAGGTGCGATCGTGCTGTGTCTGCCGGGAAGAGGTGTCGATGAGCTGCTCCACGTCGAATCCGATCGCGTACCCGCCACCCGAGGTCCCATACGCTCGCCACTGACTGAGGAGATCCCCGTTCTCTGTGAACGAAGTTGCGTAGAGGTCCGGATATCCGGTCCACGTCGATCGGGCAGCGCGCTCGATCTCCTCGATCAACTCGACTTGGGCGGGAGAGTTGGCTCTGTTCTTCGCTTCACGGAGAACATCAAGCATCAGCTTCCAAGAGTGCGCCAACTCCTCTGCGTCGTTCATGAAGCGCAGATTCGTCGCCCACAGGGACGATGACGACAGGATTCCGATAAGACCAGCAACATCCGTGTAGTGGTAGAGCACCTCAGGAGGATCGCCCTGAATGCGATCCCAGTCAGCAAGAGCATCGACCACGATGCCCGACAAGGCCACGTCCAAAGGATCAGCAGGAGAGGCGGAGAGCGTCATATCTTCGATCGTAGTACCGGTGAACGTCCGTGAACGTCCAGAGGGCAGCACGAAGACTGCAACGGATGACTCCCTCTTGGCGCACCCGTGGGAGCCGTTGGACGCGTCAACGAACGAGCACGACGATCGCGTTGACGACCTGATTGATCGTGAGATCCCCGGTGTCGATCACAACCGCGTCGTCAGCCGCACGCAGCGGGGAGGCCTTCCGGGTCGAGTCGGCTTCGTCTCTGGCGGCGAGTTCAGCAGCGATATCTGAGACAGAGCGACCACCCGCCTCGGCGTCGCCCGCACGGCGTTGGGCACGGACTTCAGCCGACGCGGTGAGGAACACCTTGGTCAATGCTGCCGGGAACACGACGGTCCCGATGTCCCTGCCCTCTACTACCGCATCGCCTTCGTGGTGCTCAACCCACCTTCGTTGGATGTCGACGATCTCGGATCTCACCAGCGGGTGTGCAGACACCACGCTGACATTGGCCGTGACCGCATCCGACCGCACCTTGACGGCCACCGGTTCACCATCGAGAATGACGCCGCGGTCGTCGTAGTCGACGCTGTGCCGCTGGAGTTCGATGAGCACGGCAGCCTCGTCGTGCACGTCGACCCCGGCGTCGAGAACTGCCAGTGTCGCTGCTCGATACGTCGCACCGGTATCGAGGTAGGCGAGACCGAGGGACGCTGCCACAGCCGTCGACACGGTGCTCTTGCCCACGCCACTCGGGCCGTCGATGGCTATGACCACAGTCCCTCCAGGGTTTCATAGAAATCAGGCCAAGAAACAGCCGCCACGTCCGAATCGATTATCTCGACATCTCCGTTCGCGCGGGTCGCTGCGATGGCGGCTGCCATCGCGATCCGATGGTCGCCATGCGTCACAACGGTGCCACCTGAGAGGAAACCCGTCCCGACGATATCGAAGCCATCGTCGCGCGTTGCGACTCCGCCGTCGAGAGCGAGCAGCATCTGTTCAACGGCATCGATCCGGTCCGTCTCCTTCACGCGGAGTTCCCCAGCGTCCTGCACGTGGGTAGTTCCCTCTGCATAAGCGGCGAGAACGGCCACGAGTGGCAGTTCGTCCAGCGCTGATGCGACCAGTTCTCCGGCGATCACGGTCCCCCGCAGCGAGGCACCCTCCACCTTGACGTCGCCGACAGGATCACCACCCGTGGAGTCGGTCACCAATACCTCTGTCTTCGCACCCATGTCTTCGAGGATCTGGAGGAATCCAAGCCTTCCCGGATTGAGAGAGATCTCTGGTGTGAGGATCTGTGAGCCAGGTGAGATCGCAGCAGCGGCCCACAAGAACGCAGCCGACGATGGATCCCCTGGCACGTCGTACCTGGCCGGAGGAATCTCTCCAGGGTCGATTCGGAACTTCGTCGGGTCGACCCACTCCCCCAAGCCGATGGCCGAGAGCCATCGCTCCGTGTGGTCCCTGAACCCTGGCGGACTGTCGATCGTTGACGGACCGTCAGCAGCGAGTGCGGCGAGCGAGAACGCCGACCGGACCTGGGCCGACGCGTGGTCGATACGTACGTCAGCCCCATGGCTGGAAGAGACGCCACCCGCGGAGATCGGTGGGTACCCGTTCGTTGTCTCGATTCGACCCCCGAGCGATCGGAGCGGAGCCTCTAGTCTCCGCATCGTTCTCTTGGACAGCGACGCATCACCTTCGAGCACCGCATGTGCGGGAGATGTCGACAGCACGCCGGCCAGCAGCCGCATGGTCGTTCCCGAGTTCCCACAGTCGATGGGTGACTCTGGAGTCGTCCATTCCCTGACACCGGGCGAACGGACGCGGTCCCCATGGATGTCGACACCCAGCGAGCCGAGCGCCGAAATCGTGGTGCCGATGTCCTTGCCGGTACCGAGTCCGGTCACGAGGCTGTCACCGTTCGCCATACCAGCGAACAGAAGTGCCCGGTGTGAAAGGGACTTGTCGCCAGGAACTCGCACGGCTGCTGAGAAGGTGTCTGTCGTCCCCGAGATGGTGCGATTGATCATACGGCCGCCGCGGCGAGCGTGTAGAGGGACCGGATCTCGTCGGACGTCAGAGCGCGATACGTTCCACTCGCAAGAGAGCGATCAGAGATAGGACCGATCGAGACACGGACAAGCCGTTCGATGGTGAGGCCGAGTGTGTCGAACATGCGCCTGATCTCGCGCTTGCGGCCTTCGGTCATGACGATCTCAACGAGGGACCGGTCCCCGTGGGACGAGACAATCCGAGCGGACTTTGCCCTGGCTGTGCCGTCTTCGAGTTCGATGCCGTCCGTGAGCGCTCGACAGTGTCGTGTGTTGACGGGCTCCACCATGAGCGCCTGGTAGGTCTTCTCGATGCCGTATCGGGGATGCGTTACGTAGAGGGCGAGGTCGCCATCGTTGGTCAGGAGCATCAATCCTTCCGAGTGGAGATCGAGCCTCCCGACAGGTTTGGTCACAGGCTCTGTTGGCACGAGTTCGGTCACGACCGGACGCCCTTGGGGGTCGTCCATCGTAGAGACCATTCCCGTCGGCTTGTACACGAGCCAGGTCACCAGTTCGGGGTTGAGGGGAACGCGGACGCCGTCGATCGTGACGATCGCAGTCACAGGATCGATTCGATCGCCGAGATGCGCGGTGGCACCGTCGACCAGAACCCTGCCTCGCTCGATCAGGATGTCCGCTTTGCGACGGGACGCAACGCCCGACCGAGCGATCAGCTTGTTGAGTCGTTCGATGATGACTCCGGTCTCATGGGCATTTCGAGGGTTTCCATAATCTGGCTCGGGGGTACGTGATCGGCGAGCGGAGGAAGATCCGAGATCGTAGTTAT
>CAXMSN010000100.1:0-3267 GCA_964196275.1 uncultured Kiloniellales bacterium | reverse complement strand
GAACGGCGGAGAAGAGAATCGTGCCTCGCCTGATCACCGTCACGGGCTGTGCTCCATCTGTCGGAGACTACCGGCAGGCAGCGGCTCCGGATCAAGCACTCGTGTCCGCGATCGATGGTGGAAGTACCCGCGTTTCATGAGTTCGGCAGTAGCCTCGCCGGAGCATCGGCGCCGGGTAACTGGCGGACAACGTCAGAAAGGTATCCGTGACAACCGACGAGCAGAGCGAACAGGTGGACGTCGAGGACTCAGTCGCGACCGAGGCATCCCATCGCCGCATGCTGATACTTGCTTACGGAATCGTCTTCCTGTCGAGCATGGCGATTCTTGTAATCGAACTCGTGGCCGGAAGGCTGATCGCCGCCAGCCTCGGCTCCTCTCTTTACACATGGACCTCGGTAATCGGTGTGGTCCTGATGGGGATAGCCATCGGCAACTGGTTCGGTGGGAGACTCGCCGACAGATACGAGCCAAGGCGGATCCTTCCGAGGATCTTCCTCACAAGCTCGATCCTCACGTTCTCGATACTGATTCTCTACACGCTGACGTCAGGCTGGGATCGTCCGACGAGTATCGGATGGCCGTACTGGGTGGCGCTCAATGTCCTACTCATCTTCTTCCTCCCTTCCGCGTCGCTCGGCACGATCAGCCCGGTCGTTGCAAAATTGGCGCTGGATCAAGGCTGGAGCACAGGGGCCACGGTCGGAAACGTGTACGCGTGGGGGGCTACGGGATCGATCGTGGGCACGTTCATCACTGGCTTCGTGCTGATCGAGGCGTTCGGAACACGGCAGATCATCGCTGCCGTCGCCATCTTCCTTGCCCTGATCGCTCTTGCCCTTGCGCTGTGGGGCAAGTCGAGCACCGCGGGAATCACCGTCGCACTCGTGATGCTCGTGGGTTTGAGCGTCTTCGCGTTCGCCGATGCTGCGTGGGCAGTCGAGCGAGGCGTATCGATGAATCTCCGCTTCGACCTCAGCATCTACGTCTTCCATGACGAGAGCAGCTACGCCGAAATCAACGTGTACGACACCGACACAGAAAATGTGCGCGCATACGCTCTTGACGACCTCGTCCACGGTTACATCAACACCGAGGATCCGACGATTCTCGAATACGATTACGCCCAGGCGTACGCAGCTCTCACGCATCGAATCGCCGGCGACACCGACACGATCGACACATTGATGATCGGTGGTGGTGGCTATGTCTTCCCTCGCTACATGGCCCTGACATTCCCTGGGTCGAGGAGTCATGTCATAGAGATCGACCCCAAGGTGAAAGCTGCCGCTGAGATCGCATTCTTCCTCCCTCCAGATGACGAGTCGGGTGTGGTCACATACTTCGGCGACGCACGGAACGTCGTGTCCGACTTCGTCCAGGCGCAGGCCCCGCTCGACTACCAATTCGTGTATCTCGATGCGTTCAACGATTTCAGCGTTCCGTTCCACCTGACAACGCTTGAGTTCAACGAGCAGATCGCATCGCTCCTCACGGATGACGGTGTGTACATCCAGAACCTCATCGACATCTTCAACAACGATCACGGCCGTTTTCTCGGGGCGTACGTTGCGACGCTTCACGAGACATTCGACTACGTGTATGTGTTCGGCACACACGAACAAAGTCCAACCGGAGGCCGTGAAACCTTCGTAGTGGCAGCCTCACAGGTCCCGCTTGAACTCGACGAGATCGGTGAACGCGACGGCGACTATCTGGTCGATATGGCTCCCGTCGCAAAGTGGGAAGGCGTCGAGAAGGACTTCGGGATGACCAACCTTTTGCGCCGTGATCGAGGCTTGATCCTCACGGACAACTATGCACCCGTCGCCAACCTGATCGCTGGCTTGTACGCCACTCAGTAGCTGAGCACGGGAAATCATCTCCTACGTTGGTCTTGTACCGGGCTTGGCATTCCGTATCTTGAACTCAGATGCATTCCACCGTGCGCCTCCTTTTCGCAGTGTGTCTGCTTGCAGCAACGGGCTGCAGCACGACGTCGAACACACCTGCAACGATCCCCACGAGCATCGCCACGGTGACCACGGCCGCCACCGGCACGGCGGTGTCGACAACGACGACAACCACGACGCTCGCCCCGACCACCACGATCGACCGCCTCACTGAGATCGCAGCCATCTTCGAAGACCTCGAGAGACGACGTCTCCAAGCCATCTTCGACCAGGACGAAGAAGCGTTCCGCTCCGTCCACGCCAACGAGCAGTATCTCGAGGAGAGCCTGATCGTGCTCGAACTCGCACATGTGATCGACCCCCTCGCCGACTTCCACCAAGTGGCGATGACCCTGGTAGCCGACGAACCGGACTGCATTGCCGCGGAATTCCAGCGTTCGTACGAGGGGGTGCTCGAGACTGGAGCTACCACGGTCAAGACCTATGTGGCCGAAAGAGTGGTAGACCACTGGGGTCTCGTCTGGGTTGGAGAGGGGTGGGCATGCGACGGACCGCATCCGCTTACCTAGCGGCAGGCATAGCCGGAATCTGGTTGGCGGCGGCGGTCGCTTCCGCCACCAGTGGGCAATGTTGGTTCGACGAGTTCGACGGACAACTTCAGTGCGAAGAATCCGGAGGTGGCAACTCGGCACCCGAGAGAACGCCCGTACCCAAGCCCAGCGTTGGGAAGCAGTACGTTCATGTGACCACCAGACCCGGTGTCGGTGAGTGCTACTACTGGTCGAACACGGCCGGTGGTGTCGATGCGTGGGACCCGGCGAACGACTCGGCGGTCATCGCCATCGTGCTCGGAACGCCTCAATGCCCCGCTAGGGCCGCACCGGTTGTCGACGTCGTGGCAGCGGCGTGGGCGATCTTCAGATCGTGGCCACTCGATGCGCCTCTGGTCACGCTGCAACCTCATGGCACAGGCATCACCGGACTCCCCACGTATCTCGCCACACCCACACCTGTGTCGATCTCGCATGCCGAGTTGCTGCCGGACGGGCGGACGCTGCGAGTGCGTGCACATGTCGAGTATCTCGACGTCAGATGGGGAGACCTATCGGCAGTGAGATACCGGCCATCTGGTGCCCTCCCCTTCCCCGACGGTGCCGTCACACACACCTATGCATTCAAGACATGCACCGACGAATACCGGGGCGGCCACCCATCCGGTGGACTCTGCCATCCGACCCTCGACCGATACCGGGTCACGACCACATTCTCCTGGTTCGCAGAGTTCACGACGAACGGCAGATGGACGGAACTCGGCTCGTTGAATCGAGACGCGACGCTCTACTACTTCGTCGAT
>CAXMSN010000099.1:0-8454 GCA_964196275.1 uncultured Kiloniellales bacterium | reverse complement strand
ATGGATGCCGTATCGATCGCCCTACGAAGGACGGACGTATGGAGAACGTCGAACGACATCCCTTGGTCGGGCATCACCGTTCCGGCGGCCTTGGCCTCGTCGCGACCGTGTTCCGACAGCGGAACATCGGTCCAACCGGTGAAGATGTTCTCAAGGTTCCATGTGCTCTGCCCGTGACGCAGAAGCACAAGTGTGAAGGTGTCAGACATTTCTGCAGCGTACCTCGGTCATGATCCGTCGTCGCGCTTGAGTTCGGCACGCCGTAGCAGCCACGTGGGACTCCTCAGCGCGGACCATCCCGCTGCCGTCTGCTTCAGATGGGCCTCCTCAGCGAACGGCAGCAGACCATCGTGCTTCCCACCTGCCGCCCTTATCGCGACAGCCACGGTTCCTGTGGCATGTTCGTACAGATGCATCTCCCAGGACGCGAAGTCGATGGTCACAGTCGTCCTGCCGTTCTCGAGGTCAGCCGTCACATCGATTCCGGTCACGTCTGAGCTCTGGCGAAGGTACTCAACCACCTCGTCGATGTGCGTGCCGAGATCGTCCTCGCTCCAGCCAATGCGCCGAGTCACATCGAACTCGCATTCGAGACTGTATTTCTGCATGGCAGATTCCGTTCTTCGTCAGACCCAGTATCGAACCACGGAAGCGAACGTGTCGGGATCGAGCGACGCTCCGCCGACCAAACCGCCATCGATATCTCTCTTCGCCATGAGACCAGCAACGTTGCCAGGGTTCACGGACCCGCCGTAGAGCACCCGGACGAATTCGGCGGCTGTCCCGCTCACGGAGTCCGCGACAGTTGACCGCACGAGTCCACACATCGCTCCTGCGTCATCCGCAGTTGCCGTCTCGCCCGTTCCGATGGCCCAGATCGGTTCATATGCAATCACGATAGATCCCACCGAGTCGGGATCCACACCAGCGAGTCCTGCTGACACCTGATCTCTCACCCGCGTCTCAGCATCACCAGCCTCGCGCTCATCCCCGGTCTCGCCAACGCAGAGAATCGGAGTCATTCCGGCTACGAGCACAGCCTTGACCTTTTCGTTCACGACCTCATCTGTTTCACCGAAGAGCTGCCGGCGCTCTGAGTGGCCCACGATCACGAACTGAACGCTCAGCTTTGAAAGCATGTGAGGTGAGATCTCACCCGTGAACGCCCCGGACTCGTGTGGGTCGACGTTCTGTGCGCCAAGCTTCAAAGACAGGCGGTCAGCTTCGATGACGGTCTGAACCGAGCGAAGCGCAGTGAATGGTGGGCAGACCACTACGTCGACCCGGTCGTAGTCTGCGATGTCGAGCCGGTAGCTCAGCTTCTGCACCATCTGGATCGACTCAAGATGCGTTGCGTTCATCTTCCAATTGCCTGCGATCAAGTTCTTACGTGCCATCGCTACTCCTCATCAGGGCGGAAAGACCGGGTAGCGCTGAACCCTCGAGCATCGCGAGACCCGCTCCCCCACCACTCGAAACATGGGAAACCTCTGATTCGATACCGAGGATACGTATCGCTGCCACAGAGTCGCCGCCACCGATCACCGTGTACCCCTCGCTCGCCGCGATCGCGCTCGCGACACCCTCGGTTCCCGCGCGGAACGGTTCCCACTCGAACACGCCCATGGGCCCGTTCCAGAACACGCTCTCAGCCTCGGTCAACGCACCACCGAATCGTTTCACGGTCTCGGGACCAATGTCGAGGCCCATCCATCCGCCGGGAATCGCGCCAACGGATACCGTCCGATTGTCGGCGTCGCTTGCAAACGAATCCGCTGCGACGACGTCGGTCGGAAGCACAAGCTTGTCGCCGTGCTCCGATTTGAGCAGACGCTCAACCGTGCTGACCATGCCCTCTTCGACGAGCGATGCACCGACTTCGTATCCGACGGCCTTCAAGAGTGTGAAGCACATGCCGCCGCCGATGAGCATGAGGTCGACATGAGGCAGAAGGTGCTCGATGACCTTCAGCTTGTCAGAGATCTTCGCTCCACCCATTGCAACGACATACGGCTGATCAGGGGCGTCGAGTAGGCGTTGAAACGCTAAGACCTCTTGTTGCATGAGGCGCCCGGCTGCGGAGGGGAGACGTTCGGCAACGCCGACGTTCGACGCGTGCGCCCTGTGTACCGTTCCGAATGCGTCATTCACGAATACATCAGCAAGGTCTGCGAGTCCATCGGCGACCGTCGGATCGTTCGTCGTCTCGCCGGATTCGAATCGCGTGTTCTCAAGAACAACGATCGCCTGCGCCGGTGTCGCATCGATCGCATGTTGCACGTCATCCCCGATGACGCCAGGTGCCAGCACGACGTCAAAGCCACCGACTTCTCCAAGACGGCGTGCAACGGGCTCCATCGAGAGCGCTGGGTCGACGCCAACCGGACGTCCGAGATGGCTGCACACAATCACCCGATCGGCTGACGAGTGCACCTCGGAGATCGTCGGAAGGCTCGCCTGGATGCGAAAATCGTCAACCACCTCACGCCCTGCGAGCGGCACGTTCAGATCCGCACGGATCAGGACCGTGGCACCCGCCAGATCGAGCGAGTCGAGCGTTGGAAACCGATCAGCCAAGCTTGCGAGCCAAGTCGACGAGTCGGCTCGAGTAACCCCACTCATTGTCGTACCAGCCGAACACCTTCACCGTTCTGCCGGATACGATCGTCGAAAGACCGTCCACGATCACAGAGTGGGGGTCTCCGATGATGTCGGACGACACGATCGGATCTTCCGTGTAGCGCATGATGCCCTTCATAGGACCTTCTGCTGCCGCCCGTAGCGCATCGTTGACTTCTTCAACTGTCACGTCTCGCGACAAGGTTACGACCAGGTCAGTGATCGATCCGTCAGCGACCGGGACGCGGAGCGCCGTACCAGACAGCTTCCCGTCCAAAGCCGGCAGTACCTTGCCGACGGCGGAAGCGGCTCCGGTGCCCGTCGGGATGATGTTCTGTGCTGCTGCCCGTGCGCGCCGAGGGTCAGAGTGGATGACGTCTGAGACGGTCTGATCATTCGTGTACGCATGAACCGTGGTGAACATGCCTTGCTCGATTCCGAAGGCGTCATCGAGCACCTTCGCCATCGGGGCAAGACAGTTCGTTGTGCAAGAAGCGTTCGAGATGATGGTGTGGTCGTCGAGGTCAAGGTCATCGTCGTTCACACCCAGGACCAGGGACACGTCCGGATCCCCCATCGGTGCGGTCACGATCACGTACTTGGCACCCGCCTTGAGGTGCTTCGACGCTGCTTCGTGTGTGCGGAACACTCCTGTGGCCTCGATGACCACGTCAACACCGAGTTCCGCCCAAGGGAGATCCTCGGGATCGCGTTCGGAGAACACCTTGAAACTGTCACCGTCGACCACGATGTCGCCGTCGACAACCTCGACGGTTCCCGGATACGTGCCGTGGACAGAGTCGTACTTGAGGAGATGGGCGTTCATGTCCACATCGCCAAGATCGTTGATCGCGACGATGTCGATCCCAGAGAGGGCCGTGCTGACGTCTCCCCAGGCCGACGCCATGGATGTCGTGTCGGTTACGTCGATTCCGGCGAGCGCCTCACGCAGTTGCGTACTGAGTGAACCGCCCTTTGCTGCTCGGAAGAAGTTCCTTCCGATCCGCCCGAACCCGTTGATTGCTACCTTCATGGATGCTCCTGAAACCTATCGGCCGATGGTCTTGAGGACATCCCCCAGCTTCCGTGGATCGTGGCTCGGCCACTCGACCGCGGGGTCGACGAGATCAGCTGTCGTCAGGTCCGCACCGTAGGTCGCAAGGATCTCGGCATCGTACGAAACGCTCTGAAGTGGCAAGGAGATGTCTATTGCGCTTTCGCTACAGACGATAGTACCGGGAGGGCGAACTCCCGTCAGGCGCAGGAGCGTGTCGATGTGGTCGGCCGCGTCCATGCCGAATGTCTCTCCATCCTGAGTGATCAGGTTCGAGACGTACACGAGATGCGCCTTGGAGCGGTTGATAGCCTCCGTGATGCCCGGGACACGCATGGCTGCGATCGTTGACGTGATAAGGCTGCCAGGGCCTAGAACGATCTGGTCTGCCTCCTCGATCGCTTGAATCGCTCTCGGCGTGGCGGCCGCACTCGCAGGGTCGACATCCACGCGTTCGACGCGACCGCGGTGGCGAGAGATCGTCACCTGGCCACGCAGGAGTCCATCGGCGGTCTCGGCGACGAGACTGAGATGCTCGGCCGCGGCTGGCACGACGGAACCTGATGCCTTGAGAAGCCCTTCGGCCCGCATCAAGGCAGCCTCGAAGGACCCCTCGATGTCTGCGAGCGCTGCGAGGATCAGGTTTCCGAGAGAGTGGCCTGCGACGTCTGCATCCTCGAATCGGTAATCGAAGATCTGCTTCCAGATCGACTCATCCGGTGTGAGCGCTAACAGGCATTTCCTCACGTCGCCTGGGGGCGGGATGTCGAGGTGGGGTGCGAGCCTTCCGCTCGATCCCCCATCATCTGAGACAGATACGATGGCGTCCACACGCCCTGCGTATGTCAGCGCGGCCTGGAGCACCGTAGACAATCCGTGTCCGCCACCAACTGCAGCCACACGAGGGCCATCGAAGTTCATGTCGAGTTCCGCGAGAAGGGCCTGCGGGGCTGTGCCCTCGAGAGTCATGGCGTCGGCATGTCCCTGTGATTGACGACCGTCGCGACACCGCTCTCCTCCAGGTGTGACCCGATCGCATGAGCGAGTGCCACGCTTCGATGCTTGCCCCCGGTGCATCCGACCCCGATCGTCAGATACGACTTGCCTTCCGCTTCGTACAGAGGGATGAGGTAGTCGAGCATGTCCGTGGCCTTCTCGAGGAACACCCGAGCCTCGTCATGGCTGAACACGTATTCCTGCACTGCGGCATCCTGGCCTGTCAGCTCCTTGAGATGCGGTATCCAATGCGGGTTGGGGAGGAACCGCACATCGAACATCAGATCAACAACTCGAAGGGGGCCGCGCTTGAAGCCGAAGCTCGTGACATCGACACGCATAGAGGGCTGTGCGTCCGCGTCGGTGAATGCACCTCTCACCCTGTCCCTGAGCTGATGCACACTGAGGTCCGACGTATCGATTATCACGTCCGATGCTGCACGCACATCCTCGAAAGCGACGCGTTCCGTGGCGATGGATTCTGCGAGCGACTCCGCGTCGACGGGATGCGGTCTCCGCGTCTCTTCGAATCGTCTAGCAAGTGTGCGGTCGTCCGCGTTCAAGAACAGCACCACCGTGGGAAGGCCGGCACGCTGGAGTCCGATCAACGCGCGATCAAGGTTGACCGCGTTCATCCCTGCCCTCGTGTCGGCGACGACCGCTATCTTGGTTCGCCGTTCGAAGCCGTAGCCGATGGAGTTGACGAGGTCTCCGATGAGGTCCATCGGCAAGTTATCGACGACGAAGAATCCAAGGTCTTCGAGCACGTTGGCCGCAGTAGATCGACCAGCACCCGACAGGCCGGTGACGATCAAGATCCTGGGTCCCGCTGTCGTATCGCTCATGAGATGATCTGCGCCCCGTGTAGTGCCGCGTACAGTGCAGCTGCCACACTATCGGGAACAACCCCACCGAGCTCGTCTTGTGAGGCCTCTCGCATCTTCTTGACGGATCCGAATCTCTTGATCAGTACTTTCTTTCTCCCAGGACCGATGCCTGGCACATCGTCGAGTATGGAATCGACCATGGATCGGTCCCTGAGCTTGCGGTGGTACGTGATGGCAAATCGGTGGGCCTCGTCACGCACACGTTGTAGCAGATAGAGAGATTCCTCTCCTCGCTCGATCACGATGGGATCCGACTGTTCAGGGACGAACACCTCCTCGAGCTTCTTTGCAAGGCCGATCGCCGGGATGTCGAGCCCAAGTTCATTCAGCACCTTCACCGCTCGACCAAGCTGGCCCTTCCCCCCATCGACAACAACGAGACTCGGGGGGTAAGAGAACCGACCCTGCTCCTCGAGCGGAAGTTTTCGTTCGGAAAGGTACGCGGTGAACCTCCGCCTGATCACTTCTTCCATAGATGCGAAGTCGTCCTGACCGTCGATGCTCTTGATCTTGAATCGTCGGTACTGGTTCTTCTTTGGCAGGCCATCCTCGAATACGACCATCGACGCTACCGTGAACGTCCCCTGGATCGTCGAGATGTCATAGCATTCGATCCTGAGCGGAGACTCCGGGAGCGAGAGCGTGTCTTGGAGGCTTCGTAGTGCTCGCGCTCTTGCGTTGTGGTCCGAGTGACGCTTCAGCCTGTGGCGATTGAACTCCTCCCCGGCGTTGGCTTTCGCCATTTCCATAATCGAGCGCTTCGTTCCTCTCTTCGGAACGCGCAGCGACACCGCGGCTCCC
The DNA here is from genome assembly GCA_964196275.1 of uncultured Kiloniellales bacterium. Taxonomy (GTDB): domain Bacteria; phylum Actinomycetota; class Acidimicrobiia; order Spongiisociales; family UBA5794; genus UBA5794. Next base: position 2,097 of record CAXMSN010000099.1, on the reverse strand, counting down.
CTGCGGTATGCAAGCCACTCCCTCCACAAGCCTGGATCGTCCGGTTCGACCGGAACCAAGACCTCCTTCGGCGGAGCGACCTCACCATAGAGTTGGCTGAGCATCCGCCCGATAAATTCAGGTGTATCGAGATCCTCCACACGATCCACCACCATCGTCCGGCGCCCGGTGACTCGTCCAGCGCGAACGTTCAGGACGACGAGCACGAACTCAAGATCGTCCTCGTCGATCGCGATGACGTCAAGGTTCTCCTTTCGCTCCGTCACAAGTTCCTGCCGCTCAAGGGCCAAACGCATTGCTGCCGCCTTATCCCTGAGCCTCGCCGCCTTTTCGAACTCTTGCTTGTCGGACGCCTCCACCATGGCACTGTCGACGTCCTCGAGAAGCGCATCGCTCTCACCGCCAAGAAAAGCTGCCAAGCCGTCAACGTGTTCGTCATATCGATCTTTTGTGACCTCTCCTACACACGGCCCCGAACACTTCTCGATGTGAAAGAGAAGGCATGGTTTTCCCGTTGCCTCATGTCTCCTGAATTTCGCGTCCGTGCACGTTCGTACGGGAAACGTGCGCAAGAGCCCGTCAAGCGTCTGCCGGATCGAGTACGCCTTGGCGTAGGGTCCGAAGTACTCGACACCCTTGCGCTTCTTCCCGCGCACGACGCTCGCTCGCGGCCACTCCTCGTTCAGCGTGAGGGCGAGGTAGGGAAACGATTTGTCATCTTTCAACCGAACGTTGAAGTGCGGCTGGTACTCATGAACCAGGGTGTATTCGAGCATCAGCGCCGCGACCTCGGAGTCGGTGACGATCCACTCGAGGTCATCGGCGGACTCGACCATGGATCGCGTCCGCGGCTGGAGATCCCGTGCGAAGTAGTTCGCCGTTCGCTTACGAAGAGACTTCGCCTTCCCAACATAGAGAGGACGGCCATGCTGGTCGCGGAATATGTAAACGCCGGGACCATCCGGAACCGACGAAGGAGTAGGCCTCACAAGCATGACCCGATGGTACCGATGCCGCTACGGACCAGGAACAGGACCGTTCCTCCATCGAACGCCGAGAAGACGGGGCACAGCCTCCTGTCCGACGTATTCCGGCAGCCGCTCGATCGTGGCTGCACTGAGTGGGCGCTCATCGATCCGCTCAAGAGCCCATCCAGCATCTGTCGCTTCGTTGAGAAGGACATCGATGGGCCGGTGGAAGAACTCAAGGTTCCGTCCACCTCCGATCTCGAAACTTGACCCGCGGTGGTGATAGCTCCCCCACCGCCAGAGCACTTCACCGTCCGTGTCGCCAATCGGGGCGGATCCGGGGGCAGTGCACACCGGGTGATTGATGACGATCGCAAGTGCGCCTCCTGGCTTCACGACCCGTGCGATTTCCGAGAAGAACCGAGTCTCGTCAGAGATCAGATCAAGAAGGTAGATCGAGACGGCAGTGTCAAAGACATCATCGCGAAAGGATGAGAGATCGGGCAGGTGAGCCCGCACACACGGACCGTGCTCCAAAGCCTCGGTGAGGAGTCGATGCGAGAGATCAACTCCAACGGTCCATCCCTGAGTGAACGGCATGGCTTGACCCTCACCACAACCGAGGTCAAGCACCATACCGGACTCGGCAGGCAGGAGGGACCGGTACAGCGGGTGGACATCGGTCCCGTATGCAGGGTCACCATCGACCTCGGCAATCCACCAGGGTGCGATGTCGTCCCAATTCTCGACGCCCATATTGTCCATCGTGGTACTTCTCATTCATTGACAGCCCGTATAGCGTGCCACATCAGATGTGGAAAGACATGAACGCTCTCACAGGACCGAACCGTCGGCGCAGGCTGGTCACTGTCGCCGTGATCGCCGGTCTGGTTGCCTTCCTCGTGTCCTATGTATTCGCCCTCCTCGATCTCAACGGGACGCTGCGTACGGGATTGGTCTCCGATGTGAACTCCTACCGAGATCTCGCGGACTCGATTCTCGACGGCGCCGTCCCATACGTCGATCTCTCGTTCGAGCATCTACCCGCCATGATCATCCCGATCGTCGGCCTCGGTTGGTTGTCCGATGTGTCTGCGGTGCCCCTCTGGCTGGTGTGGCCGATGAGTAT
>CAXMSN010000098.1:0-13942 GCA_964196275.1 uncultured Kiloniellales bacterium | reverse complement strand
GGCTGCGCAAAGCAGGATGCTGCTTGGCGAAGCTCAACTGGCTGAAGGCAGGGATTCCGCAGCACGAATGGAGTTGGAGTCCGCACGGTCAGTGTTCGATCGCCTCGGTGCCGTTCCGGACACAAAGGCAGTGGACGCACTGCTGGCCACCTGACGCGGGTCTGGCTTGCCCTGTTAGCTACTGCTCGGCTTGGCAGATGAATCGCTATCGAAATGGAGTACACGCTGTGGGAGGGCAATGACGACGCCGCTTTCGGCGAAGGCGGTTGCGATCGCTCGAGCCACGCTGTCAACGGTTCGCATCCCGTCGATGATCGTTGGCTCGTGCCAGAAGTGGACTTCGTACCCGATCGCGTTCGGCCCGAATGCAGCAACCAGAGCCTCTGCAGGAGGATCGGCGTGGGTCTCGTCGCAGTCGTCGACGGTTGACTCGATCAGTTTCTTCGCCGATTCCAGGTCGGTTCCATACTCAACTCCGACGGCGAGCGTCGAGCGACGCGAGCCGAGGTGGGTCAGGTTGGTGACGGGGTCGCTGATTATGAGCCGGTTCGGCACGTGGATCTCCGTGCCCTCCTCGGTCTGGATCACAACCGTTCGGCCCGTAATGAACGTGACGGTCCCTGTCCCGGCGGATGTCTCAACTTGGTCCCCGACGAAGAACATTGGCGTGCCCTGTATGACCAGTCCCGCCGAGAAGTTGGACAACAGGCCTTTGCCCACGATGAAGAACACGACTCCGAAGACGAGGAACATCATCAGGGCAGGAACCATGTCGATGCCAAGAACCGTAAGGGCGACAACACCGCCGCTCAGGACGATCATCCATCCCGTGGCTCGCCCGACGAGATCGGGGATTCCCTCTCGCAGTCGCGGGACCTTCTGCAGAAGCCACTTGATGAGTCGACGAGCGAGACCTGCGAGAAGAATCGAAACGAGCACCACCAAGAGTGCCGAGCCCACGTTCCACGCCGTCACCTCATCGGCTCCGAGGAAGGTCTCGAGTTCCTCGACGGTGGGAGTTGTCTGCCAGAAGATCACGGACAGATGCTATTCGGTGACACTGCGGTATCGCCAGAGAGAAGTGGCTGACCAGGTCGGCCGCAGAAGTCGTCGAACTCCGCATGAACAGGCTGGTTTCTGAGTGAAGAGCGACGGCCGCCCGGTTAGCGTTGCCCGATGGATCTTGTTGAAGCATGGCACAGCGCGTCCTCGACACTGCTGCCGCCTGACACCGAAGTCTGGGATTCCCATACGCATGAGGGCTCGAACGATCCCGATGGAGTGGTCGGCACGGTACCCCGCCTGGTAGAGAAGCTTGACGTAGCGGGGCACACCGGTGCGATCCTGATATCAAGCATGGAGCCGACCGGCTATGCCGATCCGAACGACCGGATCCTGTCGATCGCCGCGGAGTCCAACGGACGGCTGATCCCGTATCTCCGAGTCGATCCTCGCCGAGGTGCTGCTGCCGTGGCCGAAGCCGAGCGGTCCCTTGGCAACGGTGCCCGGGGCATCAAGATGCACCCACGTGGCGAGTCGTTCTCGGTTGGTGATCCGACCGTCGCAGACATCGGTCGCGTTGCTGCAGAGCACGGCGTACCCATCCTCTTCCACGCAGGTCGCGGCATACCGGCCCTTGGTGAGGACACCCTTCGGCTCATCGACAAGGTCGATGGGCTCAATGTGATCCTTGGCCACGCGGGCATAAGCGATCTGTCGTGGATCGGCCCTGAGTCCGCCAACCACCCGGGGCTCTTCTTCGACACGGCCTGGTGGAGCACGCCTTCCATCTTGATGCTGTTCGCCTCGGTCGCCCCTTGCCAGATCGTGTATGCATCAGACACGCCGTATGGGTCGCCACAGATGATCTCGACGATCGCCATGAGGGTTGCAGGTGCGGCGGGACTTTCGAATGAGGCGTTGCGTGGGGTGTTCGGGAGGAACATTCTTTCACTGGTGAAAGGCGTTCGACCAGAAGTCGAGGGTTCGCCGGCCGGGAACGGAATCGTCCCTCAAGATCCCGTTGTGTACACGGTGTACGCAAGCTTCCATGCAGCGATCACCCAGATGCTGCGCGGCGGAAATCCTGAAGAGGCCGTCTCACTCGCCAAACTTGCGGTACGCGTGCCCGACGACCATCCGCACGCAGCCATGTTCGCCGCAGTGTCGGCCACGATGGAGCGAATCGACTTCACCGCTGACCGCCGGAGCCAGATCGTCCGCCCACTGCTGGTGGCATCTTCCGCTGTTCTTACGCCGAATCAGCCACTGCCGAAGTTCTAGCCGCGACTGGGACCGCTAACCATCTCAGGACGAGATTGCTGATCTGGCAATCTCGAGGATCTCGTTCTCCTTGGCGATCGCTTTCTCCTGGATCGCTCCACCCTGTGTCAGGTAGTCGTTGGCCGCGTCTTCGTCATCAAGATCTACGACGTTGATCTGTACGTTGATAAACGCGGCAAGCACGGCCGAACGGGCACAGATGGCACCCACAGCAGCGTCGCTTACCGAGTTCGGGTTCCCGGTCCTCACCATGGCCTCGATCGTCTCCATCGAGTCGAGAGCGACTTGCATGACCGTGAGAGGGACTTCGATTGCGGTGCGTGTTGCGGCTTGGATGGCCTCGGTGCGTGCTTCCCGTTCTTGCTCTGTTCCCTTGGGCATCCCGAACGCATCCATGACCTCGTTGAACGCATCGGTGTCCTTGTCGATGAGTGCCAACAGTTCCGTGTGCTGTGCCTTCCCTTTGTGCGCCCAATCTGAGAACTCTTTCCAGCGGTCGTCCCAGCCGCGCTTGTGAGAGGAGAGGTTGGCGACCATCGTCGCAAGCGCAGCTCCCAACGCACCTAGAGCTGCCGCGACGGATCCGCCGCCCGGAGCGGGTGACTCCGACGCCGTCTCCTCGACGAATGCTCGAACGGAGAGGTCGACAAGACGCTGCTCCGACCCGTCATCGAGCACGTACTCGATGATCTTGTGATCAGGGTTGAACGGGTAGAGCTCGTCCAAACCCATCGATTTCACTGCGATCTTGATCAGCTCGGCATCCGAGACGCCTGTTGATCGTTGCTGTTTGTGGAGGAAGTATCTGCCAGCGTCGAGCATCGCATACAAGGGTATGAGGCCGACAAGCTCTGATCCTGTCACGCGGATACCGCGCTCGTCTGCCTTCTGGACGACTTCATCGAAGGCGACGTGGACCGGCGTCACCGAGATGTCTGTGAGGTTCAGGGAGATCTGTGCGACGCCGTACTCCTCGATGAACCAGCCGATCCCTTTGACGGCCTTGAGGGAGCCTGGGACCAACACCTGGTCACCGTTCTCGTCGAGCACGGGGGCACCTGTCAACGAGTCTCCCGCTCGCCTGACTCTGCCCCGTTCTCGAACGTCGAAGGCGATCGCGTTGGCTCTTCTGGTCGACGTTGTGTTCAGGTTGATGTTGTAGGCGACGAGGAAGTCTCTCGCTCCGACGGCTGTCGCACCGGATGTCGGCTGGAGCGTTGACGGTCCGAAGTCTGGCAACCAATCGGGGTCAGACAGCCTCTGTTCCAGTCCCTCGTACTCACCAGCACGGACAACGGCAAGGTTCCTCCGTTGATCTGTGAGCGCGGCGTTCTCGTAGCAATACACGGTGAGGCCGACCTCTTCGCCGAGTCGCTTCGCAAGCGTTCGTGCGTACTCGACGGTCTCCTCCATCGTCACACCGGATACGGGCACGAGGGGGCACACGTCGGTCGCACCGAACCGTGGGTGCTCGCCTTCGTGCTGCGTCATATCGATCAGCTCGGTTGCCTTCTTGATCGCTCGCACGGCGGCCTCGATCACGGCCTCTGGCTCACCTGCCATCGTCACGACGGTTCGGTTCGTCGCTTTGCCCGGATCAACATCAAGCAAGCGCACGCCATCGACTGTTTCGATCTGTGACGTGATCTGTTCTATGACTGCGAGGTCCCGCCCTTCGCTGAAGTTCGGGACACATTCGATGACTCTGCGCATGGCTCCACGATACGCCTACGCGGGCAGGAATCGCCGAAGCGGTGGAGTGTGGATGCAGGAAGCCTGAGGTGAGCATTGTCCTTTCGTTGGTCTGTGGTCTGTGGTCTGGAGCGAGGCGGAGTCGAGCGACCGAAGCCGAGCGACGTGAGCCGGTGGTACGCTCGCACCCTTGCGACATGCGGAGGGAGGTGACATGGGAAAGCGATACGAACGGCTCAGAACACCCCTTGTGCGAGACGGCGAATCTCTGAGACCCGCGACGTGGGAAGAGGCTCTCGAACGGGCCGCTGAAGGTCTCCGGAGGAATCCGGGCACGACCTCGGGGATGTTCTCCTGCTCAAAAGCGACCAACGAGATGAACTTCATCGCTCAGAAGTTCGCCCGAACGGTCCTCAAGAACAACAACGTTGACAGCTGCAATCGGACCTGACACGCCCCATCTGTCGCCGGTCTGGCGGCTGTTTTCGGAGCGGGTGGCGGGACATCTTCCTACGAGGAGATCGAGACCACTGATCTCATCATCCTCTGGGGGTCGAACGCACGCGCCGCACACCCGATCTTCTTCCATCACATCCTGAAGGGTGTCCGCAACGGCGCCAAGATGTACGCCGTTGACCCGCGACGCACGGAGTCCGCACAGTGGGCGGACACGTGGCTCGGGATCGATGTCGGATCCGACATCGCGCTGTCGAACGCCGTCGCCCGCGAGATCATCCACGCCGGACTGGTCAACGAGTCGTTCGTAGCCCATTCCACCTCTGGATTTGACGAGTTCGCCGAGGCAGTCGAGCCATGGACGCTCGAGCGCGGGGAGCAGGTGACTGGCGTCCCTGCGAAGGCGATTGCCGAGCTTGCCCGTGACTACGCAACGGCCGAGTCCGCGCAACTGTGCTGGACTCTCGGGATCACGGAGCATCACAACGCAACCGACAACGTGTTGTCCCTGATCAATCTCTCTCTGCTCACCGGGCACGTCGGACGGTACGGATCGGGGCTCGTGCCGATCAGAGGTCAGAACAACGTGCAGGGTGGGGGCGACATGGGTGCGCTCCCGAACAAGCTGCCTGGTTTCCAGGACGTGACGGACGCAGGCCATCGAGCGAAGTTCGAGGCTGTGTGGGGTGCACCCGTTCCTCCTGACCCCGGCTGGCACGTGACGCAGATGTTCGACGCCATGGAGCGTGGAGAACTCAGCGCGATGTACGTGATCGGGGAGAACCCCGCACAGTCCGAGGCCGATTCGCGGCGCACGATCGAACTTCTCGAGGGGCTCGACTTCTTGATCGTCCAGGACATCTTCCTCACCAAGACCGCAGCCATGGCGGACGTCGTCTTCCCTGCCGGTGCAGGCTGGGCTGAATCCGACGGGACGGTCACCTCTTCCGAACGTCGTGTACAGCGCGTCAACAAGGCGCTTGACCCGCCAGGCGAAGCAAAGGATGACGTCGAGATCCTCTGTCTTCTCGCACAGGCGATGGGTCACGACTGGACGATCCCAGCGGCTGAGGAGATATGGGATGAACTCCGAAGCCTGTCACCCATGCACGGCGGAATGTCCTATGACCGTCTTGAGGAACATGGTGGGCTCCAGTGGCCGTGCCCGGATGAGGACCATCCAGGAACGCTCTTCTTGCACGGCTGGCTGTGGGAGGATCCGATGCCTCGTGAACCCGCACCGTTCTCCCCGGTCTCGTGGGTGCCGCCGATCGATGCGCTATCGGACGAGTTCCCGATGCGACTGACGACCGGCCGCAGGCTCGACGGCTACAACACCGGTGTCCAAAGTGGCGGCTATCGATCCCCGCTGGCGTCCGGTGGTGTTGTCGACATCGACCCTGCCGATGGTGATGCGCTCGGCATCGCAGACGGCGATAGGGTGAAGATGTCTTCGCGGAGAGGATCGATCGAGGTTCCTGCGCGGTACCGCTCAGGCCTCAGGCGGGGGCTTGCGTTCATGGCGATCCACTGGCCTGACGAGGCTGACATCAACACTCTCACCCTCGACGCATGGGATCCAAAGTCCGGAACCGCAGAGTTCAAGGCCACAGCGGTCCGTATCGAGCCGCTTCAGAAGGTATAGGTAGCCCATAGACGTCAAGACCACCACCGATATTGCTACCGACGAGGAGCGGAGCGCTGTTGACTCCTTGCTTGGCGCGCCGACCTCGCTCCACGATGGCGCACGACAGAGATCGGCAGCCGACGACCATGTTTCGTACGGGGGCTTCAAGAGGTCGTCGTCGATGCGGAACCTCCTCCTTCCTGTCCTCCACGCTGTCCAGTCCTCCATCGGATGGGTCAGCCACGGTGCGATCAACTACATCGCCCAGCGGCTGGACATGGGCCCCGCCGAGGCGTACGGAGTCGCGACGTTCTACGACCTGATCGCCACGGAGCCTCGGCCACCGGTCGCGGCACACGTGTGCGACGACATCGCCTGTCTCGCGGCAGGAGCCGGGAAGATGCTTCAGGACCTGGAATCCGGGTTCGGGCCTCCGGATGTCGCGAGCGATGGATCGATGTGGCTCCGGTCGCCCTGTCTTGGCCAGTGCGAGAAGGGGTCAGCGATGTACGTGCAAGTCGCCGGGGGTGAAGACGTCTCGGTTGCCCCCGTCACCGCAGAGCAGGCGATCGAGATCCTCGGTGTCGCACAACCGGCGGCCTCTGCCGATCGGCACCCTGCGCCTCAGGCTGCGCGAGGAGTTGGGGACCTGTCGATGCTTTCGAGAGTCGGGGCAGCCAACGGAGTGTCCATCGACTCGTATCTGAGGGAAGGCGGCTACCGAGCCCTGCGGAAGGCTCTCGACATCGGTGATGAGGCCGTCCTTGCCGAGGTCGTGGCGAGTGGTGTACGCGGGCGAGGAGGCGCAGCATTCCCGGCAGGGGTCAAGTGGCAGGCGGTCGCGGCAAACGAAGGCTCGAAGTACGTCGTGTGTAACGCCGACGAGTCAGAGCCTGGGACGTTCAAGGACAGAGTGCTGCTCGAGCACGATCCGTACACGATCATCGAGGCCATGGCGATCGCTGGCTTCGCCGTCGGTGCAGATCACGGCTACATCTATCTCAGGGGCGAGTACCCAGCCGCGAATCGTGCGTTGACTGTTGCTATCGCCGATGCAAGAAGGATGGGATTCCTCGGGCCACGCGTAAACGGCTCCGAGTTTGCGTTCAACGTCGAGATCCGCAGGGGAGCTGGTGCGTACATCTGCGGTGAAGAGACAGCGCTGTTCAACTCGATCGAGGGATACCGGGGTGAGCCTCGTCAGAAGCCGCCGTTCCCGACAGATGAGGGGCTCTTCGGCCGGCCGACGCTCATCAACAACGTCGAGACGCTTGCGAACATCCCGTCCATCGTTCTCGATGGGGGCGAAGCCTTTGCATCGATAGGAACAGAGGAGTCCAACGGGCCGAAGCTGTTCTGTCTCTCAGGGAACGTTGCAACACCGGGGGTCTACGAGGTTCCGTTCGGAGCGACCGTCCGTGATCTGATCGATCTCGCTGATGGGCCGACGACAGATATCGGTGCGGTCCTCATCGGCGGTGCAGCCGGTTCGTTCGTATCGCTCGACGACCTTGACATGCCGCTCACGTTCGAGGCGACGAGGGAGCGGGGCATCGGACTCGGATCCGGAGTCGTCGTGGTGTTCGACTCCACGATCGACATGGCGCAGATCGTCCAACGGATAGCCGAGTTTTTCGGCGAGGAGTCGTGCGGCCTGTGCATCCCTTGCCGTGTCGGCACCGTGAGACAGAGTGAGTCACTTGTTCGTCTCGGATCCCCGAGCGGAGACAGGAGTCACGAACTCGAGATCCTTGATCAACTCGATGTCGCGCTGCGTGACGGCTCTGTCTGTGGTCTCGGCCAGGCGGCGTCGGTTGCGGTTCAGTCCGCGATCGCACTCGGGCTGATCGGGGCTGAACGATGATCGAAACCCGGATCGACCCCCCGAAGCCGATGGTCTCATTCGTGATGGATGGTGTCGAGATGTCTGTTCCAGAGGGGTCGACGATCCTTGAAGCGTGCCGAGACGCTGACATCACGATCCCGACCCTGTGCTATCTCGAGACGCTCGAACCGTTCAACTCGTGTCGCGCATGCGTTGTCGAAGTTGCCGGCAGCCGAACACTGGTTCCCGCATGCTCTCGCGAGGTCACCGAGGGTCTGGACGTCAAGACGGAATCTGAACGTGTCGTTGCGACAAGGAAGACGGTGTACGAACTCCTCGCGTCCTCGGTCGACCTATCTCTCGTGAATGACGAGACCAGCGAGTTCATGGAGAAGTACGAGGTTGATGTCGATCGATTCGGCGTACGGGACGGCCCGGCGGTCGAGGTCAAGATCGAGGACGATCTCTACATCCGCGACTACGACAAGTGCATCATGTGCTTCCGGTGCGTCGCCGCATGTGGGCCCGACGCCCAGAACACTTTTGCGATCGATGTCGCTGGTCGGGGACTCAACTCGACGATCGCCACCGAGTTCGAGATCGTGCTCCCCGAGTCTGCGTGTGTGTACTGCGGAAACTGTGTCGGCGTATGCCCGACGGGTGCGCTGATGTTCAAGACCGAGTACGACATGAGGGGCGCAGGAACATGGGACGAGTCGTCCCAGAAGGTCGCTTCGACAGTCTGTTCCTTCTGTGGCGTCGGATGTGTCCTTGAACTCCACGTCCAGGACAACGCGATCGTCAAGGTGACCTCGCCGCTGGACAACGATGTCACGAGTGGGCATCTCTGTATCAAGGGCCGGTTCGGCTGGGGCTACATCCAGCCCGAACCGGGTTCGCGTGACTGAGCCTCTCTCACCGACCACGACCTGGCCAACCGCCAGATATGTGAACGGAGAAAAGACCGAGGGAGAGGACGTCCTCACGACGGAAGGTCCCGTGGAGTTCCGCATCGGTGGCGTGCCGATCGCTGTCCTGATGAGGACACCGGGGCGCGACGAGTCCCTTGCAACTGGTTTCTTGATCACCGAGGGCATCGTTCTCGGACCGGCCGAGATCGACTCGGTGGTCCCTGTCGAGGGGTCATCGGAAGGGGATCGTTACGACGTCATCCTTGCCGAAGGCGTGATCGTTGACCCAGAGCAGTTCCGACGCAACGTGTTCGCATCGTCGTCGTGCGGGGTATGTGGCAAGGCATCGATCGATGCTGTGCTTGTCGCGAGTCGGAGACCGCCGGACGGGCCGGTCGCTACGCCAGGTTTCGTCGCGAGTCTCCCTGATCTCATGCGATCGATCCAGGATCAGTTCGACCTGACCGGGAGCGTGCATGCCGCTGCCGTGTTCGATTCGTCTGGAGAGCTGGTCGCATCGGCAGAGGATGTGGGAAGACACAACGCCGTCGACAAGGTCGTTGGAGAGTTGGCTACGAAGCGGTGGCCGATCGGAGAAGCAGTGCTGGTCGTATCCGGCCGGATCGGTTTCGAGATCGTCCAGAAGGCCGCGGTCGCAGGGATCCCCATCGTCTGTGGGATTTCGGGTGCATCGTCGCTTGCGGCGAGTCTCGGTGAGGAGTCTGGGGTAACGGTGGTCGGATTCCTCCGGGGCGACTCGTTCAGCGTCTACAGCGGCGGTCACCGCATCGGTGGCTGACGGCTACCTCTGCCGATCCATCTCGACAAGGATGTGGGGAGTCTGGCCGGGGGGACTCTCGTACATAGCGGGGCTGGCCATCGAGGGGGACAGCACCTCAGTAGCGGGCACGTTCACGACATGTCCCGATTCGACGTTCTCAATGGATGAGGCACTGTCACCAACGGGGACCAGCGACACCGCGAAACCATCTGCGATGGCGGTCAGGACGCGGCGTCCCTCCAGGATGGTTGCAACTTCGTACTCGTTGAGTCGCAGCCGGATGTCTCCGTCGCCAAGTCGAATCTTCATTGTTGCCATGCTTCCGTGAGCGCTGCGTACTCCTGTGGAGTATTGATGTTGGTGAGCGTATGAGAGTCGGTGTCTATGTAGTCAACGGAGGTGAGGGATTCGATCAGGCCCATCGCCGATCGCTGCGATCTCTCCAGACGAGCTCTGACGACGGCGCCGATATCTGACCCGTAAGCGGCACAGAGCGGCTGAATCTGGTCGTCCGCCCTCGCGACACGCACGCCCGAACCAACCAGCTCAGGGTCTGCCAAACGCGTGATCAGTTCCACGGACACCAGTGGCATGTCCGTTGGCACGATCACCACCGGCCTTCCGTCGGCGTGGTCGAGAGCGGCAAGCAGGCCGCCAAGCGGTCCAGCGTTCTCTACGGAGTCTGTCAACACAGGGACCCGGCCTTCATGGGTGCCACCGCATACGACGACGTCTGACAGCACGATCGACATGGTGGCAAGGATGTGGTCGATGAATGCAGCATCCTGATACTCAAGAGCGGCCTTGTCTGTGCCCATTCGTGAGCTGTGGCCCCCGGCGAGTACAGCACCAACCGTGTGCGTGATCATCTGGGAAGCGTACTGCCGACCGAGGGCCGCCGAAGGATCCATACTCCGACATCCCGCCGCAGTTGCTCACCAGTTCTATGCCACCCCGGTGAGTTCGTGACAGAATTGCATCGAAGCGAAGCGGTCGCCGTTGCTCATCGCTTAGGTTGGGGCGACTTCGCCGCGCTGATGTCGGTATCGTCTCTCGCATGGCTACAGACCTTGAGATCGCACGATCGATCGAACCACGACCAATCATGGACGTCGCCGCCGATATGGGCGTCAACCCTGACCACCTCGAACACCGTGGCGCCGGCATCGCCAAGGTGTCACTTGATGCGCTTGACGACATGGGCCCGCCCCGTGCGAAGTACATCCTCGTTACCGCGACCAATCCGACACCGTTCGGCGAGGGGAAGACGACGGTCTCCGTTGGTCTCGCCCAGGGGTTCAAGCGGATCAACGAACTGGCCGTTCTGACGCTGAGGCAGCCGTCGCTTGGCCCCACGTTTGGCATCAAGGGTGGTGCTGCAGGCGGCGGTCATTCCCAGGTCATCCCCATGGAGGAGATGAACCTCCACCTCACCGGCGATTTCCATGCCGTTACTGCAGCGAACAACCTGCTTGCGGCGATCATCGACAACCACATCTACCAGGGCAACCAACTCTCGATCCATATCAAGAGGGTGACGTGGCGACGCGTTCTTGACGTGAACGACAGGGCTCTCCGAAACATCACGATCGGCCTCGGCAAGCCGCTCGATGGGATCCCGCGAGAGACCGGGTTTGATATCACCGCAGCGTCTGAGCTGATGGCGGTTCTCGGCCTGGCAACGAGCCTGCAGGATCTGCGCGAGCGGCTTGGAAGGATCGTCATCGGCTTCGACAGGCACAACAACCCGATCACCGCTGAGGATGTGGACGGCGCAGGGTCCATGGCCGTATTGCTGAAGGATGCGCTTAACCCGAACCTGCTTCAGACGCTTGAAGGCACGCCTGCGATCATTCATACGGGCCCCTTTGCGAACATCGCACACGGGAACGCTTCGATCGTGGCAGACCTCATTGGTATCCGAGGCGGCGACTACCTCATCACCGAAGCGGGATTCGGGTCGGACGTCGGTGCCGAGAAGTTCTTCAACGTCAAATGCCGTGCCTCGGGGCTCGAGCCAGACGTTGCTGTGATCGTGACGACCGTACGGGCGCTGAAGGTCCACTCCGGCAAGTTCACGGTGAAGAGCGGAAGGCCGCTGCCGGATGAAATGACCGCAGAGAATCCTGACGATGTCCTCGCCGGCGCAGACAATCTCAAACGCCACATCGCCAACATGCGTATGCACGGGGTGACGCCCGTTGTGGCCATCAATTCGTTCCCTACTGATCACGAAAGCGAGCACCAAGCTATCGCAGAGATAGCAGAGTCAGAAGGCGTCGCTTGGGCGATCGCAGAGCCCCACACCCGTGGCGCAGACGGGATGGTCGCTCTCGCTGAAGCGGTCCGCGATGCCGCGAACCAGGGGTCCGAGTTCAAGTTGCTGTACCCGTCGGACATGTCGCTTGAGGACAAGATCTCGACGATCGCGACGAAGGTCTACGGTGCCGACGACGTGGAGTACGACATCAAGGCCCGCCGCCAACTCACCCAGTTCGAAAAAATGGGCTTTGGCGACCTTCCGATCTGCATGGCGAAGACCCAGTACTCGTTCAGCCATAACGCGTCGCTCATCGGGGCCCCCACCGGCTGGACGCTGCCCGTCCGCGAAGTGGAGTTGGTTGCAGGTGCAGGCTTCATCCTCCCGCTCGCCGGAACGATCAACCGCATGCCAGGCCTCGGTGCCACCCCCGCCGCCCACTCGATCGACATCAACGAAGAAGGCGAAGTCGTCGGGCTGAGCTAGTTCGCTCGCTCACCGAGATCCGATCCGCTCGCTGCGCTTGCTTTCAGAAGTCCGACCAGCGGATGCCATCGTCGACTTCTGCTTCTGATCGGAATTCGGACCTCGGGCTTCGACTCCTGGGGTCTGTTGTCTTCTGCTAATCGTCCGGCTGCTCGAAGGGGTTGAGTGGGGGGACATCGAGGATGAATGTGTTGATGACGAACTCGAAGAGTTCGATGTCGCTTTCGAAAGCGAGGGCTGGTCCGACGATCGTGAGGTTGAATCCGATCGTGCCCTCGTGGAGATAGAAGAACCGCACGAACGGCAACAGGCCGGTCTCGTCGGTTGCGCCTATGACGATTGCGGCGGGAAGGCCCTGTATGGTCGCGATGCTCACGATCTCGTCGATCGCGGTCTCTGCGGGGAGCGCATTGGTGATGATGAAGTTGACGTAGTTCTCGAGGGTCGTCTCGCCGAAGCCAACCTCGATGAGGTCCTCTACCACGACCATCATGAGCGTTCCCTCTTCAGAAACCCATGCTGCGCTCGCTGCTAGCTCCGCATCCACGATCTCCTGGGCGGTCGACGCTTCCCAGTGGTTCGGCGCCTGAAGGGAGAACAACCCGTCCGAGACGGGAGAAGTCGATAGTCCCTCGGGCGGCGGCTGTACGAGAGCCATATCGATCCCGTAGTCGCTGAGGGTCCACACCTCGCTCTTGAACACAGGTGCGTCGCCTTCGCCAATGATGCTTGCGAAGTCATCGCGCGATTCCATGGTCCTGATCCGCACGCTCTCGATAGCAAGGTCCGATATCCGCACTTGGAGGATGAGACTCTCGATATTGGGGTCGGCTGGCACGGTTCCGCTGAGTTCGTAGCTCCCATCCGCCTCGACTGCGACTGTGTCGGCCATGACGAGATCCCCGCCCAACACCGCATCGAGAATTTCGAACTCTCCGTCGGGCTCGTCTATCTCCCAGTCGCCACTTTGAAGGTCCTGTTCGTATTCGACTCCGTTCACGTCTCTGGATTCGCCCTCGAACGTCCCTTGGAACAACGCGCCGCCGAACCGGATCTCGGCGTCGATCCAGTGGTTGCGCTCAGGATCCTGGCCACCGCGCAAGAAGGTCGTGGCGAACGTCTCTTCCGTGTCGACGAAATTCTCGGCAACTCCCACCTCTCCGACGAGCAAGAAGGACCTTTGTGCGGCCATGACCTCGTTGACCGCGGCGAGCAGGGCATCAGGGTCTTCCGGGCCCGGAGGCGTCGTTGTAGTCGTGGATGTGGTCGTCGGTGCGGCCGTCGTGGTCGTAGTAGTAGGTGGCTGTGTTGTAGTTGTTGCAACTGCCGCTGTAGTTGTGGTCGTCGTTTCCGCCGGCTCGGAAGACGTACAAGAAGCCACCGTCAACGCAAACGCCATGAGCATCACAGCGGTGGACGACCTCGATGTGGCCGAAGACACCGACAGATTCAAGCGCCTCATCATGACTCCCATCCTTCCCCGCCCTGCAACGACAATGACTGTACAGAACCGCTCCACCCACGCCTCAACCGCAGAATCCAACCCGCCGAGTCTCTGACTTCTGCCTTCTGGGTCCGTGGTCCGTGGTCCGCTCAGGCCCACGGCTCGCTGTGTTCTCCA
>CAXMSN010000097.1:0-14570 GCA_964196275.1 uncultured Kiloniellales bacterium | reverse complement strand
CAGCGTTGCGGACTTCTTGCATGTCTACTTGGGAAACGATGTCGAATGAAGGCATGGCGCAATGGTAGCGGCGGGCTGTGTACGTTGGCTCTGTCGTTGATCGTTGGAGAGCAGGAACCCGACGTTCGCACGACCGGGTTCCTGCCGATGTCTGTTCGTCAGTCGGATCTCCAGAGGTACAGGCCCATAAGCGGATAGTCCTCACCTGTGTCGAAGTCCGTGATACCCGCCGAGACGATGACACCGTCGGACGATGTCATCGATCGCGCCCAGAAGCCATCCTCGGTTGCGATCCCAGCAGGCGACCACTCCATCCCATTCGCCGACACCCAGAAGTCGAACACGGGATGCTCCCCATCATCGAGCTGTCCGCTTGCGAGGAATCCGATGTTGGGATCGTGGATGACAGCCGAGAGTGTGCCGTTATGGGCGGCTTCCACCTCGCCTTCCAGCCATGTCTCGGTGTCTGACGTCACCCACACGGCGGGCGTCGCCCGATATACCGGTGATGTTGACGCCTTCATTCCGATCGCAACGAGTTGGTCGGGACCGGTTGCGAGGGCCGAGATGTTGTCGCCATGGTCTATGTCGAAATCATCGATGATGATCCGCTTCCACGAAGCACCGTCGACTGAGCCGAGCACAATGTGCTCGTACCGAACGGAGTCGTCCTGCCAGTTCCACGCGTCCAAGCCCAGCACCATGATCCACTCGCCCCGGTAGTGGATGATGTCCTGCACTCCAGAGCTGAAGACCCAAACGGGATCGTCGCGGAGGATGGCCCACTCGTCGAGTCCGAGTGTCTCAATCGTTGGGAAGGCGTATTGGTCCCACGTCGTCATTCCGTCAGCCGATACCCAGATCGCACGCTCGGACGTGTAGCCGTCGCCCTCCGAACCGACCGTCTTTTCACCGGTTATGAACATCTCAGTCGACGAACCCGCCGCTCTGTCGACCGTGGCGTAGCACTCTCCGGTGTCTTCCACGCACGAGAATCCACCGAAGTCGATGGATTCCCAGTCACCAACCTGAGGATCTCCGGCCCACAGGCGCATCTCAAGCGGGCAGGGGAACGGTTCGTAGGAGAAATCGCCGTTGCCTTCGCAGGTGTGACCGATGAGCACGGTGTCGCCTCCGACGACGACCACATCGGTGAGGAAACCAGCCTCGTCTCTGATCGCCTTGCTGTTTGCGTCGGTCCATGCACTGCCGTCGAGGGAGAACAGGACCCTCGGCCCGTGTCCGGCTGCTACGAAGTGTCCGCCTGCGGTCGTCGCGACCGCCGCAACCTCTCCGTTCTCCACTTGGTGCGCCATCGTCCAGCCGTCAGCCAGTTGTGTCGCATCGAAGATCGGTCCCGGTGGCAGGACAAGTGCCTCCGGCACATCCTCCTGTGGTGGTGTGGTCGTTGTTGAACCGGGTGCCGCCTGGGTTGTCGCCGTGGTGGCGACGGTGGTCGGTGTAACGATCTCCTCGGCGGGTTCGGCACCATCGCCTCCGCCGAGTAGGAGGGACCCTACGCCGAGGGTGAGGAGGACGATCACGGCTGCTGCTGCGAACGCAACGACGGGACTGAACCACCGGCGACCGCCGTTGTCCGGCGTCGACGTGCGCGGTGTGTGTTTGACAGGTATGGACATGGTCAACCTCCGTTGTTCCACAAGCGTGCGGAGGTCCGCGAGGTCGCCCTGTGTCACATCATCAACGGTCGGGATCGGGTTGGACCCAACCACCCGAGCGAGAGCATCACTGCGGTTCGACATCGATCACCCCCTCGCTTGTTGGTTCGTGGAGTCGTCGCCCAAGTCTTGGCCGTGTGTGCGTTGCGAGTTCCTTGCCGAGGCGATTCGTCGCACGGTGGATCCGCTGGTCAACGGCGTGCGTGCTGCAACCCACCACTTCAGCGATCTCAGCATGGGGTAATCCCTCCCACGCGCTCAGAAGCAGTACCTGCCGATCGGCGTCGCGGAGACGCCCAAGCGCTTCGATCACCTCGTCATCGCTCTCGCGCCTGACGATCACGGTCTCCGGCCCATCGGTGTCGGCCAACGCTGTGAGAGCGGTTGTCTCAAGGGCGACGGTGTTTCGGCGCAACCGGTCCCGCTGTCGATAGAAGTTCCCTATGACGTTGTGTGCTGTTCGGTACAGCCATGCCAGGGATGCGGAGCCTTCCGGCACAACGTCGATGCGGCGCCAAGCGACGAGGAAAGTCTCAGACGCACAGTCCAATGCAGCATCCCTGTCGACTCGCCTCAGGCAGTACGCGAGGACCTCGCGTTCGTGCGAGGCGTATAGCCGCCGGAACCTCTCGTCAGCCGAGGTCATGAGTATTCCTGTCGCCTCATACCCATACTGTTTCGCCGTACCAGTATTCCTCACCGGGAACCTCATGAATAGAGCAGATCAACATCGGTGAGGTATTCGGTCGTACGGAAACAATTCGTGTGAGGGCGTAACCACGCCCTCGGAGTCGTCGCTAGAGGGGGCCGATCATCACGATTGGTCCCCTCCGACGCGGCGTAGCAGAGCGGAGCGTTCAGTCCGCGTAGGGCGAACCGCTCGGTCCCTGGCGCACAACGGCTGACCACACCGTCTCGTAGTGGTCCCTGTCGTACGGGTCGATGTGGGGGAGAATGAACTCCTGCCAAGCCCACCGCATCGGGTCTTCCTTCTCCGCGTACATTCTCAGGCCCGCCGGGTAGCGGTCGAGAACCGTCCTCAGCGACATCGGCGTCTCCACCCGGGTTCGAGAGTCTCCTGCCGAGAAAGACGTGTTGATCTCCACCGCGAGCTTGGTCAGCAGATCCCGCACCTGGTGGTCCATGTCGGGGTGACGGCGCTCGATCATGAGGATCAAGTCGTCTTCACTCGGAAACGACTTCTCCCAGATGATCCATCGGTCAGCGAACGCCTTGTTGAGGGTCTGGGTGCCCGCGTAGTCGCGGAGGTCGGTCGGGTTGAGCGTCCCGAAGATCCTGACGTCGTGCCTCAGGCGAATCATCTCGCCTGTCGGAAGTTCAAGAGCGCGATGGCGGTCGAGAAGCCCGTGGAGGGCGAACAACGTCTCTGCGCCGGCAGCATTGAGCTCGGACAGGTTCACGAGCGAAGGGCCTCGTAGCGCCCTGGTGATGTCGCCATCTTCCCAGCGGCTCTCCGTTCCGCCTTTGCCGTCGCCGTGCAGCTTCACAGATCCGATGAGCGTGATGTCGCGCACCTCGCCCGTGAGTGGAATGCGGTAGTACGGCGTCTTGAGCCTGGCAGCGAACTGCTCCAGGTCGTGGTCCTTGCCGGTACCCATGTGGCCACGGAGAGCCAAATGCAGTGGGCTGTCCATGAAGTGCTCGGTGCGAACCTTCTCAAGCGTCGCCAGCTGGTACTGCATGCCGAGGTCGACGTAGTAGGGATCCTCGGAGGGAATGTGATCCATGCGTGACTCGTAGTCAGGCAGGTCCTTCGAGACGTCGGCCATGGGGAGCTCGACATCAGGTCCCGATCCCGCAGGATCGGTGAATACCATCGTTTTTGCCATTGGTTTCTCCTATTGATTCACTTCTTCGAAAACTCGTTCTCCGGCGTGTGCCCACCACGTGTCGACGCCGGATTCAGCGATCGTCCGGTACAGCGTTGACCGAACGCCGTCGACCATCGCTGTGGCAAGGTCGAGTGGTTGCTCGACCACCTGTGCGCGGGAATAGGCGGTCCGCACCGTGTCGTCTCCGACACCGATGCCAAGGACGGTCGCTCCGTCGTGTTCGACGCTTGCGACCGTCTCTGCGAGGGATCGCACTGAGCCCCGTGTCATTCCGTCGGCAAGGACGACCATGATCCGATGCTTGGCTCGCTGGGCGGCGAGGCGTTCGGCGGCATGAGCGACGTTGAACTCGTCGACGTTGGCAGCCTTGTCGAACATCGACACGGGAGGGGAGTCTGCAGGCTCCTTGCGCGCCTCGCGGGCTGCCTCCTGTGGCGAGGCAGCCGTGTAGAACAAACCGGCGAGGAGGTCCTCTGACGCCCTCCACCGTGAGTTGAAGGGCTTGAGGAGGTAGTGGTTCACGGTCCTCGTGAGTCGCTCCGCGTTGCCGCCTTGCGTCTGTCTCAGGCCTGCGGTGGCTCGAGAGCGCATGTCCCGATAGCTCTCCTCCGAGTCCTCCTCCGATGCGACGAACGATCGGTTGAAGATCGCGATTTCGAAGTCGATCTGGAGCTCGTCAGCCAGGTGTGCCAGTGTCCAGGCACCGAGAAGTGCCGCTGCCATGGCCCACGGTGTCTTTCTACCTCCGGCGTCGCGAGGTTGCAGCATCGAGGCTGAACCATCGACGAGCAGGCTCAGTGCATACGACCGTCGTGAGGGAAGGTCTCGGCGTTCGAACATGCGCTCGTAGAGGCCAGCACCGAGGAGCAGCGCCGTATAGGGGGAGAGGTCTCCCGCATCGAACCCGGACCGCAGCCCGCGGCGTTGGTTCGCAAGGAACAGGGGATAGAGCTCGCCGGAAACCCGATGCTGGGCGACGCCCCAGTCATCGCTCGCCTTGTTGAGCATCTCGCGGCCTTGCGATGCGAAGTTCGCAAACCGATAAGGGAGAGGTGTAACGAGGAGCTTCCCGCCTTGTCCGGTTGGCAGGAACACGGTCGGAGCTGTCGAAACTTTCATGATCTGGTCGGTTGCGGGGTCGCCCGCCTGGTCGGCCTCGCCCTTGATGCCGTCCTGGGCAGAGACGGCTTGGGCGGCCTGTCTCGTCTGTTCATAGGAGTCGCGGTCTGCAAGCGTGGGCGAAACCATCCGCACGGCGTCGACGGTCTGTGAGATCGCTGCGCTGTCAGCCTCCATCTCGGCGGTGCGTCCTGTAACCGTGGTGCTTGCGGCCCCCTCCTGGACGAGGTTGTGAAGCTTTGCGACCGACAGAAGCTGGAGCGCGATGGTTCCGACAGACCACGGGTCGTCGACATCGAAGAGCGGGTCGAGGAAGGGGACTGCGTCGTCGAGTGCGACCGCTACGTGTGGCGCGAGGCGGCGCTGGATCACGTTCTTCTCTTCGTGTCCGCCCACGATCATGAAGGTCGCAAGGGCGAACTGGCCGAGGGGGCGGGCACTTCCCATGGCATGTCCAACGGAACTGCGATAGAGGTCCTTCAGGACCGATCCCGCACCCGGGTAAGCATCGAAGTGGATACGTTCCTGGCGCGCATCTTCGATGGCGAAGAACAGAGCCTCCGCTGCCGGGCCACCGATCTCGTTGAGGGCAGTGAGCAGCGGAATAGCGTCGGACGGTGTTGCGTCATCCTCGTCGAAGTCGATGTCGTCCTCGGTGAGCTCGGGACGGATGATGTCGTCTTCCATCTCACCGAGTTGGAAGAGGCCGACCGGAACCATGGGGCCCTCTACCTCTTCCTGTTCATCGTCTGGCTCTTCGCGGAAGGCGAGCCACTCTTTCGGCATGGGCCGCTCCTCATCGAGATCCGTGGCGATGAGGTGGATCGCTTCGTGTAGAGCCGATGTCAGTGCGACCTCAGATGGCGTGACCGGAGCGGATCTGGCGTACGCCGTCTGGAAGGCTCTCGGGTCGATGACGATGGCGTCGGGCGTAGAGGCAGCCTGCGTTCCGAGACGGACCTGCAGCTCATCGTTGCCAGCCACCGACCTGGCGAACCGTGTCACTGCCGGTGCGACGCGTTGGTATCTGGCTACGACCGCTTCGATCGCACGCTCTTCGGGAGGCAGGATCTCGTGGAGGACGGATTGGTCTCTTTCGCGCATAACCCCTAAGTGTACGATGCTGCGTGAGCTCACCGGAGGGTGTGATCGTGGCATTCGACATCCCGGACAGGGAGCTCTCCTGGAAGTTCTCGCCGACCGGGGGGCCAGGGGGGCAACACGCGAACAAGAGTTCCACTCGGGTGGAGCTCCGCTTCGATGTGGCCGCCTCCGCTGCATTCGACGAACGCACCAGATCGAGGATCATCTCGCGGGTCGGTGCCGATGTCCGCATCGTCGAGGATCGGTCCCGCTCCCAAGCGACGAACCGAAAGCGTGCGCTTCGCAGGCTGCACGCGCTCGTAGATAGTGCCTCGAAACCCGATCCCCCACAGCGGAAGCTCACACGGCCGTCGCGATCTGCACGGCGTAAGCGTCTGGATGACAAGCGTTCGAGAGGGCAGACGAAGTCGTCGAGGCGCTCGCCCGGTGTCGACGACTGAGCTGGCTCAGCCGATCGGTTACGTGGATCCGTCGGGAAGAGGAAGGTCTCGCACAGGAATCAGCGTCAGTTGTTTGACCCGACACGATTCCGTGTGTTCCACGGTTCCTATCATCTCGATCGATGGAACATGAACTCACCACACTGCCCAACGGGCTCAGACTGATCACACACCACATGCCTTCGACTCGATCCGTTTCGATCGGTTGTTGGGTGGACACCGGCAGCAGGGACGAGATCGGTCCCGAGGCTGGCGCATCGCACTTCCTTGAGCATCTGTTGTTCAAGGGGTCAGAGAAGTGGTCGGCCCGAGCGATATCGGAAGCACTCGATGGCATCGGTGCAAGGCACAACGCCTTCACATCGAAGGAGTACACCTGCTACTGGACGCGCATGCGCGACGAAGATCTTCCACTCGGAATCGAGATCCTTTCGGAGATGATCCAGAGCCCCGCGTTCAGACAGTCAGAAATAGACAGCGAGCGCAACGTCGTGCTCGAAGAGATCAACATGAACGAGGACGACCCGACCGACGTCGCACACGAGCAATTCATCGAAGCACTGTGGGCGAAGCATCCTCTTAATCCTCCGATCCTCGGCACCAAGGACTCGATCACATCGATGTCGCGTGATGTGATCCACAGCTACTGGTCGAGGAGATACACGCCGTACTCGACCGTTGTCGCTGTCGCAGGGAACCTGCCGGACGACCTTCTCGAGATGATCACCGAGGCTTTCGGCGGATGGTCAGGCGATCGGACCGAGCACGTGCTCGAGGCGCCGACCGTCGGAGCGGGTCTGAGCGTTCGCGAGCGAGATACCGAGCAAGCCCATCTGGTGTTCGGAAGTCCGTCCCTGGTTCGGGATGACGATCGTAGGTACGCCCTGACGCTCGCCGACCATGTGCTCGGTGGGGGCATGAGCTCGCGTCTCTTCCACGAGATCCGTGAGCTGAGGGGTCTTGCATACGCGGTACACAGTTTCAGGATGCCGTTTGCAGACGCCGGCGCATCCGCCATCTACGTAGGCACGACGCCCAGCCAGACGGATGAGGTCTTGTCGCTCGTTCGGAGCGAGCTCGACCGCATCGTGATGGCCGGCGTCACGATCGAGGAGCTTGACCGAGCCAAGGGCCACGTGAAAGGTGCGCTCGCGATCGGTCTCGAAGATGCGAACAGCCGAATGAACCGTATCGGACGGGCAGAACTCCTCAGGATGGAGCATCACACGGTCGACGAGACGGTCGCCATCATCGCGGCTGTCACACATGACGAGGTGATCGACGCCGCGACGGCGTCGTATTCGGGTCCGTTCGTTCTCGGTGCAGTCGGTCCGTTCGCCAGCGAAGACCTCGAGAGCCACGTCGGATGAGGATCGGTGTGTCCGGTGCGTCGGGCCAGATGGGAAGCCTCTCCGCCAGGACCATCAGTGAGGCCGAAGGTCTCAGCCTGACCGCGCTGTTCGACGTCCACACGTCAGGCAGCATTTCCGGGCTCACCGTCAGCCAGGACCCCGCGGCACTCGACGGATGCGATGTCGTTCTCGAATTCTCCCGTCCTGATGTCGTGATGGAGCACATCGCCATATGGCGTTCGTTTGGAGCGAACGTTGTCGTCGGCACGTCGGGATTCGATACCGATCGGCTCGATGAGTTGGAGGACCTCTGGGGCAACGGCCCCGGTAACTGCCTTGTCGTTCCGAACTTCTCGATCGGGGGTGTGCTGATGATGAAGATGGCCGAGCTGGCCGCACCACATTTCGCTGCGGCGGAGGTCATCGAACTGCATCACGACAAGAAGGCGGACGCACCTTCTGGTACCGCGATCGCCACTGCAGGCCGAATCGCGAATGCTGGGGGGCCGTCACAGAGGAGCGTGTCGTCCGAGGAACTCATCGCGGGTGCGCTCGGTGCGGATGTCGACGGTGTTCCCGTCCACTCGGTGAGGTTGCCAGGCCTTCTGGCGCATCAGATGGTGCTGTTCGGATCGCAAGGGGAGAGCCTGACGATCCGCCATGACACCACCGACCGTTCGGCCTTCATGCCCGGGGTTCTGCTGGCTGTGCAATCCGTGTCAGGTCTGAAGGACACGCTGTCGTTCGGGCTCGAATCGCTGCTCGGCTTCTAGAACAGGGCTGCGGCGAGTTTTCGTCGATATTCGGGAGTGAGCGGATGCTCGTTCCCGAGAACCCCGAAGATGTCGACCATCGCGAGTCGTGCTGACTCCTTGGCTGAACCGTTCGCCTGAACGACCGCAAGCAGTCTGTCGAGCGCTGGTTCGTACTGAGATTTCGCCGCCAGGGCCCTTGCAAGTTCAAGCTGAGCCGCCTCGTCTGCTGGATCTGATGCCGCGGCGATCTCGAGCGCGGTGATGTCATCGCCAGTGGACTGTCTCAGTCTTGCGGCAGACTGGAGACGTTCCACATCGGCCGTGGCTACGAGCTTTCCGAGCACGATCAAGGCGCTGTCAGTGTCGCCTTGGTCGATGAGTAGCGATGCGAGGCTCGTGCCTGCATCAGGGTGATCAGACTGGCGGTCGAGCACCTGCCGAAAGATGCGTTCAGCTGCGGCGGTGTCTCCGTCCACCAGAGCGGTCCTGCCCTCATCCACCATCGTGTCCAACTCTGAAGGGAGAACGGCGTCGAGGAACGCACGGATCGACGCTTCCGGCAGGGCACCGGAGAATCGGTTGACCTCGCTCCCGTCCCTGATCGCAACGACGGTTGGGATCGACTGGATGCCGAACTGTGCGGAGAGATCCTGGTTGGCGTCGACATCTACCTTGGCGAGTTCGAACGCACCTTCGTAGTCAGCAGTGAGTGACTCCAGCAACGGGGAGAGCGCCTTGCATGGCTGGCACCACTCCGCCCAGAAGTCCACGAGTACCGGAACCTCTCTGGAGCGCTGGAGGACGGCGACCTGGAACTCTCCGGTGGTGACATCGCTGATGTGTGGGCTTGTCGCGTCCATATCAGCGAGGTTAGCGAGGGGTTCCGTGGTACATTGCGGCGCATGAAGGACCGTCCAGAACCCCCGTTCGGCAGGGTCCTCACTGCGATCATCACCCCGTTCAACGATGAAGGTTCTGTCGACTATGCAACGTTCTGGAAGCTCATTCGATACCTCGGAGCCAATGGTTCGGACGGTGTCGTCGTGGCAGGCACAACGGGCGAGTCTCCGACCTTGAGCCGTGCCGAGAAGATCGCGCTGTTCAAGGCCGCAGTCGATGCGGCGGGCGAGTCCATGACCGTTGTGGCAGGCATCGGAACATACGACACGAAGGCATCGGTTGAGCTGGCACAGTCAGCGGCGTCGTTGGGTGTCGACGGGGTCATGGCGGTAACGCCTTATTACTCGAAGCCGCCACAGAGAGGAATAGTCGCCCACATGACGGCCATCGCCGACGCGACCGACAAGCCGATGATGATCTACAACATCCCCGGTCGCACGGCGACCCTGATTGAGGTGGACACGATGGTGGAGCTCGCTGAGCATCCTACGATTGGAAGCATGAAGGACGCCGTTGACGATCTTGCTTGGTCGAAGGATTGCCTTGGGGCCCTTCCAGACCGTTTCGCTGTCTACTCGGGGAGTGACGGGATGACGAAAGATCTCGTCACCGCAGGAGCGGTCGGCGTCGTGTCGGTGTCAGCGCATCTCGCTGGACGGGAGATCGCCGCGATGGTCAATGCTGTCGTCGGCGGTGACGAGGACAAGGCCGTTGAACTGCATGAGTTGGTCAGCCCGCTCAATGACGCCCTGTTCTCAGAGCCGAGCCCGATGCCGCTCAAGGCCGGGCTCACGAGGTACTGGGACAACGTGGGAGAGCCAAGGCTTCCCCTCGTCACGGCTACCGAAGAGACGACCGACGCCGTCGGAGCTGCGTTGGACGCCATCAGCGAGTACCGCACATCGTGAGTGTCAAGGTCGCATTTCTTGGAGGGCTCGGCGAGATCGGGCGGAACTGTGCATCGATCGAGATCGACGGCTCCGTCGCGATGGTCGACTGTGGGCTCATGTTCCCTGAGGAGGACATGCTCGGCGTCGATCTCGTCCTTCCCGACTTCTCGTCGATCATCGACCGGAAGGACGACTTCGAGTGCATCATCCTCACCCACGGTCACGAGGATCACATCGGATCGCTCTCGTACCTGCTCAGAGATGTCAACGTCCCGATCTACGGAACGAAACTGACGGTTGAGTTCGCACGTGCCCGAATCGAGGAGCACGGGATCACGCCTGATCTGCGAGCGATTGACTACTACGAATGGGTCGACCACGGGCCGTTCCGGTTCACCTTCGTACCGGTGTCGCACTCCATCCCTGACGCTGCAGCCATTGCGTTCGACACCCCTGAGGGAGTGGTGCTCCACACCGGCGACTTCAAGCTCGACCCGACCCCGCTAGACGGCGTGCCGACCGATCTGCGTTCGTTCGGCACGATCGGCACGAAGGGCGTACGCCTGCTTCTCGCAGACTCAACGAATGCTGAGCGCCCCGGCTATGTGCCGTCTGAGGTCACCGTCGGGGCGCGGATGAACGAGATCGTGTCCCATGCCGAGGGGCGCGTCATCGTTGCGTGCTTTGCCTCACACGTGCACCGGGTGCAGCAGGCGATCGACGCCATGGTGAACGATGGACGAAAGTTCGCCTTCATCGGCAGGTCAATGCTCAGGAACTCTGATATCGCTGTGGATCTTGGAACGCTGAACCTCCCGAAAGGTTCGCTCGTCGAACTGTCTGAACTCGTAGCGATGCCAGATGCAGACACAGGGATCATCTCGACGGGGAGCCAAGGAGAGCCATTCGCAGCCCTGTCCCGGATGGCCGCAGGCCAACATCGCTCCGTCTCCCTCGATGAATCAGACACGGTCATCATCTCTGCGACACCGATCCCTGGCAACGAGAAGGCCGTCTCGAAGGTGATCAACAACCTGTACCGCTTCGGTGTGTCTGTGTATCACGGGCGGAACACGCACGTGCATGTTTCGGGCCACGCCGCTGCGGAGGAACTCAAGACGTTCTACAACGTGGTGCGGCCTGACGCGATGATCCCCGTCCACGGTGAGTACCGGCACCTCGTCGCCAACGCCGCCTTGGCGAGAGAGATGCAGATACCAGAGGTCGAGGTGCTCGAAGATGGTGATGCGGTCATTCTCAAAGACGGCGCCATGAGAGTGGAGAGGGGAGCGGTCCCCGCCGGGTATGTCTATGTCGACGGGACCGACATCGGAGAAGCCGACACCATCATCCGCGACCGCAGGCACCTCGCCGACGATGGCATCGTCATCGTGACGCTCGGCCTCAACCGGGGCTCAGGAGAGATCCTCATCGGACCCGACATCGACTCACACGGCGTCACCGCAGATGAATCGGAACTTCACGCTCTAATTCTTGAGAGGGTCACCTCGAGCGTCGCAGGCTTCGACACGCCCATCGATCTCGACAACCTGCGTCGCCGCATACGCAATGCCTCGGCCAGGGCGGTCAAGAAGCATTCCGGGCGAAGACCGGTCATTCTCCCCGTCATCTTCGAAGTCTGACAGAAGACCACGGACCACGGTGCTTGCTGCGCTCGCACCGGGATTGACGCCGGTAACTTCTTGCGATCCACGTCTGGGATCCGCCGTCATTCGGTGGCTGATTGCGAACGAATTACACGAATGTAACTTAGCGCGCGTGGAATCGCGCGAAGGGTGGTTTGCTCTTGGCCGATACTGGGGTACAGTTCGTATCCCATGGCCGCACGTACAACGTCGGAAAGGGCCACCGGGCGGAGTACCGCACGCAGACAACCGAAGAAGAAGTCGCTTCCCAAGCGGACCATCCTCGCGCTGAGGGCTGTTCCCGGAAGAATCGGCGAATCGCTAGGCGAACACCGGACGGATGTCTGGGGTGTCGTCCTGATTGTTGCTGCAGTGCTCATCTTCCTTTCGTTCTTCAACCTTTCGGGACCGATTGGTGCGTCAGCCTCCGCTGTCACACGCTATCTGTTCGGCATCTGGGCCTTCGTCGTGCCACTCGTCCTCACGGTCGCGGGCCTTGCGATGGTCGGACTGATCAACAAGGAGGATCACGGCAGAACGGTTCTCGGAGTCGGGGTTCTGTTCATCGGATCTCTCGCGCTGTTCCATCTGTTCACCGGAAACGTTCCGCTCGCTGGCGGGTCCGAATCGGTCTCCGAGCACGGCGGTGCGGTCGGATCGCTCATCACCTTCCCTCTGGAGCGTCTCGCTGGCTACTGGGGCGCCTTCGTGATCCTTCTGGCGATCATCGGCGTCGGTGCGCTGCTGATCACCCGTGCGTCGCTTGGCGATGTGTTCCGCCAACTTGGTTCATACGGCAAGGGCATGCTCACGATGGTCGGCATGGCGGCGAAGCGCAAGACACCAGAGATGACGGTCACGCTCGACGAGACCGACGTGGTTGTCGAACTGCCGGCGCAGGCGCCGCCGAAGAAGAAGGCACGGCCCAAGAAGACCTCCAAGCCGCAGATGACAGGACCCGAAAACACGAAGCCTGCTGAGCCAAAGGTGAAGGCGCCCATCGGGACCGAGGGCTACACGCTCCCACCCGTGAACATGCTCGCTGGATCCTCGCACGCCGGGCACGATGCCCGAGGGCTGAAGAAGACGGGAGATGCACTTGAGAAGGCGCTCCGGCAGCACGGCGTCGATGCGGTGCTCACCAAGATCGTCCCAGGGCCCACGGTCACGCGATACGAGATCGAGCTCGCCCCGGGCGTCAAGGTCAACAAGGTGACGAACCTCAGCAACGACATCGCCTACGCGCTTGCCGCGACGGATGTGCGGATCCTTGCCCCGATCCCCGGTAAGTCAGCGATCGGCGTTGAGGTTCCCAATCACTCGCGACATCTGGTCACCCTCGGCGACGTTCTGCAATCTGATGTGGCGGCGAAGGATCACGATCCGATGCTCGTGGCCCTCGGCATGGATGTGTCCGGTGCGCCGCGCATGCTTCGTCTCACAGAACTACCACACATGCTCATCGCTGGTGCAACGGGTGCGGGCAAGTCTTCTTGCATCAACTCCCTGCTCACATCGATCCTGATGCGCTCGACGCCAGAGGAGGTGCGTCTGATACTTGTTGACCCCAAGAGGGTTGAACTCGGTCAATACAACGACGTGCCGCATCTGATGACACGGGTGATCACGAACCCGAAGAAGGCCTCCGACGCGTTGCAGTGGGCAGTGTCAGAGATGGAGCGCCGCTACGACCTCCTCGCAGACAGCGGCGTCAGGGACATCGACTCATATCGAGAGAAGCACGACGCGGGCGGTCTTGACGAGGAGATGTTCGACCGTTTCCCGTACATCGTCATAGTCGTGGACGAACTCAACGATCTCATGATGGTCGCAGGCAAGATGGTCGAGGACTCGATCGTCCGTATCGCCCAGATGGCGAGAGCGGTTGGCATCCACCTCGTGCTCGCGACCCAACGCCCCTCGGTCAACGTCATCACAGGTGTCATCAAGGCCAACGTGCCTTCACGACTCGCGTTCTCTGTGGCCTCCCAGACTGATTCGCGGGTCATCATCGACCAGGGAGGCGCAGACAAACTGGTTGGCCTTGGTGACATGCTCGTTGTGACGTCGCGCGAGCCGAAGCCGGAGCGGATTCAAGGATCTTTCGTATCTGAGGCCGAGATCCACTCGGTGGTGGACTGGGTCAAGGAACAGCGTGATGCCCAGTACAGGGACAAGGAAGTCTTCGAGCAGGCGACCCAGGCGGCCGCGGCGACCGAGGACTTCGATGGCGAGGATCCCGAGATCATGCGGGCAGCCATAGAACTGGTCGTTCGCAGCCAATTGGGGTCAACATCGATGCTGCAGCGAAAACTCAGGATCGGCTTCGCCCGTGCGGGCCGCGTCATGGACATCATGGAGTCGAGAGGCATCGTTGGTCCCTCCGTCGGATCGAAGGCCAGGTCGGTGCTGGTGACCGAGGAAGAATTGGAGAGTGTTCTCGGATAGGACGCCCGTCACATCCGAGCGCAATAGAGGAGCGTCGTTGTCATAGCGGCGCTCTTCGTCATTGGCGCAGACCTCGGACCACGGACCACGGACCACGGACCGGCATCCGAACGGGTGAACGCAGCCCTGGGCGGTCAGTCGGCCGTCGAGGTGAGTAGGTCGGCGTACTCGGCTCGTACGACCTTCTTGTCGAACTTGCCTGTGCCCGTCTTGGGAATGGCCTCGATGAAGATGAATTCATCTGGCATCCACCAGGTTGCGATCAACGGTTGAAGGAAGTCGCGTAGTTCATCGGGTGTGACGTCTGATCCTGCCTTCTGGACGATGAACGCAACGGGGCGTTCCTGCCACTTCGGATGAGCGAGCCCTACGACGGTCGCCTCG
>CAXMSN010000096.1:0-12510 GCA_964196275.1 uncultured Kiloniellales bacterium | reverse complement strand
GTTTCCGACAAGCGACTTGCGATCCGTGCTTGCGACATAGTGCTCGACAAGCACAGGGCCCTCAAGCACGACGATCTGCGTCTGATGCGGGCTCTTGCGAACCAACATCTGCTTTCGAGCGGTCTCTGGTGGCTCGACGATCTCGATCGGCGGTCTCCGCCGTGTCGAGGAGCCTCGCGAGCCGCCGCGTCCAGAGTCGCGGCGTTTCTGCTGCTGCCTCTGTTGTGGCTTCCGCTTCTTCTTCGTGGTGGTCTGGGCCTGAGCCTTAACCGACCGCCGTACCGTGACCTGCTGGCCATTGACAGTGCGGACTTCCGTCTTCTCGCCAGCTGTGCTGCTGCGAACGACTTGGGGTGTCTTCTTTTTGAAGAGTCCCATACATCAACTCCTTCGAATACCCGTGTGGGTGGACCTTTCTCCTATCCGGTCCAGGACACGATCGATGGGTGTTGACAGGACGCTGAGCTTCAGCGACACGTGTGGGATGACACCTATGCGATCGACTCAGCGGGACGACGTCAGATGACACACCTCGAGAAATCATGAGGTGAGCGTTTCGCGAGGTTGTCTGTCGCGTTGGCAACAGAGTCTCGAGCGATCGGACGACGGTCATAGCCCGTCCTGGGTCGGAAATCTTTTCCGCCACGTAACGTGGCGTGATGACAGCAGGGTAACAAACGTGGACGACAAACCAACGGATACTGCTGGCGGTCAACTGCTGACGTCGACCTCGACGTCGAGTTGCTGCTGCTCGGCCTCGTGGGGATCGAAGCACCGTCGGCACCGAGCCTCATATGCACCCTGGGCACCGAGCACGACGAGATCGTCGGAGTGCACGACTCTCTGCGTGAACAGACCCGGCCCGCCACACCTGTGGCAGACGGCGAGTGCCTTCGTCACATACTCGGCCTTGAGCATGAGGGACGGAATGGGCTCGAAGGGACGACCGAGATAGTCAAGGTCCAGCCCAGCAATGATCAGGTTCTTCCCAGCACCAGCAAGGATCGCCGCGACCTCGATGAGCCCATCGTCGAAGAACTGCCCTTCGTCGATGCCGATCACGACAGTGCGGTCGTCGACGGACCTCAGGAGTTCGTCCGAAGTCTCGACCGGCTGGGCCTGGGTACTCAATCGGGAGTGACTGACGACCTCGCCAACGGCGTACCGGGTATCAAGGGCAGGCTTGAAAGTCTGTGTCGGCACGCGGGCAAGGTTGTACCGCGTGACCCTGCGAATCAACTCTTCGCTCTTTCCGGAGAACATGGGTCCTGTGATGACCTCGATCCAACCTTGATCTGCTCTCCGATGCATGGTGGCGACAATAGCGCGCCTTGGAGGTGAACGGCCGCGGAGAGCGGCTCAGACTTCGTTGCCCTCGCCGGGCTGGGGTGATCGTCGTATCCACGCCGAGTGAGCAAGGCCGAGAGCCGCGCTCATCACCACAAAGAACGTGCCCCCTGACGACATGAACGGCAGAGGAAGACCGGTGACCGGCATGATTCGAATCGTCATCCCGATATTGATGAACACGTGGAATGCGAGCATCGAAGCGATACCGATCGCAACGAGGTAGCCGAATCGGTTCCTGGCATTCAGCGCAATGACGAGCAGCCTCCAGAGCATGACGCCGAACAACGCGATCACGACGGCCGAACCGAAGAAACCGAACTGCTCCCCGACGGCGGTGAAGATGAAGTCGGACGATTGCTCCGGCACGAACTGCAGGTTGGTCTGGGTCCCTTCGAACAGTCCCTTCCCGAACATGCCGCCAGAACCGATGGCGATCTCCGACTGCACCTGGTTGTACGAGAGGGTGAGTTCGTGCGCTCCCGGGTCGACGAACGCCGTGAGCCTCGCTACCTGGTAGTCCTTGATCAGGTTGACCTGGAAGATCCCGACCGTCGCGATGATCGTGGCAACCAAGAGGAAGGCAAGTTGTCTGAACGTCGCACCCCCGGCGAACAACATCGTGAGCAAGAGGAACGCAAACACGAGCATCGTTCCAAGGTCGGGCTGGAGGAAGATCAGCCCGGCAGGGATTCCGACGATGAAGACGGCCTTGACCACGGTGCGCCATTTGAGAGGCGGCTCAACGACCGCAAGGAGTGCGGCAAGCGCAAGGACCACCGCGACCTTCGCAACCTCCGATGGCTGGAACCGCAGGATGCCAAGGTCAATCCACCGCTGTGCGCCCTTTGCCTCGTCGCCAACGAGGAACACGAGCACCAGGAGCCCCACCGATACGGCGTAGATGGGGGTCGTGAACCCTTGGACCTCAGTCAGGTCGATGGACGACACGAGCCCGAACACGATGAAGCCGAGGACCACGAAGATCGCTTGTTCCTTCAACTCCTGCGTGGGATCGAGACCTCTCGCCTCAAGTCCGGGCGCTGTCGCCGAGTACACCATGAGGAGGCCGATCGCGGTTATGGCGAGATAGGACAATACGAGGATCAGATCTGGCTTCAGCGCCGCTTCCCTGTGCATGAATGCGATCGGCTTGGAGTCGCGGTAGTCAGTCGCCATCAGTCTGAGTCCAGCCCGTCTGCGAGATCCTCGAACACGCCGTCAGGTCCGTTGAGCAGGTACTGAAGTACCTGGACGGCGATGGGCGCCGCCACCCTCCCGCCGGAACCACCGCGTTCGACCACGATCGAGATGACGTACTTGGGATTGTTGATCGGAGCGACCCCCATGAACCACGCGTTGTCGACCTCTCTGAACGCTTCGTCGGCGCGGGATTTGATGACCTCACCGGTTCCGGTCTTGCCACCAATGAGCGCGACGTTGTGCCCGAAGTCTTCATCCTGCCGCCACTCTTGGAACGCTCTCACCGCCGTACCACCGAATCCCTCCGTGGTATCCGGGTCGATCTGGTTGACAACATCCCTTAGGTCATCACGAAGCCACTGGACGGTGACCGGGCTCAAACCGAGATCACGAGTGGCAAATGCAGGGTTCTCCTCGATTACCTCTCCCTCGCTGTCGACCACGTGCGACACGACGCGAGGCTGCCACAGGGTCCCACCGTTGACCATCGCTGAATAGCCACTGGCCATCTGGAGCGGAGTTGTAAGCACGGCACCTTGACCGACGGCAATGTCCATGAGGTCGCCACCAAGCCATGGCCCATCGGCACGGACGCGGCCGGTCTTCTCGCGTTGCTCAGCCTTGAACCACGCCTCATCAGGGATGAGACCATCACGCTCGAAAGGAAGGTCGATCCCCGTGGCGGTACCGAACCCAAAACTGCGGGCGTACTCCTGGAGAAGGTTCTCCTTGTCGACACCCTCCTCGCGTCGCTGCTCCCAAAGGCTGAGTGCGACATCCCAGAAATAGAGGTCGCATGACTCGACCAGCGCTCCATGCAGATCAAGAGGACCGTGATCGGGTCGCCAGTCACGCTTCTTCTGGACGGTGCCATCGTCGAGCTCGAACTCGAAAGAGCCGTCGCACTGATACAGGTCGGTGTGACCGGTGAGCGGATCAGGTGGCGGTTTGTCCCCATTCTCATCTCGGTTCCGGCCGCTGGGACCCTGATACGTCGGGTAGTACGACTCCTCCATCGCAAGGACGTAGGGGACGGTCTTGAACGTGGAGGCCGGCGCGTACAGTCCCTGAACGGCGAAGTTTTGGAACGCGGAGACCGTGCTGAGCGATTCCCACTGACTATCGCTCAGGCCATCGACGAACGCAGAAGGATCGAAGCTTGGGTAAGACGCCATGGCCAGAACGGACCCATCCGTGGGGTCCATCACGACGCCGACGCTGCGCACCGGGCACCACTTATCGCGGTGGTACAGGATTATCTCGTCCTCCTCCACGTGGAGCACCTGGACCGTTCCCGCAAATGACTGATTGTCCTTGACGGTGTATTTCTCGCCCGCAATGTTGACCGTGGCGACTAGATCTCCGTCGACCTCTGCGACCGCATCAAGCCTTGCGAAACGTGGCTCGGTTCCTGAAAGCACGCCGTCGCTATCGAGCGGAACCGTCACAAGCTGAACGGGGACGCACACGCCCGCGGCATCGATTGGAAGCCCCGGGTAGAGCGAGGCAAGAACGGAGGCAGGGTTGATCGTGACTTCGGCTTCCTCGATCACCACATCGTCATCGTCCTCACTTGGTTCGGTGCCAGACGGATCGGAGGGCGCTTCGCTCTCCTCGGCGGCCTTCACGGCCGCGTCCTCCCGAGCCTGCTTCAACGCTGCAGCCAACCGTTCAGCGATCGTCTCCTTGACCAGTTCGCTCTCGCGTTGCTGCATCTCGAGGTTCCGAGCTTCGATCAGGCCATCTCGTAGCGATTCTTCCAGCTGACGCTGCAACTCCGAGTCGATGGTCAGCACGAGGCTGCCGCCGGCTATCGGCACCTCTTCGCCGGCAAGCGCAAGCACCTTCCGTTTCGCATCCACCTGATACTGGATCAGTCCCTCGGTGCCGAGCAGCTGGTCGTCGTAGAAACGCTCCACGCCAGCCTTGCCGACAAAGGTGGTGCCCTTCACGTTCTCCCGTTCAAGGTCCGTTTCGTTCGGGCGTCCTATGTAACCGATGACATGAGCAGCGAGATTGCCCTCCGGGTACACACGCACGGGCTGTGGCACGATGTTGACACCAGGGAATGTCTCCCTGTGCTCAGCGAGGAAGGTCGCCTCGTACTCCGTGAGATCGGTTGCAACGGTCACCTGAGCTCCGGCACTCGGATTCTCAAGGTCGTCGAGTAGCTCAGAGGTCGGCACGTCAAGGAACGCTGCGAGGTTTCGCGCGAGCATCTCCAATTCGCTGCCTTCGACCAGCGCAAGGTCCACCACCGCAGCGAGCGCGGACCGCGTACCTGCCAACTTGACGCCGTTGGAGTCGTAGATGTCTCCCCGGGGCGCTGGCGAGAATACGACCCGCACCTGATTGCGATCGGCGCGATCCTCGTAGGCCTGCACCTCGGTGACCTGCATCGTCCACAGGCGAAGGGTCAACACGCCGAGCAGCGCCACGAAGACGAGCCCGATCACCCCTATGCGCGCTCCGCTGTTCACGTCGCCCACCTCCGGTCACGCTGGTTGAACACCAATGCCAACCCCCATACAACGGGTATCGCAAGCACAAGGTTCCATACGGCGGGCAGGATCACCTTCGCAACCACCGACGTGTCAGCAGCGACTTCCTGCCCGAAGAGGGTTCCGACAGTCACGAAGATCAACTGACCCATCAGGGTGAGTGAGAAGACGAGAAAGCCTGTGAGAACGATCCCTTCGTTGAATCGCTCCCTGAGACGGACGGTTGCATACGCCACGATCGTCAGCGTCATGGCCCACAGCCCGAGCGTGCCGCTTCCCATGAGGTCCATGAGGATGCCGGCTGTGAACCCAAGCAGGACGTGATACTCCGCTTCAACGTATGGGCCGATCGCGATGACAACGAGTGTCACGAACGCGGGGGCTACGCCCAGCGGCTCTATACCTCCCGCACCGAATACGGTCGTCTGGATCACCAGGGCGAGCACGATGGCAAGGAGCGAGACTGCGACGCGGGAGCGATTCATCATCCCTCCGACGTTGTCGTGGTTGTGGTGGGCGCGACGGTCGTCGTGGCGGACGAGTCGACAACGCCATCCTGAAGATCGGCGTCGAGGGCTGACCACCCGATGATCACCTTCACGTAGTCGACCTGCGAGAACCTAGCCGCTGGACGGACAGACGATCTGAGGACGAAACCAACCTCGGCTTCTGCGGTGTCAGAGATGGACCCCACAACGATGCCTGGGGGGAACCGGCTTCCGTCGGTGATGACGAGGTCACCCTCGGTCACAGGCAGGGTGGCCCTGAACATCTCAAGCCGAAGTGGCCCGTCGCCGCGACCGGATACAACACCGGTTTCGTTGGTGGCCTGCACCCTCACGCCAACAGAGACGATGGGGTCTGTGATGAGCCTGATGCGCGCATCGTTGGCCGACACCAGGTCAACCCGTCCGATCAGGCCATCCTCGTCGAGAACCGCCTGGCCAACGACGATCCCATCGTTTGCGCCCTTGTCGATGTACCTGACGTTGTCAAAAGCCGTGGGACCGGACGCATAGATCCGTGCAGTGACCGTTGGAAGCTCCTCAGGAGCATCGACGCCGGCGATAAGTTCGAGTTGTATCACCTGTTCCTCGATCGCACCGACCTCGCGGGAATCCGCTTCAAGTTCCCGTACGCGGTCCTGGAGGCGCTCCGTCTCCGCTCGAAGTCCGGCGAGATTCGCGACACCGTCGACGAATCCGACAACGGGACTTGCGACCCAGTCGACGCTTTTCTGGAGCGGCGTGAAAATGGACTGTGTCCCCTCACGCATCACATTGGCGACATTGCCACCATCTGACCGAACGTCGAACGTTGCGATGAGGAAACCGATCGCAAGCAGCGAGAAGAAGAGAACCGTGACCCGGTTCAGCCTGCGCCCAGATGTGGTTGCCATCAGCGGAGGCGCACGCCCACCTAGGCGCGGCCGGACGACTGGAGAACGGCGTGCAGAACGTCGAACTCCTCAAGACACGCCCCGGATCCGAGCACGACGCTGTGCAAGGGGCGGTCTGCCGTCACGATCGGCATGCCGGTCTCATGGGCGAGTCTGAGGTCGAGTCCCTTGAGGTACGCACCACCTCCGGTGAGGACGATCCCGCGCTCCATGACATCGGCTGCAAGCTCTGGAGGTGTCTTGTCGAGCGTGTACTTCACGGCGTCGACGACGGCCTGGACCGGCTCCTCGATGGATTCCCGGACTTCGGCACTGGACAACACGATGGTCTTTGGGAGGCCGGTAATCAGATCTCGGCCGCGAACCTCAGCGGCAGGCTCATCTGTGTACGGCCATGCCGATCCGATCGCCATCTTGATCTGCTCAGCCGTTCGCTCGCCAAGCATGAGGCTGTATTCCTTCTTGACCCACTGGATGATGGCCTCGTCAAGTTCGTCTCCACCGATGCGAATCGACTTCGACACGACGATCCCACCGAGTGAGATGACGGCAACCTCCGTTGTGCCACCGCCCATGTCGACGACCATCGACCCTGTCGGCTCGTGAACCGGGAGGCCAACGCCGATCGCAGCAGCCATCGGCTCCTCGATCGTGTACGCCCTCCGTGCACCTGCGTGATAGGCAGCCTCCTCGACTGCACGACGCTCAACGGCGGTGATACCGGACGGGACGCAAATGACGATGCGGGGACGGGCGGCGAACCTGCCCGTATGCACCTTGTCGATGAAATACCGCAACATCTTCTCAGTCACATCGAAGTCGGCGATCACGCCGTCACGAAGTGGCCGAATGGCCTGGATGTACGAAGGTGTCCTACCGATCATCCGTTTCGCGGCCATTCCGACCTCGAGAGGGCGGTTGTCTCGGGTGTTGATCGCGACCACCGAAGGCTCGTTGAGCACCACACCTTGACCCTTGACGAAAACGAGGGTGTTGGCGGTTCCAAGGTCGACAGCCATGTCGCGACCGGCAAATGACAGAAGGCTTTTCATAGATATCCCGAAGCTCTTGGTGAGAGTGTAACCCGCGGACCTTTAATGGCACTCAGAAATGAGTGGGGTCGGCTGGAAGCGGGGACACGGGTAGCAGTACGTCATAGGTACACCGTATTGGGTATTACGTATGACGAGAGCGGATAAGGCGCGGACAGCCGGGTTTCGACGTGCTCGTGTAGAACCCGAGCAATTTTCCCGTCTGCGAGGCCGACGCTGACCGCCATGATGTCTTGAGTTTCAGGCTCACACGCAGAGCCGCAGACGATGCGAAGAGAAGGCGCTTCAGCGCGCAGATACGCCACGTACCGATCGATACAAGACGTCCGAGTCGTACTACGTCATACGTACTTCGTACTACGTTCTCTCGCTAGCCGAAGAAGATCCCGAGTTCGCGCTTCGCGCTCTCCACGGAATCCGATCCATGCACGATGTTCTCCGTGATGATCAGCCCGAAGTCGCCGCGGATCGTGCCCGGTGCTGCTTCAGCGGGGTTCGTGACACCCATGAGCGTGCGGGAGACCCCCACGGCACCTTCGCCGGACCATTCCATCGCAACGACGGGTCCCGACGTGATGAAAGCAACGAGCTCGCTGAAGAACGGCTTGTCGGTGTGTTCTGCGTAGTGGCGGCCTGCAAGTGCCTCATCGATCGTCAGCATCCTCATATTGACGAGCGCGAGGCCCTTCCGTTCGAGCCGCGAAACGACTTCACCAACGAGGCCACGGGCAACGCCGTCCGGCTTGATCATCACGTAGGTGTTCTCAATTGCCACGGAAGCCTCCTAGGAAGTGGGTTGTTTTGGTGCCTCAGAAATCGGCACCGGCAGGGTACCGAGGTGAGCCCTACTGCTGCACACGACCAGGACCACGGACCACGGAAGTGAGAAGTCAGACAGGGTCAGAGACTGTTCAGTTCCTGCTACGTGCTACCTATTACGTGCTACCTAGCGAACGAAGTGAGCGGGTCTGGAGCTCGGCGCAGTCGAGCGACTTCAGTCGAACAGATCGGACTCTTCGAACTCGTCGTCGACGTTGTCCGTCACCTCTGCGTCGATGCGCACGTGCGCTTCACCGGATCTGTCGGTCGATACGTCGAACGAAGCACGCGCCTCGCCAGCGACGTACAGCGACCCTGCCACGACGACGCCGCCTTCGGGCCCCGCAGCAGAAACGGCCTCTGCAAGAGCCGATGTCACGCTGTCGTGAACGGTGGATGTCACGCCGAGCGCATTGGAAGCGTCGACGGCAATGGATGCGGGATCGATCGCTTGCGCATCGTCGGGCGCCGCAGCGTACACGTGTGCGATCTGGCCGTCCATGGGTGACAGAAGGTCGGAGATGACCCTCTCACCCCTGACGCCAAGAACCAGATGCCACTTCATGGGAGGAAATTCGTCACCGATGGCGGCCCCAAGGCCGCGGAAACCCTGCTCGTTGTGTGCACCATCGACCAACACGAGCGGCCGCCTCCGCACCACCTCAAGCCGACCGGGGGACGTGATGGAAGCGATCGCAAACGCCAACACGTCCTGATCAAGCGATCTACCGAGGAACATCTCACAGGTTGCGATCGCGACCGCGAGGTTGTCCACCTGGTGACGCCCATGGATCCGGAGGAACAGATCCTCGTACTCGCCGTGGACGCCGTTGATCGAGCATTGCCAACCGCCCACGGCAACGACAGCGTCGGTTACGCCGAAGTCGCTCCCGAACCGGATCCAATTCGCGCCCGTCTCTCTGGCGCGCTGGCTCACCGCTTCGATCGCCTCAGGCGGAAGGTCGCCGGTAACGACCGTTCCGCCATCCTTGACGATGGCCGCCTTCTCCGTGGCGATCTCCTTCAGCGTGTCGCCGAGGAACTCCACGTGGTCGATGTCGATGCTCG
Source organism: uncultured Kiloniellales bacterium (assembly GCA_964196275.1). Lineage (GTDB taxonomy): Bacteria > Actinomycetota > Acidimicrobiia > Spongiisociales > UBA5794 > UBA5794. The sequence continues at coordinate 3,121 of CAXMSN010000096.1, read as the reverse complement.
TGACGACCGAGACGTCGGCATCGAGCACGTTCGTTGCATCAAGCCTTCCCCCCAGCCCGACCTCTACGACGGCGACATCCACTGCTGCGGTCGAAAACAGGGAGAACGCAAGCGCCGCTGTGACCTCGAAGTACGTGACGGTCGTGTCGTTCTCTGTCTCGTATCCGACGACGAACCAGGCGATGTCGGCGACAGCATCGGTGAAGTCTCGCGAATCGACCTGAACGCCATGGAGATTGAACCGCTCCTCAACGGTATCCAGATGAGGGCTGGTGAACGATCCCGTCGCCAGGCCGTGGCTCCCAAGGATCTGCTGCACCATGCGCGACACCGTGGTCTTGCCGTTCGTACCTGCGATGTGGATCACCGGGTACTCCGTATGGGGATCGCCCATGAATGCCAGGAGCCCTTGGATCCGTTCAAGACCTGGTTGCACCCCCGACCCTATGCGGGAGTCGAGAAACGACTCCGCCTGGGAACGGTCTTCTATCACGGGAGGTGTGAGTTCTGCCACTGCGTCAACCGAGTTCGGCGAGAAGCGTTCGCTGCTTCGCAAGCTCTCGCTCCATGTCATCGACCCGGGCTCGCTCAGCCGCGACGATGTCTTCGGGAGCGCGGTCCACGAAATTGGCGTTCTGGAGCTTTGCGTTGGATTTCGAGAGGTTGGCCTCGATCTCCGAGATCGCCTTCTCCAAGCGAGGACGTTCGGCATCCACATCAACAAGACCCGCCAGTGGGATGTACGCCTCAACGCCCGGTGCAGACAGCCGCGTGTGCCCTGCCACAGGCTCCGGCCTCTCACCGATCGTCGGCTGGGAATTGCTGAGCGAAGCAACCTGGTTCAGCCACCAGTCGGGAAGGTCATCTGAGGGAGCCACAATCACGGGCACGTCGGCCTTGTTTGCAATGTGATGCTGGGATCGGAATCGCCGGATGTCCGAAACGATCCTTTGCAGCGAGTCGACGGACTCTGGAGCAGCGAACTCCGGCACCTGTGGCCACGTCGACGTGATGATGAGCGTCGAGCCGTCTCCAAGGCTGTCCCACAGCTCCTCCGTCACGAATGGCGTGGCAGGGTGAAACAGCTTCAGAACGTCCCGGAGGACCACACCGAGCGTCTGGCGCATGGATGCGGCGCGTTGGTCATCCTCTGTCAGGGACTTTGCCATCTCGAGATACCAGTCAAAGACCTCAGACCATGCAAAGTTGTACAGCAGGCCGTAGGCATCTGAGAGCCTGTACTCGTCCAGCAGGTCATCGAACTCTGCGGTAACGGCACCGAGCCGTGACAGGATCCATGCATCCTCAGGCCCCGGATCATCGGGATAGCCGCCGTCGGCAGGGACACCGCTCACATCCATGAACTCGACAGCGAATCGCATCGCGTTCCAGAGCTTGTTCCCGAAGCGGCGTGATGCATCGATCCAGTCAGTGTTCAGGGGAATGTCATGGCCCGGTGCTGCCGACTGGATGAGGGCGAGACGGACAGAGTCCGCACCGTATTCGTCGATCAACTCCAGAGGATCAAGAGCATTGCCTGTCGACTTCGACATCTTCTTGCCCGCCATGTCCCTGACCATCCCGTGGATCACGATGTCGGTGAACGGGACCGAATCGGTGAACTGGAGAGCCATCTTCATCATCCTCGCCACCCAGAAGAAGATGATGTCGAAACCGGTAACGAGTGTCGTCGTCGGGTAGTACTTCGCGAGGTCGTCCGTCTCCTCAGGCCAGCCGAGCGTGCTGAATGGCCAGAGCGCTGACGAGAACCACGTATCCAACACGTCTTCATCCTGGACGAGCTTCGATGATCCGCAGCTTGGACATGTGACAGCGTCCTCCATCGACACGATGGTCTCGTCGCAGTCCTGGCAGTACCAGGCAGGGATCCGATGCCCCCACCACAGCTGCCGGCTCACGCACCAGTCACGCAGGTTCTCCATCCAGTAGAAGTAGTTGTTCTCCCATCGCTTCGGGACGAACCGGGTGCGCCCATCCTTGACCGCGTCGATGGCGGGGCCGACAAGCGGATCGACCTTGACGAACCATTGGAGCGAGAGCAGCGGTTCCACCACGGTGTGGCACCGGGAGCAGTGTCCGACGGAGTGCGGGTGTTCCTCGATCTTCTCAATGGCGTCGATCTCTCGGAGTCTGGAGCGCACCGCCTCGCGGGCTTCGAAGCGGTCCATGCCGAAGAACTCTCCGCCATCGACTGTGATCTTCGCCTCCGTATCGATGACGATGATGGGTTCCAGATCATGCCGTTGCCCGATCTCGAAGTCCAAGGGATCGTGCGCCGGAGTGACTTTCACAGCACCGGTTCCGAAGTCGAGCTCGACTGCATCGTCCGCAACCACGGGGATCTCTCTGTCCATCAGCGGGAGCATGACGGTCTTGCCGACGGCGTCGGCATAGCGCTCGTCCTCTGGATTCACCGCGATCGCGGTATCGCCAAGCATCGTCTCGGGGCGGGTCGTGGCGACTGTGACGAAGCCGGATCCATCGACAAACGGATACCTGATGTAGGTCAGCTCACCCGGGTCATCCTCATGCTCCACCTCGATCTCGGACAGAGCGGTGTGGCAACGAGGGCACCAGTTGATGATCCTGTTCGCCCGATACATGAGACCGTTGTCGTAGAGGTCCACGAAGACCTTCCGAACCGCCTGGCTCAAGCCCTCATCGAATGTGAAACGCTCACGCGTCCAGTCGGTCGAGTCCCCGAGCTTGCGCATCTGGTTCGAGATCGTGTTCCCCGATTTCGCCTTCCAAGCCCACACCTGCTCGATGAACGCCTCACGGCCGACATCATGCCGGGTAAGTCCCTCGATGCGGAGCTCCCGCTCCACTACGTTCTGGGTTGCGATGCCCGCGTGATCCGTGCCTGGCAGCCAGAGGGCGGCGTACCCCTGCATGCGCTTTCTTCGGATGATGACGTCCTGGATGGCGTGATCGAGGGCGTGGCCCATGTGGAGGACGCCCGTGACGTTGGGCGGCGGGATGACGATGCAATACGGCTCGCCGTCGGGGTTCACCTCAGGGCGGAAGGAGCCTGATTCCTCCCATACCTTGTACCAACGTGCCTCGACGTCCTTCGGTTGATATGTAGCGTGCATCACGG
>CAXMSN010000095.1:0-7944 GCA_964196275.1 uncultured Kiloniellales bacterium | reverse complement strand
CACATCACATCGCCATCCGATGGTGACACTGTGGAAGACAGGGTCGTGACGTTCTATGGAACATCTGAACCCGGGGCCAAGGTCTACTCGGGACCGTACGAAGCTTCTGTTGAGGATGATGGAGACTGGACGCTGAAGCTCGTCGTGTCGTCCGAGGGATCGAACGCAAAGATCACCGCCGAAGATAGGGCAGGGAACACCGTCACCGAGTCCGTGCTCGTCACCTACTCACCACCGCCTCCGCCACCGACCACCACGACAACGACCAAGGGCACATCAACAACATCCGGCGCAACAACGTGGTCGCCGAATTGGCCAGCCGACGCCGCAGGCAAGCGCAACGTCGAGCAGTGGAGAAGCCTCGTCGCAAAGTACTGGCCGGACCACCTCGTGAACTGTGCACTCAACATCATGCATTTCGAGTCGAAGGGCAATCCACAGGCGTACAACAGCGGCGTGGGCGCAGAGGGATTGTTCCAGCACCTCTCGAAGTACTGGAAAGCACGGGCAGCCGCGGCAGGCTTCCGAGACTCCAATGGCCTCTATGCGACGCCGTACAACGCTGAGGCGAACATCGCTGTTTCGTGGTACCTCGCAAAGAATTCGTCACCATGGGACAGACACTGGACGGTCGACCCCCAGCATCCGAACGCACCGTTGGAGTGCACTGAATGATTCGTCGTAGACTCAGTTCACGATGAATCATGTAATGAAGAACGCCATCAGGATCGCAGGGGTCGTCGCGGGACTCGCTGCGGCGGCCTGGGCAGTTCGAGACCGCATGCTGCCGGCACCCGAGGCGCCGACCGACACTCCCCCGAGGTTTCGAAGCGGATCAGTCCAAGCCGGCGATGACCTGACCGAGATCAAGGGCGTCGGCCCCGCCTTCGCCTCGAGACTTTCTGAGGCGGACATTGCGTCGTTCGCTGATCTTGCGAAGCAGGAGGCGAACGAGCTTGCCGAGGCAGTCAACACAACACCTGAAACCGCACAACGCTGGATCGACGCCGCCACCGCTCGTTCCTGAGCATGTTGTATCTCACGGAGCCTGAGCGCCTCGGCGAGACACTCGGCGACGAACCCCCGTACCGGGCGACCCAACTGTCGGAGTGGCTGTATCACCATCCGGTCATGACGACCGAGGCCATGACCAATCTCCCCGGCCAGATGCGGGCAGACCTCGCTGACAAGCTCTGGCCGTTCGACCTCGAACTTGAGCAAATCGGCGACGGCGGGGAGACGCGTAAATGGCTGTTCCGAACTGAAGACGGCTCTGCCATCGAGACGGTCCTCATGGGATACGCAAGCCGCACGACCCTGTGTATCTCATCACAGGTCGGCTGTGCGATGGGATGTACGTTCTGTGCAACAGGACAGTTCGGCTTCGATCGGCATCTGGACGCGGGAGAGATCTTTGCACAGGTTGCGTACGCCAACGCAGCCCTGTCTGAATCTCCCCTGCCGCGCAGCCCTTCCCGTGTGACGAACGTCGTGTTCATGGGCATGGGGGAGCCACTCGCAAACTACAAGCACACGAGAGAGTCGCTCCGCCGCATGATCGAGGTGATGGGCATGTCCGCGCGATCGATCACTGTCTCGACGGTCGGATTCGTACCAGGCATGCGGAAACTCGTCGACGAGCCGTGGCCTGTGAACCTCGCCGTTAGCCTCCATTCAACGATCCCATCGGAGCGAACGAAACTCGTGCCGATCAACGACAGATACCCGATCGAAGACGTCGTGGCAGCCGCCAAGGAGTACTACGAGGCGAAGGGCAGAAGGATCTCGCTCGAGTGGACGCTCATCGCAGGCGAGAATGACTCTGATGAGGAAGCGATCGGACTGGCTCGCGTCTCACGCGAGTTGAAGGCGCACGTCAACGTCATCGCGCTCAACCCGACGCCGCTGAGCGCCGACAGGCCACCCGACAGGGATCATGTACGTCGATTCATCGGAACCCTTTCCAGGGAGGGCGCCAACGTCACCCTCAGGGACACACGAGGCCAGGACATCGACGCTGCATGCGGACAACTCAGACTCCGGGCAGCCACCTCATAGTGATTACGCTGCTGGAAGCGACCAGAGGACATATGCAACTCGAATCAGGATCCAAGATCCCAGACTTCTCCGCCGTGGATCAGAAGGGCGAGACGCGCACACGCGACGGACTCCTCGGAACGAAACTCGTGATCTACTTCTACCCGAAGGCGTTCACGCCCGGTTGCACGACCGAGTCCTGCGACTTTCGCGATCGCCACGAGTTTCTGTCCGCACAGGGCTACGACATCATCGGTGTCTCTCCAGACCAGCCTGACTACCTCGAGAAGTTTCGCGTGGAATATGACCTTCCGTTCGATCTGCTGTCAGACCCGGACCACGAGATGGCGACAGCGTTCGGCGCATACGGCCTCAAGAAGAACTATGGCCGCGAGTACATGGGAATCATTCGCTCCACCTTCCTCGTCGATAGCGAGGGTTCCGTCGAGGACGCGTTCTACAACGTGAAAGCCAAGGGCCACGCCGAACGCATCACGACGACCGTCGCAGGCTGATGACCACCGTTCGGACAGCGGTCTTCCCTGTCGCAGGCCTCGGCACCCGCTTCCTTCCAGCCACCAAGTCTGTACCAAAGGAACTGCTTCCGATCGTCGACAGGCCGCTCATCCAGTTCGCGGTTGACGAAGCAAGACAGGTCGGGATCGAGAACTTCATCTTCGTTACTCGTCACCGGACCACAGCGATCAAGGACCACTTCGACCCGAATATCGAGCTCGAGACCGCGCTGGCCAAGCGGGACGACACGGACATGCTCGAAGTGATCAGGGATCTTCGGCCTGCATCGTCCCAGTTCAGCTATGTACCTCAGAAAGACCCTCTCGGCCTCGGCCATGCTGTTTGGTGCGCCAGACATCTCGTCGGTGACGAACCTTTCGCTGTGCTCCTTCCCGACGATTTCCTGAGACCACTCGGAAACGCACTCCGCACCATGATGGAGATGTACGAGCGGTCTGGCTCGAACGTCGTCCTCGTGCAGGAAGTCCCCCCAACTGAGACCGATCGCTACGGCATCATCACCCCGCAAGATGGCTCCGGGGAGGATCTCGTCGTAGCAGCCATCGAAGAGAAGCCAGCCCCCGGAACGGCGAAATCGAACCTCGCCATCGTCGGCCGATACATCCTCGATGCGGAGATCATGAACGATCTCTCCAACACGCCGCGTGGTGTCGGCAGTGAGATACAGCTCACCGATGCACTTGCACGGTCGCTCTCACGAAAGGAACTTCGAGCCGTGGCTCTTACCGGAGATCGGTTCGACTGTGGCACCAGCGCCGGCTTCATCCATGCGACCCTGGCTGTCGCACTCGAACGTGAGGACATCGGTGCCGAGGTACACGACACGATGAGGGAGCTCCTTTAGGCGCTCGCTCCCGGAGTCCGAAATCCGAAATCCGATCTGAAGCTCTTCTCGCTGGACTCCGTCGGACTTCGGACTTCGCCCCCACCACCAACCGCCCTGAAGCGGGACCTAACCTGTGACAATGGATGAAACGAATCAAAGTGAGAACATGACCAAGCTCGAACAACTCCATCAGCACGGCCAATCGATCTGGTACGACTTCATCCGGAGGGACATGCTCGCTGACGGAGGCATGACCGACCTCGTGTCCGAGGGTGTACGCGGAGTCACCAGCAATCCGTCGATCTTCGAAGCGGCGATCGCTCGCACAGATCTGTACGACAGTCAGATCGCCACACTTGGCGACGCAGAGCCAGAGGCTGTGTTCGAGGCGCTTGCGATCAGGGACATCAGAGCGGCTGCAGACATCCTGCATCCCGTCTACGAGTCGTCCGACGGGCACGACGGGTACGTCAGCCTTGAGGTGTCCCCGACACTCGCACACGACACCGCTGGCACCATCGCAGACGCAATGCGGCTCTGGACCGAAGTGGATCGCAAGAACCTCATGGTCAAGGTGCCCGCTACAACCGAGGGAATCCCTGCCATCGAGGAACTCACCGCGTCGGGCCTCAACATCAATGCCACGCTGATGTTCTCGATGGCCGACTATGAGGGTGTTGCGATGGCCTACGTCCGAGGCGCCGCACGAGCCGCCAATCCTTCCACGCTTGCATCTGTCGCATCGTTCTTCGTATCGAGAGTCGACGCGGTCACAGACTCAGCTTTGTCGCGTATCGATACCGCACCGGCCCGTGCGATGCTCGGCAAAGGCGCCGTGGCAAACGCCAAACTCGCCTATCGACGCTATCAGCAGATCTTCGAGGGCGACATGTTCACCGATCTCCGCGATCTTGGCACGAGCCCGCAACGGGTGCTCTGGGCATCGACGTCAACGAAGAACCCCGACTACAGGGACGTGATGTACGTCGAAGAACTGATCGGACCGAACACGGTCAATACGGCGCCACCCCAGACGATCGAGGCGTTCCTCGACCATGGGGTCATCAAACCCGGGTCGCTCCTGGAGGGCGTCGATGACGCGGCCACCTTGATCGCTTCGCTCCCTGCCGTCGGAGTGGACTTCGATGCACTCACCGATCAACTCCAAACCGATGGCGTCGCCTCCTTTGCGAACGCGTTCGGTTCGCTGTTGGAGGCGATCCGGTCGAAGCAGTTGCAGGTCGTTGCGTGAAGATCAGCTTCTCCAACGAGCTTGACAGCAGAGCCGTCGCGAGCGAGGCCGTTCGCTGGGAAGCGGATGACATCATGGTGCGGCTGTGGAACAAGGATCCCACCGTCTGGTTCGACCCCCCGGTTGCGGAGATCGCAGACCGTCTCGGCTGGCTGGATCTCCCAATGACCGCCGTGAGGCACCTCGATGATCTCGACAACCTCGCGACGTCAGCGATATCCGAGGGGATCACCCATGTGGTTCTGTGCGGGATGGGCGGCTCAAGTCTCGCACCCGAGGTGTACTCGCACAGCCTTCCCCAAGCGCCCGGGTACCCCAACCTGATCGTTCTCGACTCGACACACCCCGATGCGGTCCTTGCCGTCGATGAACGGATCGACCCGGCGACGACGTGGTTCATCATCTCCTCGAAATCTGGAGGGACGCTCGAGACACTCTCGTTCTTCCAATACTTCTGGAACCGTGTGGAGGCCGTTTCCGAGTCTCCCGGCGCCCACTTCATAGCGGTCACAGATCCGGGATCGTCGCTGGAATCGGTTGCCATCGAACGTGGGTTCCGAGGCGTCCTTCTCGCAGATCCAACCGTCGGCGGAAGGTACTCGGCGCTTACGGCGTTCGGACTCGTCCCTGTGGCGCTCATCGGTGCCGACGCCCGGGAGCTTCTTCACGCGGGGCACGCAGCGTCAGCTCTGTGCAATCCGAAAACTCCGATCGGCGCTAATCCCGCTTTCGTCATCGGTGCGTCGATGGCTGCCGCAGCGAACGATGGGCGAAACAAGACACGCTTCGTAGGCACAGGTTCCGGCGAACGTTTCGGTGTGTGGGCGGAGCAACTGATCGCTGAGTCCACCGGCAAGGACGGACAGGGAATCGTTCCGATCGATGGTGGCCCAGACAGGCCGGAGGCGCGGGACGAACTCGTGATCGCTGTGGGAGACGAGCCAAGAGACGCACCCATACAGATCGAATTCGAGCGGCCGAGCGACATCGCAGGCGCGATGTTCATCATGGAACTCGCCACAGCCGTAGCGAGCGCCATCCTCAAGATCCACCCCTTCAACCAGCCCGATGTGCAGAGAGCCAAGGAACTCGCAAGGGCAGCGATGGCCGGTGACTTGCCAGCCACCGAGGACCCGACACCCATCCGTTCGCCGAACCTCAGCGATGAGATCGACCGCCTGCTTGTGTCTCAACGAGCGTCGTACATCTCCGTGCAGGCGTACGTTGCTCCGAGTTCGGCCATCGATGCGAGACTCGCCGCACTGCGCGAGACCCTTGCGTCCGCACACGGGGCAGCGACAACCGTGGGCTACGGGCCTCGCTTCTTGCATTCGACAGGTCAGCTGCACAAGGGCGGGCCCTCAGGCGGGTTGTTCATCCAACTGGTGGATACGCCCCATGAGCAGCTGCCGGTCCCAGGGACCGACTACTCATTCAACGACCTGATATCGGCACAGGCGTCCGGTGATCGTGCTGCGCTCCTCGGTGTCGGCCGAGATCTCGTGAGTATCGACCTCGGGTCCGATCCGGAGGCATCACTGATCGGTCTGAACAATCTCCTCCGAGGTTCTGTCGCATGAACGTGGACGTAACGTTCATCGTCTTCGGAGCCACAGGACATCTCGGGCGCACGAAGTTGTTGCCGGCGCTGGCCAAGATCGTGTCAGCCGAAGGTCTCTCATCTCACGCCGTCATCGGCGTCGGGTCTCGTGCCAGAACAACCGAAGAGTTCACGTCGCTCGTGGCGTCGAGTCTTGAACGGGCTGACGTGTCTACCGAGGACTCGAATCGATTCCTCAGCGGCACGTTCGCCTATAAGGCGGTATCTGACGATGCCTCGTTCACTGCGTTGGCCAGCGAAGTCGCAAGGGTCGAAGCCGAACATGAGCTCTCGGGAAACAGGGTCGTGTACCTCGCTGTCCCCCCATCGAAACTCGACGCGACCGTGGCGGGCATCAGCAAGTGTCGGATCCATGACGGCAACGGGTGGACAAGGCTCGTGGTTGAGAAACCCTTCGGGATCGATCTGGAGACGGCCAGGACATCCAACGCGATCATTCACAGAACCTTCCCTGAGGAGCAGGTGTACCGGATCGACCACTTTCTCGGCAAGGAGACCGTCAGAAACCTCTTGGTGTTCAGGTTCTCGAACAGCTTGTTCGAGCAGACATGGAATCGCAGACACATCGAATCGGTGGAGATCACCGTTGCCGAAGACGCAGGACTCTCCGGGCGGGCCGCGTACTACGACGAGAGCGGTGCCGTGCGCGACATGCTGCAGAACCACTTGACGCAGATCATGACGCTGGTCGCCATGGAGCCGCCGGTCAAGATGGATGCCGCATCGATCCACGCCGAAAAGGTCAAGGTCCTTGATGCAGTGAGGCGCCTCAACCTGAACGACGCGGTGCTCGCCAGATACTCCGCGGAGTCCGGCGACTCCTCGGCCACAACCTCGTACCTCGATGAACCGGGAGTACGGGAGGGTTCAAGCACACCGACGTTCGCAGCGGTCGCTCTACACATCGACAACTGGCGGTGGCAGGGAGTCCCGTTCTACCTACGCACGGGAAAGCGGATGTCGGCCCGAGTATCGGAAGTGACGGTCCGCTACCTGCGACCACCTGTGTGTCTGTTCCACCGCGACTCGGAGTGCCCTGGGCACCAGAACGTGCTCAAGCTGCGACTGCAGCCTGAGGAGGGATTCTCACTGTTGTTCGATGTGAAGCAGCCGGGGCCGAACACGACGATCGGTCAGATCCCGCTCACCGTTGCCTATCACGACCTTCTTGAGAACGCTCCAGACGCCTACGAGACGCTGCTCGGAGAGATCATCGAGGGAGACCAGACGCTGTTCGTGCGGTCGGACGAGGTTGAGAAGTCTTGGGAGATCTATCAGCCGCTACTGGATGACGCCGACGTCGACACCTATGCGGCTGGAACCGATGGTCCCGAAAGCGCTGAGCGTCTCATCGTGACCCATCCCGGAGTGTGGTCTGACGTCAGCGGGTGACCCTGCCGAGGCAAGCAACTCGAGCCTGAACACCGACCGACCGTCGTATCGGTACGTCAGCGACCCGTGCATCAGCTCGGCGAGCGTGCGCGACACCGAGAGACCGAGACCCACAGAGCCGGTTCTTCCTTCGGTCACGTGCGCTCGCTCGTATGGCTCGAATATGCGCTCGCTGTCTGCCTTCCCGATCTCCTGTCCCGAGTCGCAGACCTCGATCACGGACACACCGGCATCGTTGTAGCCAACAACCTCGATCTGATCTCCTCCATAGCGGATGGC
>CAXMSN010000094.1:0-21031 GCA_964196275.1 uncultured Kiloniellales bacterium | reverse complement strand
CGATTCCTGGGAACCATTCTCGAACCAGTCCGTGGCCCGACCTCGCCGGATCAGAGAGATGGCGCCACAGCGGGCGCCATTGCCGTCGCATTGGCCCAGGGTGCGTCGATCGTGAGGGTCCACAATGTCCCGCTTGCGGTCGAAGTAGCGCACACGGTCAGGGCTATCGTGCCAAGCGGAGGATCGAACTACCGCAATGGCTAAGAAATCAACAGGGCTTGAGCCGAGAGGCTTCCGATGGGTCATCACCGACCGTCTCGCTGTATCCGAGCGTGTCGGCGGATACGGATTCCAGCACCGAAAGGTTCGCAGGGAAGAAGAGATCGTCTGGCTCCGTGATCACGGCGTCAACACGATTGTCGTACTTCTCGGCCCGACCCAGAGTGGAACGCCGTACGAGACGTCCGGCATGCGACTTGCGTCGCTTGACGTACCACCGGACGTGGAGCCGGAAGATGCGAACGTCGTGTTCGAACTCCTCGAAAACGTCATGGAGGACGAGAGCGCCGTCGTGCTCGTCCATAGGGACACGATCGATGACACCCTCGCCGGACTGCTTGCGGGCTATCTGATCCACGCATCCATGGTCGATGATCCCATCGTTGCAACCGACGTCATCCAACGGATCCTCGGTAGGGCGATCGGGCCAGAGGGTCGGCGCCTCATTCCTGAATCCTGACCGATGGCCGAGGCCTATATCGGCATCGGTTCGAACCTTGGGGATCGTAGAGCGTCGCTTGACGCCGCAGCGCGGTCCCTTGCCGATCTCGGAGATCTCATCGTTGGGTCCCCGATCTTCGAAACGGCGCCGGTCGGCGTGGATGGACAGGACCCGTATCTCAACGCAGTAGTGGGTATCGACACGGACCTCGAACCCCTTGCGTTGCTCGACCGACTGCTCGAGATCGAAAGGGTGAACGGCCGCGTCAGGGAGAACAAGTGGGACGCCCGCACACTCGACCTTGACATCCTCTGGTACGACGGCCAGAACATCGACGTCGAGGGACTCACGGTCCCTCACCCGAGGATCAGGGAACGCAGGTTCGTCCTGGAACCGCTCGTCGAGGCGGTGCCTGGAATCCGAGATGACGACGGGCCATACGCTCTCTCACTCCCGGACGTTGCAGACCAGCAGATGAAGAAGATATCCGGCCCGCTCGATCGCGTCAGGAAGCGCTGGAGATCAGGATTGAGCGAGGCGATATCGCTTGAGACAGATCCGCAGGGCTACTCGTTCAGGCTGCATCCCGACTGGGAGAACCGCAGCCACGCGATGTTCGGCGGGTTCCTGTCGGCAGCCGCCCTTGCCGTAGGCGGTGCGGAGCATCCCGATATGGTCCCGGCATCCGTCACCTATCGGTTCCTCAAACCGATTCCTGCGGGTGGAAGGGCGACCGTGCTCGTCGAGCACAACCGGTTGAGCGCTCGGTCCGCCGAGATGACGATGTCGGTGAGCAAGGGGAACATCGAGTACGGGCGGGCCCACATGTCGGTGGTCGCCGATCCCGGTTCGCTCGTCGCCGGTGTTCCGGCGCCGGTTGTGTTCCCCATGCACGAATGCGTACCGATCGATGTGCTCGTCGCGGAGGCCCTCTCCTACGAGCCCGGCAACTCGATCCGGTCATGGCGGCCGCTTGAGCGTTGGGATGTCCCGGATCTCGTCGATGGGTCGTCGGGACTCCTTCGGGCCTGGTGCCCGAACCCGGTGGCGGGTTCGACCGACCCGTACATGGCGGCCGCCTCGTTGATAATGCCGATCGATGCGCTGATCTGGCCGGCAACCATGCTGGCGGCTGGCCGGCTGTCGACCGCGCCATCGATATTCACGCCGACGATCGAGCTGTCCGGGCGATTCCCTGACACCACGGACATAGGGTTCTGGCATATCGCCGAGGCTCAGATCGATCACCTGACCACGAAGGGCGTTTCGGGGACCGTCAAGGTGTGGGCTGAGGATGGCAGACACTGTGCAACGGGGAATTCGCTCAATCGTGCGATCGGATGATCTGCGTTGTACGAAAGTGAAGCGAAGTAACCTTTCGAGCGGACCGATACCCCAACGGATCGGAGCCCTATGAAGATCGCCGTATACGGACCCGGAAGAGCTGGTGGAACGCTCGCGCTCGCAGCATCGCGTGCGGGCCACGAGATCACGTCGGTCGACGGCCGTAATCGGGACGCCGTTGCACGTCTCGATCGTGAGGTCGGAGCGACAGCGGGAACCCCGGACCTGCTGATCGTCGCCCTTGCCGACGATGCACTCGCTGATGCATGGCAGATTGTCGATATCGACCCCGTTCCGCCCGCCGTTGTGCATGTATCGGGAGCGGTACCCACCAGTGTCCTCGACCCGTTTGCACATGCGGGTGCGCTCACCGGCTCGTTCCATCCGCTCCAGACGCTCCCAGACAGACACACAGGCGCTAGCAGGCTCACCGGGGCCCACGTTGCCGTCACTGCGCCGCCTCAACTGAGGGATACGCTGTTCGGCCTGGCGCGGTCCCTTGGGTGTGTCCCTTTTGAGATCGACGATGAGACGAAGCCGCTCTATCACGCTGCTGCGGCCGCGTCGGCGAACTACACGCTCGCAGCCCTCGGGGTCGCGAACGACCTATTCGAAGCTGCAGGTGTCGAGTTCTCATCGGCCCGTCCTCTTGTCCAGGCGATCGTCGACAACGCGTTCGAACTCGGTCCTGACCGAGCGTTGACCGGCCCCATCGCACGTGGGGACGTAGCAACCGTGGAATCACAGCTTGCAGCAGTCGCAGACGGAGCACCGGAATTGCTCGAAGCGTTCACGGCTTTGGCTCGCATCACTGCAACGCTCGCGGGCACCGAGTCTGAATTCGCCGAGGTGCTGTCGTGATCACGGTTGACACGTTCGCCGGCGTCCGGGCATCGACCGAGGGACGTATCGCCCTCGTTCCCACGATGGGCTACTTCCACGAAGGACACCTCAGCCTCATCTCTGCGGCGACGCAAGCTGCAGACACGACGGTTGTGTCCCTCTTCGTGAACCCGACACAGTTCGGTGACCCGTCGGACCTCGACGACTATCCCCGTGATGAAGCCCGCGACGCAGCGCTCGCGGACAAGGCCGGTGCTGACATCCTGTTCGTGCCCTCGTACGAGGAGGTCTATCCGTCAGCTGAGACGCTCGTGTCCGTGGGTGATGTCGCCGACGCCATGGAGGGACGGTTCCGGCCTGGTCACTTCGAGGGAGTCGCCACCGTCGTTGCGAAGCTCTTCGCTGGGATCCAGCCCGATGTAGCTGTGTTCGGAAAGAAGGATGCCCAGCAATTGGCTGTGGTGCGCACCATGACGAGAGATATGCGGTTCCCGGTTCGGGTCGATGGCATGTCGACCGTACGTGAACACGATGGGCTCGCCCTCTCAAGTCGGAACACACACCTCGGTGCGATTGATCGCCCCGCCGCGCTCGCGCTGAGTGAGGCGCTCTTCGCTGCGGCGGACAAATTCGTATCCGGTGCGAGGGATGCGGTGTCGCTCACCTCTGCTGCGTCATCCCTACTCGGGGCGAACCCCGACATCGAGGTGGAGTACGTCGAATTGGCAGACGCCCACACCGCTCGGCCGGTGCCTTCGGTTGTCACCGACGCGTTCCTGGCTGTTGCCGCCCGTGTCGGTGGTGTACGACTGATCGACAACGTCTCGTTCAACAGCACGACCGGAACGGTCGATCGCGGAAACGTGCTCGACCGTGCGAGCATCCTGTACGAGGAGGGCTGATGCTGCTCACGATCGACGTAGGCAATTCGCAAGTGGCGCTCGGCATGTTCGATGGTGACGAGCTTGTTGGCCACTGGCGCGTTTCGACCGAGCCGGAGGCGACGGTCGACGAGATCCGATGGCAGATGACGGGAATCCTCGGAGCAGACGGCTTCGGCGGTTCTGATATCAGGGGAGTTGCGATCTCGAGCGTTGTGCCAGCGATGACGTCCAGTCTGCGGCGGATCATCCCCGATCTCACTGGCGGCGATGCGGTGGTGGTCGAGCCAGGTGTGCGGACCGGTCTGGCCGTCGAGATCGACAACCCGAGGGAGGTCGGCGCTGACCGCATCGTCAACTCGGTGGCGGCGAGGGAGCGCTACGGGGCGCCCGTTGTTGTCATCGACTTCGGCACGTCCACGAACTTCGACGTGGTGAGTCCCGAAGGGGCGTACATCGGGGGAGTGATTGCACCGGGTCTCGAGATCTCGACGAACGCACTTGTGTCTGGAACTGCAGCACTTCGACGTGTCGAGTTCGAACCGCCACGCTCGGTCATTGGGAAGGGAACGGTTGAAGCCATCCAGTCCGGCGCCCTGTACGGCCACGCCGGGTTGGTGGACGGCATCGTTGAACGGATCGCTGTAGACGTGGGTCAAGAGATGACGAGAGTCGCGACCGGCGGTCTTGCGTCTACCATCGTTCCGCATTGCTCGAGCGTTGACATGATCGATGAATACCTGACGCTCGAGGGTCTTCGGATCATCTTCGACCGTAACCAGGAACCCCATGACTGACTCGCCGGACGACACAGCCTCATCTGAGATCCCCATAGATGACTCAGCCTCGCTTGAGGACCATGCGCTGACCCGTGACCGTGTCGTCAAGTACCGCAAGGTGATCGAGGATGGGGGTTTCCCGTATGCGTTCAGACGTACCGCTACGGCTTCTGAGATCGCTGAGCGCTTCCCTGACCTCGAGCCTGGGGAGCACACCGGGGAGACGGTCACCGTCGCAGGGCGGCTCAAGAACACCCGCGTCTTGGGGAAGCTCATCTTCGCCGTCGTGACCGATCTGAGTGGTTCTCTGCAGTTGTTCGTCGACAAGGGGGAGCTCGGTGACGACGGGTTCGCGGCGTTCAAGGATCTGGACAGCGGAGATTGGATCGGTGCGTCCGGTGAGGTCATCGTTACCAAGCGTGGCGAACTGTCCGTGCGGATCACAAGCTTTGAACTCCTGCAGAAGAGCCTCCGCCCCCTTCCTGACAAGTGGCATGGGCTCAAGGACATCGAGGAACGATCGAGGCGCCGTTACGTCGACCTCATCGCCAACGATGATGCTCGAGCTGTTGCCGTGACCAGATCCAAGATCATCGGTGAGCTCCGTCGGCAGTTCGAGAACCGGGATTACATCGAGGTCGAGACACCGACGCTGCTCCCACAGGCAACCGGGGCGATGGCCAGGCCGTTCGAAACGGATCACAACGCGCTGGATCTCCACATGTATCTGCGTATCGCCACCGAGCTGTATCTCAAGCGTCTGGTCGTAGGGGGGCTCGAGCGCGTGTTCGAGATCGGCAGGATCTTCCGTAACGAAGGCGTCGATGCGACCCACAACCCAGAGTTCACGATGCTCGAGTCGTACGAGGCGTTCGCAGACTACGAGGACATCATGGTGCTCGTCGAGGAAGTGTTCGCAGCGTGTGCCGAGGTTGGCGCTGGATCGACGGAGCTTGACATCGATGGGAGGTCGCTGAGCCTCGGTGCGCCGTTCCGCAGGGTGACGATGCTCGATGCCGTCCGCGAGGCAACCGGTCTTGAGATCGACTACGACACGGACATAGGTGATCTGCGTGCGTCCGCTGCTGCCCACGGCGTGGAGGCCGAGGACCACTGGGGTCCAGGCAAGATCATCGAGGCACTGTTCGATGCGAACGTTGAATCGGACATCTGGGAGCCGACGTTCGTCACGGAGCATCCGATCGAGGTCTCTCCTTTGGCACGCCTCCACCGAGACAAGCAGCATGTCACGGAGCGATTCGAGCTCTTCATCGCAGGCGCTGAGTACGCGAACGCCTTCTCCGAACTCAACGATCCGTTCGATCAGCGGTTGCGCTTCGAGGCGCAGGCGGAGCTGAAAGCCGCTGGCGACGATGAGGCTCACCCGATCGATGAGGACTACCTCCGGGCCCTCGAATATGGGTTACCGCCCACGGGAGGGCTTGGCATCGGGGTTGACCGCCTCGTCATGCTCATCACAGGCAAGCGTCACATCCGTGAGGTCATCCTCTTCCCGACGATGCGTCCAGAGTAACGGCCCGCGTTCAGGGGTACTTTGGAATGAGCGGTGTCGCGTGAAGCCTCAGAAGTAGTACGTAGTACGACTCAGAGAGCCGGCTTACGCTGACGTAGCGCTGTCGTCGATTACTGACCACTTGCCGTAGAACGACCCGACGACGTTCGCAGGCAGGAAGCCGTCCACGATGGCGATCGCATAGCAGCGGATCTCCCGATCGCCGATCTCGAACGAGTACGGCATCAGCCCGAGTCCGGTTACCCGTATCTCAGCATCGCTGTTCGCTGTGAGATCTTCCAGGTAGATCTCACATAATTCATCGAACGATTCATCGCCGAGTGCCGGGTAGGCGTCGCCTTCGGCCATCACGGATCCCACATACTGTTGTTCGTGCACGGTTCCGCAATCGACGACGTTCGTGATCGACCCGTCCGTGCAGTCTCCCGGAGTCATCACAACCTCGAGGTTCGGCAGGTCTGCCATCACGCCCTCGAACAGTTCAGGTTCGCCCGATTCGTCATACACGACGACGACACAAGCGAGATATCGGTCGCCGCGGTCCCACTCATCTTGGTCCGGCATGTACGTGATGAGGGAAGCACGATGGTCCTGCACGCTTGCGTCGAACGCGTTGCGATACTCGCGGTCACAGTCGTAGTTCCGCTGGTAGTTGACGGCCTCAGAGTCGAATTCGGGAATCGATGTCGCCTCGAATTCCGCATGGAGCACCTCTGCGTTGTGGGGACCGCTACACGGAACGACCAGATCGTCCATGAACGGTGCGTACGGGTACACGCCGAACACGGCCGGTTCTGTTGGTGCGAGGTAGAGGCAGGATCCCGAGTCCCACACAGCGTTCGGCGTGTAGAGCGCTGCTCTCGCCACCATGTAGCTGTGCGCGTCCGCAGGGTTGTCTGCCGTCGCGATCAACACTCCGTCTCCATCCGACCAGATCTCGAACGTCCCTCCTGAGGGCGCCTCGATCGTGGTGATCCCGTCGACGACGGACTCCTCCGTTTCTCCGCGTCCGGCGGAGACCGCGAAGAACGCAGCGAGGTTCGGATCGCCCCGCAAGCTGGTGACGGGGATCGTCGAGACGACCGACACCCTTTGGCCGTCATCCCCTTCGAATACCGCGGCTCCGAGCCCATCGATGATCCGTTCGGGAATCCACGGGTCGAACAGTGAGAAGAGGACGGTGTCGTCAGTCAGTATCTCCGTATCGATCGTGAACCCGTCAACGGGCACGAACGCATCCAACGCAACGTCATCCTTGTCCTTGGTGGTTGGCGGAGTGAGGAGAGGCTGCGTCGTCGTGGGACCCGAAGACGTTGTGGTCGTGGTTGTGACGGTGTTTGCAGGCGCTTCAGTCGACGTCGTGGTCGTTGCCTGCTCGGTGGTCGTGGTCGTCGTCGTGTCCGTCGACTCGGAAGGTGTGCATGCGGACGCCACGAGGGCGATCGCCAGGACGATGAGCGTGTGGGTGGTGCGCGTCACAGCTGGCGCCGTGGCCGGAGCAACAATGGAACGGTTGCTGGATTGGGCACTAGTTCCGGCGCGCTGACTCGACCCTGTCCAGGAGGTACTGGTCGAGGCTCGATAGGACGGTCGTCAAGGATCGGTTTGTGATCTCGCTGCTCGCCTTCTCGGCGATCCGGATCCTTTCGACGGCTTCATCGAGAACCGTGTCGATGTATCCGCCAGCGACTGTCAGTTCGATCACCCGCTTGATCGCTTCCTGGCTGTGCGGCCTGCCAGATCCGAGGAGCGATGCGATCTCGTCGCCGTCGGGCCCCTGCGCCGCGAGAAGTACGGGGAGGGTGAACGTGCCTTCGCCGATGTCCGAGCCTGCTGGTTTGCCGAGGAACCCGTCGCTGGCGATGAGGTCGAGGACGTCATCGGTGATCTGGAAGACCATGCCCATTTCCCACGCCCAGTCCGATATGGCGTCGACCGTGTCGGCATCTGCTCCACCGGTCATTGCCCCGAGACGCGCCGAGGTCCTGATCAGCGACGCCGTCTTCCCCCCGATGACGCTGTAGTAGCCCTCAGCACCGTGGCTGAGGCTGTCGGCGTGGATGAGTTCCCGCACCTGGCCCTCGCAGAGCGTTGCATACGTCTTTGCGATGAGCGCTACAGCTTCCTCGCCGAGGGGCGCTGCGATCTCTGATGCCTTCGCAAGCAGGAAGTCGCCAGCGAGGATCGCGACCGTGTTCGTCCAGTTCGAGTTCACGCTGGCTTTGCCGCGTCGTGTTTCGGCTTCGTCGATGACGTCGTCGTGATAGAGCGAGCCCAAATGGACGAGTTCGACCGATACGCCCGCCTCAACGGGATCGCCTCCGTTGCTCGCTCCGAGTTCGGCAGCAACCTGTGCCAGCAGGGGGCGATACCGTTTCCCGCCAGCGGTGAGGAGGTGCTGTGCGATCTGCGTGAGGAACTCGGTGTCTGCGACCGTGACCTCGAGCAGTCTCCGTTCTACGTCTGCCATGCGGTCCCACACACGGGGGATCGGGACAAGCTGTTGGAAGATCGGGCGGTCCAAAACGTGGCTCCGGAGAGGGAATGTGGATGGTAGCGCCGGGGTTCTTCAAAGCAGACAGAAGGTAGGAAGCAGCGATTCGGTCCTTCGAACCGGCGAATCGCTCCCCGTTGTAACCGGGTCGGCTTCCTATACTCGGCTCAGCGCACCGGCTAACGGGGCGCTATGGATGTATGAGGGGTGAAGTTCAGTGTTCGAGCGGTTCACAGATCGAGCTCGCAGAGTTGTAGTCCTCGCTCAGGAAGAAGCGCGGCTTCTCAACCACAATTACATCGGCACCGAGCACATCCTCCTCGGCCTCATCCATGAAGGCGAAGGCGTTGCTGCCCGTGCGATCGAAGGCCTTGACATCAGCCTCGAATCGGTACGCAACCAGGTCGTCGAGATCATCGGCCAGGGTTCACAGGCTCCGTCAGGGCACATCCCGTTCACTCCCAGGGCGAAGAAGGTTCTCGAACTCTCGCTCCGTGAAGCGCTGCAACTCGGTCACAACTACATCGGCACCGAGCACATCCTCCTCGGCCTCATCAGAGAGGGCGAGGGCGTCGCGGCACAGGTGCTCGTCAAGCTCGGCGCCGAGCTGACGAAGGTTCGCCAGACGGTGATCCAACTGTTGTCCGGCGTCCAAGGTGAAGAAGGACAGGGTTCGGGCGGTGGCGCGGGATCATCCGGCTCCCGCGGCGAAGGTTCCTCCTCCGGCTCCACTGTGCTCGATCAGTTCGGTCGAAACCTGACACAACTTGCCCGTGAAAAGGACCTCGATCCTGTGATCGGCAGGTCGGAAGAGATCCAGCGTGTCATGCAGGTGCTGTCCCGCCGCACGAAGAACAATCCAGTACTCATCGGTGAGCCTGGTGTTGGCAAGACAGCGATCGTGGAAGGCCTTGCCCGCCAGATCGTCGATGGCACGGTCCCTGACACGATCGAAAACAAGCACATCTACACGCTCGACCTCGGAGCGCTCGTAGCCGGTTCTCGCTACCGCGGTGACTTCGAAGAACGCCTGAAGAAGGTCCTCAAAGAGATCCGCACCCGGGGCGACATCATCCTCTTCATCGACGAGATCCACACACTTGTCGGTGCGGGCGCTGCAGAAGGCGCCATCGATGCGGCAAGCATCCTCAAGCCGATGCTTGCACGCGGCGAACTCCAGACCATCGGTGCAACCACACTTGAGGAGTATCGCAAGTACCTCGAGAAGGACTCAGCCCTCGAGCGGCGGTTCCAACCGATCACGGTTGAGGAACCGACGGTCGCAGACACGATCAAGATCCTCGACGGGCTCAAGGATGCGTATGAAGAGCATCACAAGGTCGAGTACACCGAGCAGGCACTGGTGAACGCCGCGAACCTTGCCGATCGGTACATCGCAGACCGGTTCCTGCCTGACAAGGCGATCGACCTCATCGACGAGGCTGGATCGCGCATGCGGCTGCGCCGCTCGAACCTTCCTGATGATGTGAAGGAGATCGATGAGAAGATCGGTCGAACGCGCAAGGACAAGCGTGAAGCGGTTTCCGCACAGCAGTACGAGCGTGCTGCACAATTGCGCGACCGCGAGCGTGAGTTGGTCGATGAACGGCAGGATGCCGAAAAGAACGCAGCCGAGGACGGCGGCATTGTGACAGCGATCATCGATGACGAAGAGATCGCCCAGGTTCTCGCACAATGGACCGGCATCCCCGTCCATCGCCTCACCGAAGAGGAGACAGAGAAGCTTCTCAACATGGAGGCCGAACTTCACAAGCGGATCGTTGGCCAGGAGGACGGCATCACCGCCGTATCGAAGGCCATCCGCAGGACGCGCGCCGGTCTCAAGGACCCGAAGCGCCCATCTGGCTCGTTCATCTTCCTCGGACCTTCCGGAGTAGGCAAGACCGAGACGGCGAAGACACTCGCTGCGTTCCTGTTCGGCGACGAATCTGCACTCATCCAGATCGATATGTCGGAGTACATGGAGAAGCACGCCGTGAGCAGGCTCGTCGGCTCACCTCCCGGATATGTCGGCTACGACGAGGGTGGTCAGCTGACCGAAGCTGTCAGGCGGAAGCCCTTCTCCGTCGTTCTGTTCGACGAGATCGAGAAGGCGCATCCCGATGTCTTCAACATCTTGCTGCAGATCCTCGAAGACGGCAGGCTCACGGATTCCCAGGGTCGGACTGTCGATTTCAAGAACACCGTGATCATCATGACGTCGAACCTCGGTACTGCTGAGCTCCGCAAGAAAGCGATCGGCTTTGCGATGGCCGACGATGACGCTGATTACGACAAGATGCGCGAGAAGGTCATGAACGCCCTCAAGACGCAGTTCCGCCCTGAGTTCCTCAACCGCATCGACGAGACGATCGTGTTCCACGAACTGAAGCTTGAAGAGGTGAAGGCCATTGTCGACCTGCTCCTCGTGCGGGTTCGTGAGCAGCTCGAGTCCAGGGCGCTTGACTTGGTGCTCACCGATGACGCCAAGGAACTCCTTGCGACGAAGGGCTACGACCCGCAACTCGGTGCGAGACCGCTGCGCAGGGCTATCCAGACGCTTCTTGAGGATCCTCTGTCCGAGAAGGTTCTCTTCCAGGAATTCGCTGCTGGCAGCACGATCCTTGTGACGGTCAGTGCTGACGATGAAACCGCACTCGAATTCGAAGCCATCGAGACGCCTGACAAGCCACCCGTGGAACTCGCCGAAAACTCGGAGTGAGTCTCGCAACCGTCTGAATTTGCACTCCGATTGCAGTGCAACTTGACTGCGTTCCCAGTGGTGTACGAGACAAGGATTGAGTACACTTGCCTCTGCTCCCCATGAGTCGCTGGACTCACGTGGGAGGGCAGCAAATCTCATTCAACGAACGAAAGGGTGCGCAATGCGCTCACGATTCAAGAAGCGGAGTTCAGTTCTCGTACTGTTCCTCGCTCTCGCAGTCGTCGCTACTGCTTGTAGCAGCGACACAGACCCAGCCGATGATCCCAAGATCTTGACCTGTCTGTTGACAGACCTCGCTGGCGTCGACGACCGTAGCTTCAACGCAAGCGCGTGGCAGGGTGTCGAGGACGCAGTGGATGCCGGATACGCCCAGGAGGATTCGTTCTTCCTTGAGTCGAACGACGCGTCTGATTGGCAGCCGAACCTTGATCAGTTCCTAGAGAGGGGCTGTGAGCACATCGTCACCGTCGGGTTCGCTCTCGGTGAGGTAACCGGCATCAATGCCGCTGCCCATCCTGAGATCACCTGGACGATGATCGACAACCAGCTCACAGACGCTGACTTCAACCTGCTGAACCTCCCGAACGTGCGCGAACTCGTGTACCAGACGGACCAAGCAGCGTTTGCTGCTGGCTATCTCGCCGCTGGTGTGAGCGAGACCGGCATCGTGTGTACATACGGTGGCGGGCCATTCCCGACCGTGTCCATCTTCATGGACGGCTTCGCCCGGGGTGCTGCCCACTACAACGACATCAAGGGAACGAACGTTTCGGTGCTGGGTTGGGATACCGAGTTGGCTGATGGCGCGTTCACAGGCGACTTCACGGATATGAACCTTGCACGTACGACAGCTGAGGGCCTCTTCCAAGAGGGATGTGACATCATCCTTCCTGTCGGTGGCGCCATCAACCTGCCTGCAGGTGACTTGATCAATGAAGGTCAGGGACTTGCGATGGTCGGTGTTGACGCCGATGCATACGAAGCGGCTCCGTCGCAGTACAAGCCTGTCTGGATCACATCCGTGCTCAAGGCGATCGCACCATTCGTGACGCTTGCAGTGCAGGATCAGCTCGATACGACGTGGACCGCTGGTTCCTTCGTTGGCGATCTGTCCAACAGCGGTGTTGGCCTCGCTCCGTTCCACGACTTCGACAGTGTTGTCAGTGCAGAGCTCAAGGCTGAGGTTCTTCAACTGCTCGATGACATCAAGAACGGTGTCGTTACCTGGGATCAGTACCCAGTCGGTTAGTCGATAGACCGGTCTGAAGAGACCACGTAGGAAGGCTCCCACCTCGGTGGGGGCCTTCCTCGCGTTGGGTGACGCACGGGAACCGGCAAACATCTAAGGTGGCTCCGCACGGTCGCTGGAGGCGAACATGACACTTGAACTGCGTGGCATCACCAAGCAGTTCCCTGGCGTCCTCGCAAATGACGATGTGAACCTTTCTATCTCAGAGGGTGAGACCGTGGCGCTGCTCGGTGAGAACGGGGCAGGGAAGTCCACTCTCATGAACATCCTGTATGGCCTGTACACCCCGACCTCAGGCGAGATATGGGTCGATGGCGAGCCGGCTGAATTCCACTCGCCCGGAGATGCGATCGATGCCGGTATCGGCATGGTCCACCAGCATTTCATGCTTGTGCCGGTATTCACCGTCGCCGAGAACGTGGTCCTTGGCTATGAACCGACCAAGCGGGCTGGATGGCTCGACAGGGCCAAAACCCGTAAGTCCGTCAAGGACATCTCAGGTCGATACGGCCTTGACGTTGATCCCGATGCCTACATCGAGGACCTTCCTGTTGGGTTCCAGCAGCGGGTCGAGATCATCAAGGCTCTCGCCCATGAGGCCCGCTTCCTCGTATTCGACGAGCCAACGTCCGTTCTCACGCCCTCGGAGGTCGAAGGCTTCTTCGACATCGTCAACGGGCTGAGGGCAGACGGCAAGGGCGTCATCTTCATCAGCCACAAGCTTGGCGAAGCCCTTGAGATCGCCGATCGGATCGTGATCATGCGTCGCGGAAAGACCGTCGCCGAGGTGAAACCGTCGGACGTCAACGAGGAGAAGCTTGCAGAGTTGATGGTCGGAAGGCCGGTAGATCTCGTTGTCGACAGGGCCGAATCCCGTCCGAAGGAGGTGGTTCTGTCCGTAACCGAACTGTCGGTCCTCGATGAGCGCGGAAAGTTGGCTGTCGACAACGTGTCATTGGAGGTGCGTTCGGGCGAGATCGTCGGCATCGCCGGTGTCCAGGGAAACGGTCAGACGGAACTCGTCGAGTCATTGACCGGCCTTCTGCCGTCCCAGGCCGGTGTTGTCGCCCTGGAAGGCGAGGACGTCACAACCGACTCGCCGAGAGCTATCTACAACGGTGGCGTTGCACACGTCCCTGAGGACCGCCAGAAGAGCGGTCTCGTGCTTGCGTTCACGGTGACCGAGAACATCGTGCTCGACTCCTATCACCAGCCGCCGATCTCCCAAGGAATTCGGATGGACTGGGACGCTGCCCGCGAGAGGGCAGAGAGACTTGTCGAGCAGTACGACGTACGGACGCCATCGACCGAAGTCAATGTCTCGACCCTGTCCGGCGGAAACCAGCAGAAGGTCATCGTCGCGAGAGAGTTCGACCGTGACGTCAGGCTGGTGATCGCGTCACAGCCGACGCGGGGTATCGATGTCGGCTCGATCGAGTACATCCACGCCCGCATCGTTGAAGAGCGCGATCAGGGTGCAGCGGTGCTCATCGTGTCCTCTGAGCTCGATGAGATCACGGCGCTATCCGATCGCATCCTCGTGATGTTCGAGGGAAGGATCGTCGCCGAGTTTGACGGTTCAGCATCAACCACAGACATAGGCCTGGCGATGCTGGGGAGTGCACAAACGGAGGAGGCATCGTGAGCGAAACCCCTCCGGTTGAGAACGGCCAACCAGAATCCGAAGGCGCAGACGAGCAACCGGATCCACAACAGAAACAGCCGTCGGACATGTACAAGCGGGTCACAGGGTTGGGAACCTCGGCTGCGCAGGCAGCGCTCGTCCCCGCGCTCGCACTGCTCACGGCTCTGATCATCGGCGCGGTGATCATCGCAATCACGGATATCGACACGCTCTCCGTGTGGGGAGACGATCCGGTAAAGGCGTTCCAGCTGACGATGACGGGGATCGGCGATGCATACTCAGCGCTGTTCATTGGTTCGCTGGGTTCCCCCGACGCGATCAGTGAGACGCTCTACGCTGCGACCCCGCTGATCTTCGCAGGGTTGGCGGTTGCCGTCGGGTTCCAGGCCGGGCTCTTCAACATCGGTGTCAATGGTCAGATGCACATCGGTGGCATGACGGCGCTGTGGGTGGGCTTCACGTTCTCCCTTCCCGCGCTCATCCACATCCCGCTCGTCATCGTGGCGGCGCTGGCCGGAGGTGCGATCTGGGGAGGCTTCGCCGGGCTCCTGAAAGCGAAGACAGGTGCCCACGAGGTCATCACGACCATCATGTTGAACTTCGTCGCGCTGTTCCTCGTTGACTATCTACTCCGCACCTCTGTGTTCCAGGCACCGGGTCGAAACGATCCCATTTCAGAGGTCGTCAACCCCTCCGCCCGGTTCTTCAGGCTGCTTCCCGACTTCCGTCTGAGCATCGGCTTCATACTTGCACTGCTGGCAGTGGCGTTCGTCTGGTGGCTCATGTACCGGACCACGATCGGTTTCGAGTTCCGTGCCGTCGGGTTCAACCCCTTCGGCGGTCGGTACGCAGGTATGAGCGTGGCGTGGGTGTACGTCTCCGTGATGGCCGTGTCCGGCGCACTTGCCGGCATCGGTGGGGCGAACCAGATACTCGGACTCGAGCCGTATCGCGGGATCTCGAACTTCGCAGGCACCGTCGGCTTCGACGCGATCGCGCTTGCCCTCCTTGGTCGATCACATCCTGTCGGCGTGCTGGTTGCTGGATTGCTGTTCGGGGGATTGCGGGCGGGCGGGCGTGAGATGCAAGGTGCTGCTCAGATCCCCATCGATCTTGTTCTCGTGCTTCAAGCGTTGATCATCGTGATGATCGCCGCTCCAGAGTTGGTGCGGTCGATCTATCGGCTCAAGACGCCTGAGCAAGAGATCACCTTGGTCAAGTCCACCGGGTGGGGCGGATGACAGCGACCGCCAACACCGAAAAAGAGTCCGTGAAGGTTCGGGCAACGACCGAAGAGAAGCGTGCGACAATCGTTGGCATCGTACTGATCCTGCTCGGCGCACTGACGTTCTGGATCTTCGGTCTCGGCGTTGACAGCGGGCTCGAATCTACGTTCAACCTCTCTCTGCCCGGCGCCCGATTTGAGGACCTCTCGTGGGTCGTTGACTCGCAGACGGTCGGATTCGTCGTTGCACTGATCCTCGCCTTCCTAGGCGGGCTGACGCTGCGACGCTCACATGTCAAGTGGACGAACCTTGGACTTGCCATCGGACTGGGCCTCTTCGTGTTTGCATTCCTCACGTGGGCAGCAGCCGACGGGCAGTTCAGCCTCGTCGGCATGCTCAGGTCGACGGTGATCCTCTCGGTCCCAGTCACGCTCGGCGCGTTGACCGGACTCATGTGTGAGCGAGTCGCGGTCATCAACATCGCTATCGAAGGCCAACTCCTCACATCTGCGTTCGTGGGGGTCATCGTTGGGTCCGCCGCCGGCATCTGGGTCGGTCTCGTAGCAGCGATGCTCACCGGTGCCCTGCTCGGTGCCGTGCTTGCGGTTCTCGCCATCAAGTACCGGATGGACCAGATCATCGCGGGTGTCGTCATCAACATCTTTGCGCTTGGCATTACGTCGTTCCTGGCACGCCGGGTTCTGTCCGAGGCACAGGACCTGAACGCCCCCGGCCGGTTCGGGGCCATGAAGATCCCATTCCTTGGGGATATCCCCGTGATAGGCCCGATGTTCTTCGACCACAACATGTTCGTGTACGCGACGTTCATTCTGGTGCTGGTCATCCATTTCGGCCTGTTCTACACACGCTGGGGACTGCGATCGAGGTCTGTTGGCGAGCATCCAGAGGCGGCAGACACGGTCGGCATCAACGTGTATCGGACCCGTTATCGCAATGTCATCCTCGGTGGATTCATCGCCGGTTTCGGTGGCGCCTTCTTGACTCTGGCGCAGGTGTCACGATTCGAGGAGAACCTCACAGCCGGCATCGGTTTCATCGGCCTCGCTGCTTTGATCTTCGGACGCTGGCGCCCACTCGGTGTTCTCGGCGCAGGGCTCGTATTCGGCTTTGCGAGAGCGCTGCAGCAGAAGCTCGGCATCCTGGGAACCCCGATCCCATCAGAGTTCCTCTCGATGACCCCCTACATCGTCACGATCATCGTCGTCGCTGGAGTCGTAGGCAGAGCCCGTCCCCCAGCCGCCGACGGCCAACCGTATATCAAGGACTGACCACAGACCGGAAACTTCGTCAGGCCTCGTGTGAGGGTGCAAGCTTCGTTGCGAGACCTATGAGCATCGCTCGCACCTCGTCGATCTCTGCGGTGAGTCGGGTTGCCAAAGCGCCTTCCAAGAATCCCACACGCTCGGCAACGATGACCTGAGTTTCGAGCTCCGCTGCTGATCCCCTTGAGAGAGCGAGGTACCGACGTACTTCCTTGTCGGTTGCTCTGGAGGATCCTTCGGCAATATTGGATACGATCGAAACTGAGGCACGGCGCATCTGGGAGACGAGACCGAATCGTTCTTCCTCGGGGAAACCGCGGGTGGCCGCGTAGACATTCTCAGTGAGGGAGAGAGCGCGATCCCAAACGGCTAGCCGTCGAAAGTTGTGCATACATCAGATGTATCACGAGACCAAGGTGAGCGGAACCCCCTCAGTGAAGGCTGGACGTCCAGCGCTCTCTGGAGTCTGTGGTCTGAGGTCTGTGGTCTGAGGTCTTCTACTCACTTTTCGATTCCGAAGAACTCGATGCCTTGGAGGGCTAGTTCGCTGAAGGGCGGGTTTTCTCCGACGGGCTCAGCGAGGTGGGTGGTGGTCACGAAGATCTTGAGGTTGAAGGTCTCGAGGCTTGCGATCTTGACGCGTTGCGGCTCATTCGAGTTCAGCAGCCTGCCGCTGATCGGGACGTTGAGGTCGTTGACCTCGATCTGGTAGCCCTGGATCTTGTAGTTTCGCTTGAACGACTCGTCGTCCTCGACGTTCTGGAACACGATCTCTGTGATCTGCGCAGCAGGGGAGAACGTGAATTCGAGCCACGCACCGACGCCGCGCAGGCTGTTGTCGTTCCATCGCGTTTCGGGGTCACCGTCGATGAGGTTCTCAGGACCAAAGGCGTCGTTGAGCTCGGAGCTGGCCTTGACCGACGTCGGGATGAGCTCCTGGGGGGCGGTGAGGGCGATCGTGGTCGATGTGGATGTGGACGTCTCGGGCCCTACCTCCACCGTCCCATCATCCCCACCGAAGATATTCATCATCAACGCCACGAGGGCGACGACGAGCACAACAGCAGCGAGCACGCCGAGCGCACGGCCGCCCGCACTTGACCGCGCAGGCGGTGCGGGGGCAATGGGCATGGGATCCGTGCTCAGTCTTGAGCCGCAACGCTCGCAGTGTTGGTTGAAGGATGGGTTCACGGCTCCACACGAGGGGCAGCTGACGGTTGCTACGTCCTGGCCGGCGGTGGTGACATGCTGCTGACTTACCGGGATCTCACCTGTCGACTCGGCCGTGCGATCTTCAGCTGTCGTCGGGACACCCATCGGGTCGGTGTCGCCTGTCAATTCCTCGGGGGAATCGACAAGGTCGAACGGTTCGAAGAGATCATCGAACTGGTCGTTACGGTCATCGCCTTGCATCTACGTTCCTAAGCGGTTCGCCCTGTGAATGTGTGTTTGCTGGTTCGCGGGTATTCTGCCACGAATGGTGATCTTTTCCGCGATACGCGTTGCCGAGACGTGGACTCCCTTGTCTGTCATCGGCGGCCTCGCTCTCGTCGTTGTGGTTGCAGCGACGATCGCCTGGCTCGTGTATCGATCATGATCTGTCTCAGTCACACCCTACGGTGTGACACATGAAAGGTAGCGCCAGGTCCGATAAACCGAACTACTTGTGCCAGCAATGTGGGTACCGGTCGTCGAAGTGGATGGGCTTCTGCCCCCAGTGTCGTGCTGGCGAAGCCCTGGTCGAAACATCGCCGGCCACGCGGAAGGTGAGACCCCACTCCGACGTTTCTGTCGTGAGTGCCACCGCTGTCGATGCGACGGTGAAAGACCGCGGTGCGACGGGGATCGGCGAGCTCGACCGAGTTCTCGGAGGTGGTCTCGTGCCCGGCGTTACGGTCCTCGTCGGAGGTGAGCCTGGCATCGGCAAGTCGACGCTGCTCCTTCAAGCCGCTGACAGCATCGCTGCATCTTCGGGTCCCGTGCTCATAGCCACCGCAGAGGAGTCCACGCATCAAGTACAGATGCGGGCAAGGAGAGTGGGTGTCACGTCCGACGACGTCGTTATCGCTTCGATCCACGATGTCGACGACATCATCTCCCTGGTGGCAGAGCGGCGCCCCCACGCAGTCATCGTCGATTCGATCCAGACAGTTTCGAGCATGGATATCGCGGGATCTGCCGGGGGAGTGGCCCAGGTCCGTGACTCCGCTGCGAAGCTCATAGCGTTCTCGAAGAAGAGTGGCACGCCGATGATCCTCGTTGGGCACGTCACCAAGGACGGCTCGATCGCAGGGCCGCGAACACTGGAACACATGGTCGATGTGGTGTTGTACATGGAGGGTGAGTCCGATGTCGGCTTCCGGTTCCTGAGGTCGATCAAGAACCGTTATGGCTCCGTGAACGAGGTCGGTGTTTTCGACATGACGGCAGAGGGTCTCACCGAAGTCCCTGATCCGAGCGGGCTTCTCATCGCCCACCGCGACCGATTCTCATCGGGATCCGTGCTGTTCCCGACGATCGAAGGTAAGCGCCCGATGGTCGTTGAGATCCAGGCGCTCGTCGTGAAATCTGAGGCTCCCCAGCCGCGGAGGAGCATCACAGGGCTGGTCCCGGCGCGCGTGCATCAGATACTTGGCATTCTCGAGCGTCACGCCGGGTATCCCATGCGTAGCCATGAGGTGTACGTCGCGGTCATGGGAGGGATACGGGTGACTGAGCCAGCAGCCGACCTTCCTGTTGCGCTGGCCATCGCATCGGCCCATCGCAGCGTACCGCTGGGGCAGACGGCGGCCTGGGGAGAAATGGGCTTGACGGGAGACGTAAGACCGGCCTCTCGCCCCGCCGTTCGCACGGCAGAAGTGGAGCGCGTCGCGTCCGGGGCTGTGATCGCGCCCGCCCACGGATATCGGAGTCTCGTGGATGCGCTCGCTGCCGTTGAGGGGTTGCGCTGACGGCGACTCCGCCCCACGCTGCCCGCACAGGCGACTACTCTGCGTCCAGATGATTCCAGCCACTTCCGCACCGATTGAGCTTCTGCGCAGGTTTGCTCCCGGCACTCCATTGCGAACGGCTGCTGAGCTCGTAATGCAGCAAGGGACCGGCGCCCTGATCCTCTTTGGATCCGGTCCCGACGTGGATGCCGTATGTACGGGCGGCTTCAGACTTACAGGTGCGACCTTCACCGCCCAACGTGTGGCGGAGCTCGCCAAGATGGATGGCGGGATCGTCGTCGACGATGCGAGCAACGAGATCCTGCGAGCGAACATCCATTTCATCCCCGATGCATCGATCGCGACCGATGAGACGGGAACTCGGTTCCGTACGGCTGAACGACTGACGCTTCAGACTGGCTGCCCCGTGCTGGCCGTATCAGAGGAGAGCCATCTCGTTGCCGTTGTGTTCTCAGGGAACGCTCGGTTCAGACTCCAGTCCACAACTTCGCTCCATGACGAGGCGAATCAGCGGCTCGGCTCGATCGAGCGACTTCGCCGACAGTTCGATGATGCCGTTGCACGGCTCGAGAGGTACGAGGTCGACGGCGTCGTATCGAATCGAGAGGTTGTGAGCGTGATCCAGCGTGCCGCCGTCATTAGGAGGGTCGCTGCTGAACTCGATCCGATCGCAGCTGAACTCGGCGAACAGGCGACAGTCATCTCGCTCCAAGCTTCTGACATGGTCGACGGCGTTGACGAGGTCGCAGAGTTGGTCAATATCGATTACCAGACTCGAAAGCCTCGTAAGGGGTCATCCGTGTATACGAAGCTCGATGCGATGGATGCTGACGATCTGTACGACACAGGTGCTGTGGCAGCGGCGCTCGGTTTCGTCCCGATAGACAAATCGGCAAGTCCGCGAGGCGCACGCGTGCTCGCTGGTGTTCCGAGGCTGCCGGATGCTGTGACCGATGCTATCTTGCGGAAGTTCGGATCGTACGCTCGGCTGAGAGCAGCAACTGTCGCCGATCTTGACAGTGTCGACGGCGTGGGCCCGACTCGTGCACAGACCATACGGGCATACCTCGACAAGCTCGAAGAAGTCGGTGTCACTGGCGACATCGTCGACTGACGGACCCCACACCCCCGTTCCCGATACAATCCACCATTCCGACCATCACTAGAGGATCTGTGGCAACGAAGAAGACACCTGAAGCCAAGAAATCTGCAGCCAAGAAACCGGCGGCGAAGAAGGCTCCTGTAAAGAAGACGGCTGCTGCCAAGAAGGCGCCTGCCAAGAAGAAGCCCACGGCCAAGAAGCCGGCGGCCAAGAAGGCTCCTGTGAAGAAGAAGCCCGCGGCCAAGAAGTCGGCGGCGAAGAAGGCTCCTGTAAAGAAGACGGCTGCTGCCAAGAAGTCGGCGGCGAAGAAGGCT
>CAXMSN010000093.1:0-7498 GCA_964196275.1 uncultured Kiloniellales bacterium | reverse complement strand
GACGAGCGAAGCGAGTCAGGAGGGTGTTGGTCAGCGACGAGTAGTTGAGCCCGCAACATCCCCCTGCATCGTCGTTGCGCTCCTCTGCCGTCCCCCTTGAAAGGAGGACGAGAAGATTCCGTGGTCCGTAGTCCTCTGACGTGCCCCAGGCAGGAATCGAACCTGCGCTCCCGGCTCCGGAGGCCAGTGCTCTATCCCCTGAGCTACTGGGGCGCACACGGATTGTAACCTTGATGCTCGGGCACCTCACCTGGTTGCCATTGTCGATTCCGAACAGCAGGACCATGTCGCTCCAATCCCAACTCACTGCGGTGTTCGCAGAGGCGTTCGCAGCTGAAGGTGTCGGCGCCGAGTACGGCGAGGTCGTGGTATCTCAACGCCCAGAGCTCGCCGACTACCAATGCAACGGTGCGCTCGGTGCGGCCAAAGCCGCAGGCAGGAATCCACGGGGACTTGCCGAAGCGGTTGCCATGTCGATCGATGCCCCAGATCTCATCGAGAGCCTTGAGATCGCAGGCCCCGGTTTCATCAACATTGTCGTGACGCCAACCCTGCTCACATCCACGGTGGCCGACATGGCCCTCTCCGACCGACTTGGTGTCGCTGTCGTGGAAGATCCGAAGACGGTTGTCGTCGACTATGGCGGTCCGAACATGTCGAAATCTTTGCACGTCGGGCACCTACGCGCGGCCGTGATCGGTGAGTCGATCAAGCGGCTGTTCCGGTTCCTCGGTCACAACACCATCGGCGACATCCACATGGGCGACTGGGGGATGCCGATCGGACAGCTGATCATCGAGCTCGAGGATCGCCAGCCCGACCTGCCGTACTTCGATCCGCAGTACGACGAGTCAACAGACAGCCCGTACCCGGCCACGCCTCCGGTTGATCTTGACCAGCTCTCTGAGATGTACACGGTGGTCACGAAGCGTTACGCCGAAGATCCCGCGGTCGCCGAGCGGGCGAGAGCAGCGACGTTCGACCTTCAGAATGGAAGGCCGGGATACCTCGCTCTGTGGCGTCACTTCCGCGACGTGTCCGTCGCGGGCCAGCGCATCGACTTCGAGGCACTCAACGTCACGTTCGATGTCTGGCACGGGGAGTCGACCGTCCACGACCGTCTCGCCCCGATGGTTGATCGTCTTGTGACGTCCGGAGATGCGCGCGAGTCGGACGGCGCCGTGGTCATCGACGTCTCTCAGCCGGACGACGCAAAGGAGCTTCCGCCGCTGCTGCTCACCCGGTCCGATGGCTCCTACCTGTACTCGACGACAGACATGGCGACGATAGAGATGCGGATTCAAGAGATGGACGCCGACGTGATGCTGTACGTGGTCGACTCGCGCCAGAGCCTCCACTTCGAACAGGTATTCCGAGCGGCTCGTTCAGCCGGGATCTCTCCGCAAGAGGTCGTGCTTGAGCACATCGGGTTCGGCACGGTCAACGGACCAGATGGAAAGCCGTTCAAGACCAGAGAAGGCGGCGTCCTCCGTCTTGGTGAATTGATCGAGCTCATCACCGATGCCGCACGCACGCGGCTCAGCGAAGCCCACATCGCCGAGAGTTATCCAGAGGAGGAGCGCGAGCGCATCGCACGACAGGTTGGCCTTGCGTCGCTCAAGTTCGGAGACCTGTCGAATCACCGTACTTCGAACTACGTCTTCGATCTCGACCGCTTCTCAGCGTTTGAAGGCAAGACCGGGCCGTACCTTCAGTACTCGGCCGTGCGAATCAGGTCGATTCTGAGAAAGGCTGCGGAGGCTGGTATCACCGCGGGTCCTTTGGTCGAGCCGACGGTTGATCAGGAGCGCCGGCTCATGCTCCGGCTTGTGAGGCTGCCTGAGGTGCTCGACCGGTCCGCAACGCTTCGTGCCCCGAATGTCATCGCGGAGTATGCATACGAGGTAGCGACCGACTTCAGTCGGTTCTACGAGCACTGTCACATCCTGAGCGAGTCCGATGCCGAGCGGCAAGCATCTTGGCTCGCCCTCGTCGACCTCACTCTCGGGGTGATCGATCTGCTCCTCGACCTGCTCGGTATCGGGATCCCGGACCGCATGTGAGCGCTTCACCGGTTCCGTTCGACCTGCTTCCGGGATCGGCCGCGCTGGCAGACCACAGCCTCACGGTCGGCGGCTGCAGCGTGACGGACCTTGTCGCTCAGTACGGGTCGCCACTCTTCATATACGACGAACAACAACTCATCGACCGCTGCGAGGAAGCAGTAGAGGCTTTCGGGCCGGGCGTTGCCTATGCGTCGAAGGCGTTCCTGTGCAAAGCAATGGCTCGGATCGCATACGAGGCAGGCATGCATGTCGATGTCTCGACCGGTGGAGAGATGTTCATCGCCCTTGCCGCCGGCGTGCCAGCGGACAAGTTGGTGATGCACGGGAACAACAAGTCCGTCCAGGAACTCGAGATGGCCCTCGACGCACGCGTCAGCCGGATCGTCGTGGACTCTTTCGACGAATTCGACAGGATCGAGGCCCTTGTGGCTTCTGGATTCCGCGCTCCGGACGTTCTCATCCGTGTCAACCCTGGAATCGAGGCACACACCCATGAGTATCTCCAGACAGGGATAACGGACTCGAAGTTCGGGTTCCCGATCGCAGAGGGTCACGCCCAGTCGGCCATCGATCGGGCAACGGCGAGCAGTTCGGTCACCTTTCGCGGTATTCATGCACACGTCGGAAGCCAGGTGTTCGATATTGAATCGTACGGAAAGGCCATCGCATCCCTCGCCCCGTTTGTCGTGCCGTCCGACGCGGAAGAGCTTTCCATCGGAGGTGGACTTGGCGTTGCGTACGTCGAGGGAGAAGCGGACCGCTCGATCACCGAGTGGGCTGACATCGCCCGCGACGCAGCCGCGCGTTCGGGGATCACCGCCACGATCTCGGCCGAGCCTGGCCGGTCGATCGTTGCGCAGGCCGCTCTCACGGCATACACCGTTGGCACCATCAAGACGGTGCCAGGAGTCCGTACGTACGTGGCGGTCGACGGTGGTCTGTCAGACAACCCGAGGCCGGTTCTGTATGGCAGCGGCTACGAAGCCTTCCTTCCTCGTGCGGTCACAGCGCCTCGACCGATGCGCGCTCGAATCGTTGGGAAACACTGTGAGAGCGGCGACATCCTCGTTCGTGAGGCGGACCTTCCCGCGGATGTGGCTATCGGCGATATCGTGTGCACACCTGTCACGGGCGCATATGGGCACTCGATGGGCTCGAACTACAACCAGGTGCTCCGCCCCGCCGTGGTGTTCGTCAGGGACGGATCGTCAAGAGTGGTTGTCGCCCGCCAAACCTACGAGGACCTCACGGCAAACGACGTCGGCTGAGACCGCTCGCTGCGCTCCATGACAGGCTCGGCAATGGCACTCTTCCGTGGTCCGTGGTCCGTGGTCCGTGTCAGCGGCTTCGCCAGATGGGCATTTGATCGAGTTCGGCGAGTGAGGCCAGGTAGGCGAACGTCCACGGAGTGGCCCTGCCCTCGGTCACGTACGCGATGCCCTGTGACGGGATGTCGTTCATCGACTCGGTTCCAACCCAGCCATTACCGGTTGGCCACCACAGCAGTGTTCGATCTGCGTACCTGCCAGGAGAGACCCACGAGCGTTGGCCAAGGTATTTCCTGCCCCATGAGGCCGAGTGGAGGATGAGGGACTGATGGCTCTTGCTGAAGTCCTCAAGTTCATCGATCCTCGATTTACGGATTCGCTCTATGCGGCCAGCGATGATCGTTGTGAAGCGGTCCTCGATGTTCGGGCCGATCGTGGGAACTTCGTCGCTGTCAGGTACGAAGATCGCCGTTTCGTCCTGGAACTCGGGAATGGACACGCGGTCGATGATCGCCGTGACCTGTGCAAGGCTGTTCTCGAGCCATTGCACGTTCTCGTCAGACATGATCGTGATCGCCCGTGACGCGAGTCGTGCGATCTCGTCGAGCGCCGGCATAGGGTTGCCGGGGTCGATCACCACTACTGGCGCCATGAGCGTCATGGCATCGAACTCGCTCTCCGTTAGCCGATGCGCCTCGTCGGTCGTGACGACGATCGTCGTGCCGTTCGTTTCTGGCTTGTAGGCGCCCGTGATGATGAGGCTCGCCTCACTCATGTTCGACGGGAGCCACTCGTAGGTGACCCGACTCGCTTTGCGCAGCGATTCGTACGGGTCGACGGGGTGGCCTCCCGGCGTTCTGAGTTCGAAGTGAATGTGCGGTGGCGTCGTCTCTGCGTTCCCGCTGTCACCCACCCACGCGATTACCTGGCCCGCCGACACTCTGGTTCCGACCTCGATCCCCGCGGCGGGACACTGTGCGCCGATCTCATCGGTTCCCGGGAGATCGTTGTTCAAGTGGAGATACCTCGTCTCCCACCGATCGCGCGACCTGATGCGAACGGAGCACCCTGCATTGCCCTTGTCGTAGGTAACGCGTGTAACCACGCCGTCGTGGGCAGCGACCACGGCTAGCCCCTTCCAGTTCCAGGACATGATGTCGACGCCGTGATGCTCGCGTGTGCAGTTGTCCCTGCAGGCGCCGAAGCCCCGGTAGTAGTAGGTCGGTCCGACGATGGGGAAGATGAGGTTCCGAACAACCTCGATCCTCTCGACCGGGTCAGGAGGCGTTCGGACTTCGCCTTCGTCGGGATCGACTGGAGGTTCAGACTCGTCCGGAGGAACAGTGGTGGTAGTGGTGGTGGTTTCGGTTGGGGGAGGCGGTTCTTCGGCGAAGGCAGACGGAACCATCGTGGCGCACAGAAACAGCGCCA
Source organism: uncultured Kiloniellales bacterium (assembly GCA_964196275.1). GTDB lineage: Bacteria > Actinomycetota > Acidimicrobiia > Spongiisociales > UBA5794 > UBA5794. Next base: position 2,733 of record CAXMSN010000093.1, on the reverse strand, counting down.
CGAAGAAAGTAACCACGTAGTTCGAACGACCCATACGAATGAATCGGCGAGTGGGGCGACTTTCTGTAGCGGAACTCCGAGTGTTGATAGCGATAGCCCAGCGTGCCGGCCGTCGCTTCAGCGAACGTCTCTGCACCCGGTCACACTATCGTCGCCAACCATGGATGGCAATATTGGTATCGGATTGCTCGGCGCTGGCACTGTGGGCGGCACGCTCGTTCAGAAACTCGTTGGCGAGTCCGAGGCGATCTCTTCTAAGACGGGTCTCACGTTCGACGTCCGCAGAATCGGCGTGAAGAACATCGACAAGCCGAGAGCGTTCGACGTCCCGGCTGATGTCGTCACCTCAGACCTGTTCGGGGTTGTCAATGATCCGAGCGTTGACATCGTCGTCGAGGTGATGGGTGGCCTTGAACCCGCGGGAGACCTCATCCTCGCGGCGCTCGAAGCTGGCAAACCCGTGATCTCGGCCAACAAGGAGTTGATCGCCGCACGCGGTCCAGAACTGATCGCAGCAGCCGAGCGATCGGGCGTCCCTTTCCTGTTCGAAGCCGCTGTGGGCGGGGGCATCCCGATCATCCGCCCGCTGTCCGAAACACTTGCGGGAGAGCAGATAGACCGTGTAATCGGGGTCGTCAATGGGACAACGAACTTCATTCTCACGGAGATGGCCGAGCAAGGGACCGGCTATGCGGATGCGCTCGCAGAGGCCAAGGAGCTTGGGTACGCGGAGCCAGACCCGACTGCCGACATCAGTGGGGCAGATGCAGCAGCCAAGGCCGCCATACTCGCGTCACTTGCGTTCGGAACCTGGGTCGGGGTTTCAGATGTGTACTTCGAGGGCATCGAGGCGATCACTACGGTCGATATGGCCTTTGCGGCCGACTTCGGCTACGTGATCAAGCTCATCTGTATATGTGAAACGGTCGGCGACGGAGTCAACGCAAGGGTGCATCCGGCGATGGTGCCTGCGGAGCATCCGCTTGCCTCGATCCGCGGGGCGACGAATGCGGTATTCATCGAGGGCCCGTCGATCGAGTCCCTTCTCTTCGCTGGACCGGGAGCGGGCGGGGCACCGACGGCGACCGCTGTTCTCGGGGATGTGATCGACGCCGCACGTGAGACGCTCGCAGGTGCCCAAGTTGCGCCGCGGATACGGTTCTCGCCGGGAGAAATCGTGCCGTTCGAGAACATCCACACCGAGTGGTACGTTCGGCTCAGTGTCGACGATCAACCGGGGGTTCTCGCCAAGATCGCGTCCGGTTTCGGAGATGTTGGTGTTTCGATCCGGTCTGTGTGGCAGGAAGGCGTGGACAGTCAGGCCGAACTGATCGTCGTCACACACGCCGCTTCCGAAGCAGCACAGCGGGCCGCTCTCACGACGCTTGAGCAGATCCCAGAGGTCCTGGAGGTTGCCGCGGTGATCCGTGTCCTCGGAGATGAGTCGTGACCTGGAAAGGGGTCATCGAGGAACACAGAGATCGCCTGCCCGTCTCTTCTGATACCCCTGTCGTCACGCTCCTCGAGGGCGGAACGCCGCTCATACCGGCGCCTGCCGTGTCCGAGATCGTCGAACGCGACGTCTTCTTCAAGTTCGAGGGGATGAACCCGACTGGATCGTTCAAGGACCGGGGGATGACGCTTGCGGTCTCAAAGGCGGTTGAGGAGGGTGCGCGGGCCGTGGCATGCGCCTCGACAGGCAACACTTCGGCGTCCGCTGCCGCCTACGCGGCCAGAGCAGGTCTCGAGTGTGTGGTTGTCCTTCCTGCTGGAAAGATCGCAGTGGGGAAACTAGCTCAGGCCGTCGCTCACGGCGCCCGGATCGTTCCGATCGAGGGGAACTTCGACGATGCACTCGAGATCGTCAAAGTGCTTGCCGCCACGCACGACGTCGCCCTCGTGAACTCCGTGAACCCGTACCGCATCGAAGCGCAGAAGACCGCAGCATTCGAGGTTATCGATGCACTCGGCGGTGCACCGGCCGTCCACGCACTTCCCGTTGGGAACGCCGGAAATATCACGGCGTACTGGAAGGGATATTCGGAAGCCGGGACTGCGCCAGCCATGTGGGGGTTTCAGGCGCAGGGAGCCGCACCGATCGTGTACGGCGAGGTCTTCGATTCCCCGGAGACGGTCGCCACCGCGATCCGTATCGGCAACCCGGCATCGTGGAAAGGGGCCGTCGAAGCCAGAGATGCCTCAGGTGGGCGAATCGAAGCCGTCACGGACGACGAGATCCTTGACGCGTACCGTCTCATGTCGACGAAGGTTGGCGTGTTCTGTGAACCTGCGTCCGCCGCCGGCGTCGCGGGGATCATCAAGTTCCGAGACGACCTCCCGGACGGTTCGATCGTCTGTACTGTCACCGGCCACGGTCTGAAGGACCCTGACACCGCCGTATCCCACATCGAACTCCCATCAAGCGTCGACGCGACAATCGAACGCGTGGTGGCAGCCCTGAACTGGTAGCTGTCTCAGACCTCAGACCTCAGACCACAGACCGGAAAGTGGAGCCTCTCTTTCTCGTCCTCCCTGCGAGGGAGGACGGACGAGCGGAGCGAGTCAGGAGGGTGTTGCTCAACGGCGAACCGTTGAGCCTGCAACGTCCCCCTGGATCGTGGCTGTGCTCCTCTGCCGTCCCCCTTGAAAAGAGGACGAGTAGAACGCTGGTCCGTCGTGCTCTTGACCCGTTTCTGTCCGACCCTTCCTCTACGATGTCACCCAAGAAGCAAT
>CAXMSN010000092.1:0-65555 GCA_964196275.1 uncultured Kiloniellales bacterium | reverse complement strand
CTCACCGCGAACACGGTTCGGAACCGAGTGGACGCAAAACTAGCCATATTCGCGGGCCGGCGCCACTGATTCTGGCGAAACGTGGTCGCATTGACAGAATGTTGAGATGCGCCAATGCGAGATTCGAGGAACCAAACGACGTGAGAAGGAGGTCGTTACGAGCCTGGTGCGTGGATGAACACACGCCGCTCGCGAGCCTGATCAAGTTCAGCGAAGAGAACGCGCTGCCACTGACCGAGAAGGACCTCGCCATCCACGACCGGCACGTTGACCGACGGCTGACCCGTCAGAAGTTGACGCACATGCGCTTGCCCGTTCTCGAACTCGTCCTCTGGGAGGTTCTCGGTACGGACATCGTGATCGTCGTGCTCGTAGTACACATCCGTGGGCACGAGCCCCTCGATGACGCGACGGAAATCGTTGAGGAAGCCGGTCTCTGATTCGTTGATCACGACGGTCGTGGTCGTGTGCGGTGAATACACCGTCACCTGGCCGTGTGTGACACCGGACCTCTTGACAACATCTCGGACAACCTGTGTGACATCCCAGAACTCCATCGTTTCCGTGGAGTGGATGTGCAGGGCCTCCGTACGAATCGGTGGGGTGTCTGACACGGCAAGAACCACCGGCTCGTTGACGGGATCCTTTGTCGCTTTTCGGGTGACGATTTGCTCGTCCACAGCCGCTCCGTTCATCGATCTAGCGGGCACGCTATCCGAAGCGAAAGACTAGCGCCGATGAAATCAAACACCGCTCGACATTCGCTTCGACGGATTCATGGGTGCCGCCCGATACAGGTAAGATGAGCGTCGAAACCACACGTGGAGGGATGACATGCCCGCGTCCGTGATCGTCGGCGCTCAATGGGGCGATGAAGGCAAAGGGAAGATCACCGACCTTCTGTCGGAGAAGGCGGATGTCGTTGTCCGGTACCAGGGTGGTAACAACGCCGGTCATACGATCGTCGTCGGCGACGACAAGTTCGCGCTGAGCCTCATCCCTTCTGGCGTTCTCTACCCAACGGTTACACCGGTGATCGGCAACGGCTGCGTCATCGATCCGAAGGTTCTCCTCGATGAGATGGAGACACTCAGACGGCGCGGAATCGACCCATCGAAGGTTCTCGTCTCTGGCAATGCTCATCTGATCATGCCGTACCACCGCAAGCTCGATGCTGTAATCGAGCGCTACCTCGGTGATGCGATGATCGGCACCACCAAGCGAGGCATCGGTCCCGCATACATGGACAAGTACTCGCGGTTCGGGATCCGCGTACAAGACCTCTTCGACAAGCGGATCTTCCGCGAGAAGCTCGAGGTTGTTCTGAAAGACAAGAACAAGCAACTCACCAAGGTCTACAACCAGTTGCCGCTCGACCTCGACGATATCTACACGGAGTACATGGACTACGCGGAGAAGCTCGCCGGCCACATCACCGACACGTCACTCGTCGTGTGGGAAGCGGTGCGCGACGGCAAGAACGTTCTCTTCGAAGGCGCGCAGGGAACCTTGCTCGACATCGACCATGGGACCTATCCGTTCGTGACCTCGTCGAACCCGACCGCCGGCGGCGCTCCCGTGGGATCTGGCATCGGCCCGAAGGACATCGACAGCGTCATCGGGGTCGTGAAGGCGTATATCTCGAGGGTCGGAACGGGACCGTTCCCAACGGAGCTCGAGGATGAGATCGGCGACCGCATGATCGACATTGGCGGTGAGTACGGCACCGTGACCGGGCGGCGGAGGCGATGCGGATGGCTCGACACCGTGGCCTTGCGGTATGCGGTGAGAGTCAACGGCCTGACAGAGATCGCGCTGACGAAGCTCGACATCCTTTCGCATTTCGACACCATCAAAATCGCGACCGCGTACAGCTCGGAAGGTGACCGGCACACCGAGATGCCGCGCCAGCAGCGAGTGCTCTACACATGCACCCCCGAGTACGAAGAGCACCCGGGTTGGGGTGATGACATCTCCGCCATGACGTCCTACAGCGACCTGCCGGAAGCGGCCAGAAGCTATGTCGAGCGTATCGAGGACATCGCTGGCGTTCCGATCAAGACGGTCTCGGTCGGCCCCTCTCGTGCGGCAACCTTGAGCAGGTGATGGGAGCATGCGTGTTCTCCTCCTAGGTGGTGGCGGCAGGGAACATGCGATCGGATGGAAGCTCACACAGAGCCCTCTACTTGAAGCACTGATTTCGTGCCCAGGGAACCCGGGTCTGCGCGAGCTTGGAGACATCGTCGACGATGTAGACATCATGGATCCCGACGCCGTCCTTGACCTTGCCGCCAGATCGTCGGCAGATCTCGTGGTGATCGGCCCCGAGGCCCCCCTTGCAGCGGGAGTCGCAGATGTCTTGCGCTCTGCCGGCATCGCCGTGTTCGGCCCTGGAGCCGATGGAGCACAGCTGGAGTCCTCGAAGACGTTTGCGAAGCTGATCATGGACCAAGCCGGTGTCCCGACGGCTGCAGCCCGGACCTTCACGGATCGGTCGAGCGCACGGGAACACCTAGGTTCGTTTGGCGGTCCGTACGTAGTGAAAGCTGACGGGCTCGCCGCTGGCAAGGGAGTACTCGTCACCGACGACGTTGCCGCTGCAAATGCCTGGGTTGACGACTGTCTCGGTGGTCGGTTCGCCAGCGCCGGGTCATCCGTCGTAATAGAGGAGTACATGGAGGGAGACGAGGTCTCCGTCTTCTATCTCTGCGCCGATGGTGTTGCGGTTCCGCTCGAGCCAGCACGCGATTACAAGCGGCTTTCGGATGGCGACCTCGGCCCGAACACCGGAGGGATGGGAGCGTACTCACCCGTTGACGACCTCCCGGACGATCTGGTGCAGTGGACAACGACGCACGTCGCAAAGCCAACACTTACTCAACTCGCCTCGATGGGCATCGACTACACGGGCTTCCTCTACGTGGGTCTCATGTTGACCGATACGGGCCCGCGGGTCGTCGAATTCAATTGCAGGCTCGGCGATCCAGAGACCCAAGTGGTCCTGCCCCGACTCAAGTCGGATCTTCTGCACGCCATATACGAAGCCACGATGAACGGACTCGCTGGCATCAAACTCGAGTGGGCAGACAAGGTGACGGTGAATGTGGTTCTCGCGGCGAGTGGATACCCGGATGCGCCGCGCAAGGGCGACCTGATCACGATCCACGATCTTCCTGCTGGCACGATCGTGTTCCACGCAGGGACGCAACACTCTGATGACCACCTCGAGACCTCGGGGGGTCGCGTCCTCAATGTCGTCGGCGAAGCTGGCACAATCGGGGAGGCACGGGCCACGGCCTACAGAGCAGTCGAGGCCGTTACGTTCAATGGAAAGCAATACCGCACCGACATCGGTGCGCTGAAGGAAGGGAACGCACCATGAAGGTCGCCATCTTGATGGGGTCCGATAAGGACATGTCGAAGATGGAACCGAGTGCCGCCGTGCTCGAAGAGTTCGGGGTCGAGCATGAGGTTCATGTGATGTCGGCACACCGCACACCTGCGAAGGTCGCGGAGTTCGCTTCTTCGGCAAGGGATAACGGTTTCGGAGCGATCATCTGCGGTGCAGGCAAGGCAGCACACCTTGCCGGGGCAGTCGCAGCACACTCGACGCTGCCCGTTATCGGCATCCCTGTATCAGCCGGTGGCCTCGGTGGCGTCGACGCTCTCTACTCGACGGTGCAGATGCCGACGGGCATACCGGTGGCCACCGTCGCAATCGATTCATCGGCCAACGCCGCATACCTTGCCATCGCGATCCTGAGCGTCGCGGACGAAGACCTGGCTCGCAAACTCGACACGTATAGGAGAGGGCTCGCCGAATGATCGAACGGTACTCCACGCCAGAGATGGCAGCGATCTGGTCTGACACCAGGAAGCTCGCTGTGTGGAAGGAGGTCGAGACCCTCGTCGTCGAAGCATGGGCAGAGCTCGGCAAGGCGCCGTCGTCGGCTGCTGCCGCCGCCAGACACGCACCAGAAGTTGACATCGATGCGTGGAAGGAGCGCGAACAGGTAACGAATCACGACGTCGCTGCATTCGTCGACCTGCTTGCGGAGTCCGTCACCGAGGGCGGCGAGTGGGTCCACTTCGGACTCACCTCGTCCGATGTACTCGACACCGCCAGCGGCGTGCTGCTCATGGAGTCAGGCGGGCTGCTGCTCGGCGCACTTGCTGACCTCTTCGAGACCGTCAAGTCACGAGCCCTGGAGTTGAAGGACACACCGACCATCGGCCGTACGCACGGCATCTGGGCAGAGCCCACATCTTTCGGACTGAAACTCGCGAACTGGGCGTTCGAGATCCAGCGCGACTACGAGCGGCTCACCGATGCCGTCGCTGGGGTCTCGTTCGGCAAGATCTCAGGCGCTGTCGGCACCTATGCCCACACACCTCCGTTCGTTGAGACGTACGTGTGCAGTGCGCTCGGCCTCGGGGTCGAGCCGGCAAGCACGCAGGTCATACCTCGCGATCGACACGCTCATTACCTGTCTGTGATCGCTGGAGTAGGCGCATCCGTTGAGCGGTTCGCCACCGAGATCCGACACCTCCAGCGCTCCGAGGTCGGCGAAGCGCGCGAGGCGTTCCGGAAGGGCCAGAAGGGCTCTTCCGCGATGCCCCACAAGCGGAATCCCATCGCATCCGAGAACCTCACGGGCGTCGCACGGGTGCTCCGTGGCTATGCGTCAGCGGGACTTGAGAACGTCGCACTCTGGCACGAGAGAGATATCTCGCACTCATCGGTCGAACGAATCATCATCCCCGATGCCACAGGACTCCTTCACTACGCGCTCCGACGAATGAATGGGTTGGTCGCCAACTTGGTAGTCGATGCAGAGCGCATGCTCGAGAACCTCGAGTCCACCCGTGGGCTCGTCTACTCCCAAGCCGTACTGCTTGCACTGATAGACACGGGCCTGACGCGAGACGAGGCCTACGCGATCGTGCAGCGAAGCGCTATGGAGACATGGGATAACGGCGGCAATCTCAAGGACCGCCTGGCGGCAGATCCGGAAGTGACACTGGACAGCGAAACCCTCGATGCCTGTTTCACCTTCGAGAGGTTCCTGGGAAACGCGGCCGTCGTGTTCGAACGCCTGGAGAGCACGGAACTCTAGAGACGACCACAGGCCACAGACCACGTAATACGTACTACGTATTGCGTAGCTTCTTGAGGAGGCGTATTACTTCCTTGTCGGGGACCTGAGGGAAGGAGCCGTACCAGGCGCCCACTGCCATGAAGGGTGTTGGCATCTTCAGGGCTACTACCTCGTCGGCGATCTCGGAAAGGGCGGCGACCGTGTCTGGCGGTGCGACCGGGACGGCCACAATCACACGCGCCGGCCCGAGTTGCCTGAGCGCCCGAAGTGCGGCGATGATCGTCGATCCCGTCGCAACACCGTCATCAACGACGATCACAACCTTCTCTTTCACCGCAAGCGGTTCACTATCACCACGGAAGAGCTGTTCTCGATCTCGAACCTCGCGCCGTTTCTGATCTGCCACACGGTCGAACGTCGCTTCGTCGACGCGCATGCTGTTGATGACACACTCGTTGCGAACAAGCGCTCCACCCGATGCGACCGCCCCCATCGCCAACTCTTGCTGTCCGGGCGTGCCGATCTTGCGGACGACGATGACATCCAGCGGTGCGTTCAGTCGTCGAGCGACCTCGAACCCAACAGGCACTCCCCCTCTGGGCAGTGCAAGAACGACTACGTCGTCGCGGTCAGACAAATCGTGGAGCGTCTCAGCGAGCGCCCGACCTGCTTCGATTCGATCGGAAAAGTACGCGTCGTGCATGCGACCTCCACGACTGCCCACGATAGAGGGGCACGGAGGTGGGGCAAACGCAGAGATCGGTGATCGAGGACCACCCGCCGACTATCGGTGTGTGACTTGGCGTCCAGCCTGGAAGGTGAGGCCCGCTACTACCGCGATCATCGCGAACGGCGTCCATGCGACTGGACTCTGAAGGGTCCCAGGGAAGACGAGGAGCACCGTGATGATGAACACTGCGTTCAGGATCCACCCAACGATCGCAAAGCTGCGGACGAATCGGCCGGTTCCCACTGAGAGCACCGAGGTGCGCTCATCGGTAAGGCGGGTATCTAGTTCGTATGTGTACTGCATGCCTAGTCATCGTCAGATCCGCCACCAAAACTTGAGCCGAATCTCCCAGATGGAGAACCTTGGGTGCCCCGTCGATTAGACGTTTTGCATGTGCCGGGCGAGCGCGGTGAATTTTTCATCGAGGAAGGTCCTGACGGGGCCGGCAACCTCGTTCTCGTCGAGGGATTGCCCCATACACGCCAGCCACGTTTCGACCTCGTCCTGTCCGATCGCAAAAGGCAGATGCCGCCTCCTCATCATCGGATGCCCGCGCTCGGGCGTGTAGAGCTCAGGCCCACCCGTCCATTCCACGAGATACATGAACAGCTTCTGTCTCGATACCGAGTCGTCCTTCGGAAGCATCGCTCGAAGCGTTGGGGCGTCAGCATCGATCAGGTCATAGAACCGTTCAACGATTGAGCGAATCCGCGCCTCGCCACCCAAAGCGTCGAAAGGCGTCGGCTCGTTCCCCCACGGCTGTTCGGTCTGTTCCATCGATGCGAGGGTAGGAGCAGCTTTGGCTTCGGTGTGGCTTCGAATCCCAAAAGTGCGGCGGGCTACGGTACGCACGGGAGGGTCAGTGACAACCGCAACCACACACAGCTATCGCACGTTCCTGATCGTGTGGTTCGGACAAACGATCTCGATCCTCGGCACGGGACTCACCAGCTTTGGCGTGACCGTTTGGGTGTTCCTCGAAACCGGTTCGATCACGGCGCTTGCGGTAGTTGGCTTCGCAGCTGTCCTCCCCCGCTCGCTTCTCGCTCCGTTTGCAGGCGCGTATGTGGACCGATGGGACAGAAGGACCGCGATGATCGTATCCGACGCTGGGGCCGGCGCGGCAACCGTCGCGCTGGCGTTGATGTTCCTTTTCGGGCAGCCATCCCTCATTGGAATAGCGGGAGTCTTGGCCGTGAGCTCGGCCTTCTCCTCCCTGCAGTGGCCTGCATATCAAGCCACAACATCGCTGCTTGTGCCCAAGGAGCAGTACTCGCGCGCTCAGGGTCTCATCCAGCTGAGTGGCGCTGCCGGCACCTTGCTTCCGCCGATGCTCGCTGCAGCCGTGCTCGCGATCGGCGGCGTCGCGATGGTCATTGCTATAGACATCCTTACGTTCCTCATCGCGGTGGGAACGCTGTTGATCGTTACGTTCCCTACCCCGCCCGAGTCGGCGGTTGGAGCGGAAGCGAGTGGGAGCACCGTTTGGTCCGATGCCGCGTTCGGCTTCATATATATCCATCGGCGCCCAGCCTGGCGAGGCCTTCTGAGCGTTCAGTTCGTAATGAACACCGCGTCAGGATTCTTCTTCCTGCTGATCACCGGCTACGTGTTGACGATCTCAAACGAACAGACGCTCGGCATCATCATGTCCGTCGGAGCCCTTGGGAGTCTCGCCGGCGCCGCGTTCATGATGGTGTGGAAGGGAGCCACTGCTCGCAAGGTCATGATGATCGTCGTCGTCGTCGTCGCTTCAGGTCTCCTCGATGTCCTCTTCGGGCTTGCATCCACCCTGTGGATCGCCACAGCCTTCCTCTTCGCCGGAGGTCTGACGCGTGTGGCTCAGAACGCCACATATCGGGCTCTATGGCAGGCGAAGGTGGAGCCGGACGTCCAGGGTCGGGTCTTCTCGGCGCGCATGATGATCGTGCTGCTTGCCATGCCTCTGGCCTTCGCGTTGGCGGGACCACTCATGGACCATGTCTTCGTACCTCTAACGCAGTCGAAATCAGGCGTCGGCTCCGTGCTCCGAACGTGGTTCGGTGAAGGCGATGCGGCCCCGTATCGTGCGTTCATCGGATTCGCGGGTCTGCTGACGATGGCGGCAGGAATCGGTGGCTGGCTGTACGGACCGCTCAGAAACCTCGAAAGAGACATCCCAGACTTCGATCGATCCTGACGAGGATTCGTCTGCCGAGGAAGATCAGAGTGGTCGGGGCGATTGCTACCATCGCCCTCGTGACAGCGCTGGAACACCTTGAATCGGGCAAGGTTCGCGAGATCTTCCGTGTCGACGCCAACCGGCTTCTGATCGTTGCGACGGACCGCATCTCGGCGTTCGACGTCGTCCTCGGGGAAGACATTCCGTACAAAGGCGCAGTGCTGACCGGCGTGTCGCTTGATTGGTTCGAGATGCTGGACACTCCCCACCATCTCATCACTGCAGATACATCAGAGATGGGCTTTCTCGACGCAGACGAACAGCGGACCTACGCGGGGCGCTCCATGCTCGTCCATGCCGCCGACGTCATCCCCATGGAGTGCGTCATCAGGGGGTACCTCTACGGGTCGAGTTGGAAGGAGTACGCATCAGGTGGTGGACCGACGACGGAGCACCTACCAGACGGCCTCTCGATGGCAAGCAAACTCGACGAGCCGATCTTCACACCAGCAACCAAGGCTGAGAGTGGTCACGACGAGAACCTCACCGAGGCCAGGGCGAGGGACTTCGTGGGAAACGATCTGTACGAGCAACTGCGCGACCTTTCGCTCGCCATCTATCGGAGGGGCGCCGAACATGCGTCATCCAAGGGGATCATCCTCGCCGACACCAAATTCGAGTTCGGCATGGTCGGTGAGGAGGTCATCCTGATCGACGAGGTCCTCACGCCTGACAGTTCCCGATATTGGCCAGCCGATGCGTGGCACGAAGGGGCCACGATGCCTTCGTTCGACAAGCAGCCTGTGCGCGACTGGCTCGAGGATCAGCCGGGATGGGACAAGACGCCGCCAGCACCCGAGATGCCAGCTGCCGTGATCGCCGAAACAAGCAATCGCTACATCGAGGCATACGAGCGGTTAACCGGACGATCCTTCGACGACTACCTCACCACTATGGGGGCGCAATGAGCCACACGTTCACCGTAACGATCGCACGCAAGCCAGGGCTCTCGGATCCTGAGGGCGCCACGACACACAAGGCGCTGACAGACCTTGGATTCTCCTCCGTCCAGGGAGTGAGCTTCGGACGCGTCATCACTGTCTCGATCGACGCACCCGACGAGGCGACCGCACGCGACGAACTCGATGCGATGTGCCAACAGTTGCTGGCCAACCCGGTCATCGAGCACTACACGATCGAGCATGCATCGTGACCATTGCGGTGGTCGTGTTCCCTGGCACGAACTGCGAACACGACATCGTCCACGCACTCAACCTCGCTGGTGCAGATGCGGAACTCGTATGGCACACGGACGAGAGCCTTGAAGGTGCAGATGGTGTCGTTCTCCCCGGCGGATTCGCACACGGCGACTACCTCCGGACAGGAGCGATCGCCCGTTTCTCGCCCGTCATGGCTGACGTCGAACGGCTCGCACAGGAAGGGGCACCGGTTCTCGGGATCTGCAACGGGTTCCAGATCCTGTGCGAAGCGGGACTGCTGCCCGGCGCGCTCGTCGCCAACCGCGACCTGAAGTTCATCTGCAAACCGATCGATGTCCGTGTCGAGTCGACCAACTCGGTTCTGACCCGCGCCGCGACCGTCGGCCAGGTACTTCGCATCCCGCTGAACTCGTACGAGGGCAACTACGTGAGTGAGAACGTGGATGACGTCGAGAGGGCCGGACAGGTTGTTCTCACCTACTCGAACGCCGAGGGCATCAACGACGCCGCATCCAACCCGAACGGGTCGACAGATTCCATCGCGGGAGTGATGAACGCCAAAGGCAACGTTGTCGGCCTGATGCCACACCCCGAACGCGCCTCCGAGGCGGTCCTCGGCTCCGCCGACGGGATGGTGCTGATCGAGGGGTTCGTATCGTCGGTGCTCAGCGTGAACGCATGACAGATACGGAGGCGCCCGCCCACATTCAACTCGGCATGACGGATGACGAGTACCAGCAGGTCATCGAGATCCTTGGGCGCGAGCCCATGGACGCAGAACTCGCGATGTACTCGGTGATGTGGTCCGAGCACTGCTCGTACAAGTCGTCTCGTGCACATCTCGGGAAGTTCTCGTCAGACCAGCCGTGGGTCGTCGTCGGACCGGGCGAGAACGCCGGCGTCGTCGACATCGGCGATGGGTGGCTCGCCGCCGTACGCATCGAAAGCCACAATCACCCCTCTTATGTCGAGCCCTATCAAGGTGCTGCCACGGGTGTTGGCGGGATCCTCAGGGACATATTCACCATGGGTGCTCGACCGGTTGCGGTGTGGGATCCGCTGCGCTTCGGGCCCCTCGACGAGCCTCAGAACCGCTACCTGTTCGAGGGGGTCGTCTCCGGAATCGCCGGTTATGGGAACGCCGTCGGTGTGCCGACGCTCGGCGGAGAAGTCGAGTTCGCAGACCGGTTCTCCAAGAACCCTCTTGTCAATGTCATGGCGCTCGGCCTCTTGAAGAAGGAACAACTCGTGCTGTCTGCCGCATCGGGGGAAGGGAACAAGGCGATCCTGCTCGGAAACGCCACAGGCAGGGATGGGATCGGAGGGGCTTCGATCCTTGCTTCGGCATCCTTCGAAGAGGGCGACGAGGCGAAGCGGCCGAACGTCCAGGTCGGTGATCCGTTCGAAGAGAAGAAACTGATCGAGGCGTGTCTTGATCTCTACCAACGCAACCTCGTCGTCGCGATACAGGACCTCGGCGCAGCAGGGATCTCGTGTGCGACATCCGAGACGGCGGGGAACGGCGGAATGGGCATGGAGGTCGACCTCGACAGCGTCCACCTCCGCGAGAGTGACATGACTCCCGGAGAGATCCTCATGTCGGAATCCCAGGAGCGGATGCTCGCCATCGTGACACCTGAGAACGAGAGCGCGGTGCTTGAGCTTGCCCAGCGGTGGGAGATCGAGGCATCGACGATCGGAACGGTCACGGCTGGACCAGACCTCACCGTTTACGCCGACAATGAACTCGTCGCTGAGGTCCCCGCAGCATCACTTGCCGACGATGCGCCGCTGTACCACCGGCCGTACGAGCGGCCTTCGTACCTCGACGACGTCTGGGCGTCTGAGCCCCACATCCCGGAGGACATTGATGTTGGGGCTGTGCTCGCGGTTCTGCTCGATGACCCTGCGATCGGAGACAGGTCGTGGATCTCGAGCCAGTACGACCACATGCTGTTCCTCAACACCGTCATCGAGCCTGGGCATGACGGGTCGCTGATGAGGATCAAAGGAACGCAGAAAGGCCTCGCCGCATCGACCGACGGAGACTCGCTCCGCACCTACCTCGATCCAAGACGCACAAGCGCCCGAATCGTTTTCGAGTCCGCTCTGAACGTCGCTGTCACCGGTGCCCGGCCGTACGCCCTCGTCGACAATCTCAACTTCGGGAACCCGGAGAACCCTGACGTCATGTGGCAATTCGTCGAGTCAGTCGAAGGAATGGCGTGGGCGTGCGAGGAACTCGACGTCCCGGTGGTCGGAGGCAACGTCTCGTTCTACAACCAGACAGACGGTGTCGACATCTACCCGACTCCGGTGGTCGGAATGCTCGGGTTCTGCGATCCGATGCCAGACAGTCCACCCCGCCTCGACCGAGCCGAGGAAGGCATGTCGATCTGGCTTGTCGGTCGCGAAGCGAAGGGAGACTTCGCCGGATCTGCATACGACCGGATCATCAACAAGAATCTCGGCGGCCGGCCTGCCGACGTCGATGGTGATTCCGCAAGAAGAGCGGTGGCAGCTGCCGCAACGCTCGCATTCGAGACACCGGTGCTCCATGACATATCAATCGGTGGAGCAGCGGTCGCCCTCGCAGAGATCGCGATCGCATCGGGAATCGGAATCAAGATCACAGCCATGTCTGGCCCGGAGCTCCTCGATGAAACCCCGCTCCGATTTCTGGCCGTATCCCACGGCAACGACCTCGACACGGTCGAGCCTCACACGAGAATCGGAACTGTGGCAGGAACCAGCATCGACTTCGGAGCAGCGGGATCCATCGACCTCACTGAGGCCACATCCATCTGGCGCGAGGCGATCCCAAGAAGAATGAGGTAGCCGAAGACCGCTATACCTTCGTCCCCCTTTCAGAAGACCGCTATACCTCCGTCCCCCTTTCAAGGGGGACGGCAGAGGAGCGCAGCGACGATGCAGGGGGATGTTGCAGAGTCACGGTGCCAAGGCACTTCCCCCCCAACACCCTCCTGGCTCGCAAGCTCGCCCGTCCTCCCTCGCAGGGAGGACAGAAGTATCGGGGCGACTCCGACCTTCCTACTACGGAGCTGTCCAGACGACGGTTTCGGGGTTGAACTGGCTCCATGCGAACCAGAAGGACTGATGGCCGACGATCTCACCACCGTCAGCATCGAGTGCCTGGAGGCCCGAGCCGTTCGTCACGACGTTGACACCGAGCAGGAGCACATCGCCGCCGCCCTCGAGTACCTCACGGGCTGCAGCAACCGGGAACGCGATCGGCGTGCCGTCGGCAGCGAAGACACCGAGCACCTGCTCCTGGATGGGCAGCCGGTCGTCAACAT
The DNA here is from genome assembly GCA_964196275.1 of uncultured Kiloniellales bacterium. Lineage (GTDB taxonomy): Bacteria > Actinomycetota > Acidimicrobiia > Spongiisociales > UBA5794 > UBA5794. The sequence goes on along the minus strand of CAXMSN010000092.1, from coordinate 53,028 downwards.
CGCCGACAGGGAAGATCGGGCCATCGGCGTCTCTGTCACTGAGCGGATCGAGAGCGTACGCCCGACCAATGCCGCCATCCTCGGCAACAATCGTCGTGTCAGGGTGGGCTTGCTTCCAATCGGCCCAGGTTGAGACGACTACAGAGGTTTGCTCGAGTACGACACCTGCCTCACGGAGCGGCCCGGAAAGGGCCGTGCCATTGAACGTGTCGACGACCGAGAACGTATTGAGATCGAACATCACCTTGTTCGACCGCGACAGCAATCCGGACGTGCGGAGCAGTGGGATCTCGACGCCATCGGGAACACTGTCGGTGAAGTACGCCTGAGCCGATCCACACAGCGTGCAATACGGGATGCCGAGCCTTCGATCACCGAGCGTGTCGTTGATCATCTCGTGGATCTCCATGATGTTCTTCGGATACGCCCGCGACTCCCCGTTCACGGTGACGCCGAACACCAGACGATCATCCGGGTACCAGTCGCCACCAGACGCATCGGTCACGGCTGGGTCGTCGAGCGCCGGAATACAGCCACCCACACAGCCCTCAGCTGTACCGAGCGGCCGGTCGTCGAGTCGCACACCACCCCATCCGATGAGTCTCCAATCGATGTCTGCCTCGGTGTCGGCGAAGAACGGCTCCCACCGCGACTCGAGGATGAGGAATAGCTGGCCCTTCCACTTCTCATAGTCAGGGTGCGCAGGAAGATCCCAGGCGATCAGGTGATCGGCTGATGACAGTGCGATACTCCGCCTCGAGATGGGATCGTCGCTGAGGTTCGCTCCCGTAAGGGTCTGGAACGCCTGGATCGTCATGTTCCGTGCTTCACTCGCACCGATCAATCGGAGTAGGTCAGACAGCAGCCAAGCCGCTCGAGCATCGCCAGCTTCCCCAATCTCCCTGATCACGGAAACATCAGCGCCAATACCTGCGGCGAGGCTGCCGAACAAGACATCGAAGTTCTCCTGAACCAGATCAGGAAGTGGGCCTTCCGGCACGGAAGGTGCAGGAGGGAACTCGTAACCCGCTTGATTTCGCAACGCAGCGGATTCGGAGGGTGCGATGGCGATCCCCTCGGCGGCAGGTTGCACCGTCGTGGAAGGGGCGACCTCCTCATCGACGCTCGAGCACGCGGCGAGAAAGAGAGCGGCAGCCCCGATGGCACCAATCGCAAGCCGCATTCGCATGATCATCAACCCTCAGAGACAGTTACGAGATAACGAACAACGGGAACAAGATGTTCCCGAAGAAGACCACGGACCAGTCGAGGGCGGTCGCCTCGAAGCTTCTGTCCTCCCTGCGAGCGAGGACGGGCGAGCTTGCGAGCCAGGAGGGTGTTGGCAACCTGGAATCTTGGGGCTGCGACATCCCCCTGCATCGTCGCTGTGCTCCTCTGCCGTCCCCCTTGAAAGGAGGACGGAGACGTCGCTGATCCGTCGTCTGGAGCGAGGCGAAGCCGAGCGAACGGAACAGCTTTGCGCTCCTCGTCGTTACCTTTCTATGACCATGGAAGAATCGACCACGATCACCTGCTACCGGCATCCTGACCGGGCAACGCGTTTGTCATGTACGACGTGCGGAAACCCGATCTGTGTCGAATGTTCACATGACGCGTCCGTAGGTCAGAAGTGCCCGGACTGTGCCAAGACAGACGCCCGCACAAGAGTTGTCACCAGCCGGTCCGCGATCGGGCGACCTTCGTTCCAGACCTCGCCCGTCTCGATGTCGATCATCGCGGTGACGTCGGCCATCTTCCTCCTCGGGTGGCTCGTCCCCGAAGCCGAGATCTGGTTGCTCGAACACTTCGCGCTGATAAGGTCCGGTACGCCATTCGTCGATCCTGACGCCTATCGGATCTTCACGGTGGCTCTCCTTCACGGCAGCCTGATGCATCTCCTCTTCAACATGTACGCCCTCTATCTCTTCGGACCGCGCTTGGAGCAGCAGGTTGGTGGGCCGGCATTCGCGTCTCTCTACGTCGCTGCTGCAGGAGCAGGCGGTCTGCTTTCGATGGTCCTTGGTGGCGCAGGGTTCTCGGTCGGAGCGTCCGGTGCGATCTTCGGCCTGTTCGGAGCATGGCTGTTCGTCGCTTGGAAGATGCGCAAGACCCCTGGCGGAAGAGCGATGTTCAACCAATTGGGATTCCTCATGGCGATCAACATCGCGATGCCGTTCCTCAACCCGAACATCGACTGGCTGGGCCACCTCGGGGGATTCATCGCAGGCGTGGGGATCGCGGCGCTGTGGTCGGTGCTCGCCGTTGGCAAGTCGAACGCCAGACAGATCCGGACGATGATCGGTTCATCGGTCGTCGTTGCTGTCACCGTTCTCGCATTTCTCGCGGTCTGATGGACCCGTGCGGGTAGCGGGTACACTCGCCGCCGTGACCGAACAGTCGCTGGCATTTCCATCTCTCGACCGACCAGGCGAAGCCTGTGGCGTGTTCGGCGTCATCGGGCCTGACGCCGACGCTGCACGTCTCACGTACTTCGGCCTGTTCGCCCTCCAGCATCGGGGCCAGGAGAGTGCAGGGATCTCTGTCAGCGACGGGGAGAACCTGACGATCTACAAGGATCTCGGTCTTGTCGCCCAGGTGTTCGATGAGTCAACACTGGCTGGTCTTCACGGCACCCTCGCGATCGGACATAATCGGTATTCCACAACCGGCTCAAGCAACTGGGAGAACTCCCAGCCGATCTTCCGACATGTTGGATCGAATGGCCTTGCCTTGGCACACAACGGGAACCTCATCAATGCCCACGCCCTTGAGGCTGAGGCTGATGTGCTCGGCGCCACGACGGACTCAGAACTCATGACCGACGCCATTGCACAGGCCATGGTCGAACATGATCTCAGCCTTGAGGACGCCCTCACGAGAGTGCTCCCAACCTTCGACGGGGCATTCTCGCTCACGATCATGGACAAGAGCACGCTCGTCGGCGTGCGCGACCCCTATGGCTTCAGGCCACTGTGCCTCGGCTCTCTGGGCGACAACTGGGTCATTGCCTCCGAGACGGCCGCGCTCGACATCGTCGGTGCCCGGTTCGTGCGGCAGATCAGTCCCGGCGAGGTCGTCATCATCGACGAGGAGGGGCCAAGGAGTTACTTCCCCTTCGAAGAGACGGCATCGAACCTATGCATCTTCGAGTTCGTCTACTTTGCACGGCCCGATTCGACGCTCCTTGGGGAGACCATCCACACGACCCGTCAACGTATGGGGCGAGCGCTCGCGACGCAGGCGCCTGTCGAGGCAGACATAACCGTGCCGGTACCAGAGTCCGGTATCCCTGCCGCCCAAGGCTTCGCAGCCGTCTCAGGTATTCCCTACGTCGATGGGCTCATGAAGAATCGCTACGTCGGGCGCACGTTCATCGAGCCCACGCAGGCAATGCGGGAACGAGGCGTCCGCATGAAGCTCAACGCTATGGAAGGCGTCATCACAGGCAAACGCGTCGTGCTCGTTGATGACTCGATCGTGAGGGGCTCAACGACCAGGCAACTCGTGGCGATGGTGCGCGAGGCCGGTGCGACAGAGGTGCACCTCCGAATCTCGTCTCCTCCTTACCGATGGCCATGCTTCTACGGGATGGACACCGGAGATCGCTCCACACTGCTCGCTGCAGGAAGATCAGTCGACGAGGTAGCGGAACACCTCGGCGTCGACTCACTCGTGTATCTCGACCTCGACAACCTGGTCGAAGCGACAGGGTCGGATGCCGAAACGTTCTGCACGGCATGCCTCAGCGGCGCCTATCCGACAGACGTGCCGACCACAGACAGCAAATTCCTTCTCGAACGGACGACATGACGAACTACGAAGCAGCAGGTGTGAATCTCGATGCGGCAGATGAGTTGGTTGAGCGAATCGGCTGGCGCGTAACCTCGACCTGGACCGACGATGTCGTCGGGGGGTTCGGTGGATTCGCCTCAGGGATGAGACTGCCGATCGGCTACGAGAGTCCCGTCCTCATGATGTCGACCGACGGTGTCGGCACCAAGGCCGACCTTGCGCGACAGACCGGGCTCGTCGATGGCCTCGGCTACGACCTCCTCGCCATGGTCGCTGATGACCTCGCGGCCGCGGGAGCGACACCGATAGCACTCACCGATTACATCGCAGTGGGGTCGCTCGATGTGGACCTCGTCGAGACCCTGATCGCATCGATATGCGATGCATGCAACGATGCCGACGTCGCCCTTCTGGGAGGCGAGACAGCTGAACACCCTGGTGTAATGGGCGCCGACCAGTTCGATGTGTCGGCGACCGCCCTTGGGATCGTGGAACTCGGCGAAGAAGTCGGCACGTCCTCCGTCACCGTGGGAGATGTCATCGTGGGCGTCAAGAGCCCGAACCTGCGATCGAACGGCTTCTCACTCGTGCGAGCCATCGCACGCCAGCACTTGCCGCTCGAAGCCGACTTCCCAGACACGACCACGCCAACCGCGGAAGTGTTGCTCCAGCCGTCGATCGTCTACGCACCCGCGATCATCAACATGCTGGCCAGAGTCAAACCCAGCGGCCTCGCCCACATCACCGGCGGTGGACTGCCTGGCAACGTGGTTCGCATGCTCCCGGAAGGCCACCGGGCGGTCATCGATCGATCAACGTGGGAGATCCCGCATGTCTTCAACGTGCTGCAACGTCTCGGCGACGTCCCCTTGGAGGAGATGTTCCGCACGTTCAACATGGGGATCGGATTCACGGCAGTCGTCAGCGAGCCAGACGTAGTAGCCGCGCTGAAAGCGTTCGAGTCCAGCGACCTCCAAGCGTCGGTCATCGGTGAGATCGCCGAGGGAACCCGCGGCGTAGAACTCCGATAGAGGCTTCGCAGACGACGGATCACGTAGTACGTAGTACGTAATACGGAGCGAGCCGAAGGCGAGCGACTACTCATTAACCTCGGCACCAGATGGAAACAAGTCTCTTCATCTTCGGGATCCTTCTTGCCGGCCTCGTCCTCGGCAGCGCTGCGCGTTTCCTCCTTCCCGGTGACCAACGTCTCACGCTGGCAGAAACGACGCTGATCGGCATCGCAGGGGCTGGCGTGGGCAGCGTCCTCGTCAACCTCCTCGATCGGGACAACACCGTCGCTGCGCCGGGTATCGCGTCCGCACTCGGCGCGCTGGTCGGATCGATGATCGTTCTCGCCCTCGCGATGTTCGTCGCATCGAAGTTGGGGCTCCGAACAGAGCCTGTGATCTCCATCGCTGAACTCATCCGACAGGGCGAGACATCAGAGGTCGAGTTCAAGTCGACCGCGAGATGGAACGTCCACACAAGCGAGAGGGACGATCGCATCGAGCTCGTGATCGCAAAGACCGTCGCAGGATTCCTCAACGGCGAAGGTGGAACATTACTCATCGGCGTCAACGACGAAGGGAAGGCGATCGGACTCGCTGCGGATCTCCAACTCATGAAGCAGCCAGACAACGATCGATACCAGTTATGGCTCACCGACTACCTCGAGGGTGCCCTCGGGAAGCCTGCTCTCGCCCACATCTCGATACGATTCGAGCCCGTGGAGACAACGGACGTTGCGGTGGTAGCCGTGCGGCCCTCCGACCGGCCTGTATATCTCAACGAGCCGAAGGGTCCGCGAACCGCCGACTTTTACGTCCGTATGGGAAACTCAACGAGGAAGCTCCTGACAGATGAATTCGCAACGTACCGACAGTCGAGGTGGAAATGACAGACCAAGCGCCGTACCCCGTTGACTTCGTCGTCCCTGTTGACGATGAATACAGGAATCGTGGACTCGCTGCTTTGGGCGCCGTGTTCTTCGCCAAGGCGATCCTTCTCATCCCCCACCTCTTCCTTCTCGCGGTGTACGCGATTGTCGTCCAGGTGGTTGTGTGGATCGGCTACTGGTACATCCTGATTACCGGTGGCAAACCGTTCTGGGTGGAGAACCTCGAGATGATCTTCCTCGAGTGGACGAGCCGGGTGTTCGCGTGGTTCACCGGCACAACAGATGTGTACCCAACCTACGGGACCGATGAGAACCACCCCGCCCAGGTGTTGGTGGCGGAACCGCACCAGCCACAGAACCGGTTGCTAGCGATCGCCGGCATCCTGCTCATCCGCGCGATCATGGCTCTCCCGCACCTGTTCATCCTCGGTTGGCTGACACTCGGGACGCTCTTCATCGCATGGTTCGGATTCGTGATGGTGCTCTTCACCGGATCGCTGCCGCTAGCCCTGCACTACTACTTCGTCGGTTTCCACCGATGGTGGGCCCGCACATGGGCGTGGATCGCCGGGCTCACCGACGTCTACCCGCCGTTCTCCTTGAAGTCCTGACGCGAGATGGGGCACCCGTGAGGGCGCCCCGATCTCAGCGAACATCGCCGGCCTATGCGTCGACGAGTTCTTTCGTCGGTTCTTCGGTTGGTGGTGCGGCTTCGGATTGCTCCTTGCGCTTCGGTGTGAAGAGCTTGAAGACCAGCCAAGCCAACAGCACGAGCAGCGCTATCGGAATCGCCACCGCTGCCGCGATGATCAGGAACCCGACGGTCGCCAGCAGGACGTCACCAGCCTGTTCGAACGCTTCCTGGATCGGATTCGGTTCACCCTCGTCCGGTGGCTGAAGAATGTCGGGAACCTCTGTAAGGCCAACGGTCAGCGTCGCAAACGACGTCTTGCCGTCGAGATACCTCAGCCGACCCTCGATCTGTTCGATGTTGAGGAGCACGTCTTGCATTCGCGACTGGATCGTCACGAGATCATCGATCGTCTCGGCTTCGTTGAGAAGCTTCGAGTAGAACTCCTCCTGCTGCTCCCAGTAGTTGAGCCTGCCCTCGAGGTCGATGTATTCCTCGGTCACGTCCTGGCTCGAAAGCGAGGACGAGACCCTCTCTCCCAGCCGTTCGACGCGGTCAACCGCATCCTCGAACCTGTCGGACGGGATCCTCAGCGTGACCCAGCCGACCGCATAGCGGCCGTCCTCGTACTGCTCGACATAGGACTCGCCTGAGGACACGTACCCGCCGAGTTCGGCGGCGATTGCTCGTACTTGCGAACTCTTGGCATCGAATGTCCCGATCGGGATCCTGACGTCGATACGCCCGTTGCGGATGACCTTCGCATCGATCGGGTTCGATCCGATCGACGTGAACACGACGGATCCATCATCCTGGACGACGGCAAGAGCTTCAGCCGGAGCACTCGCGGCCTCGAACTTCTCTTCGAACCCGTCTTCCCCCTCGAAGTACTCGGCTGACGCCGCAGACGTTGTGTCTGCTGAACTGTCGTCGCTTCCCGAGCATGCGCTGACGACCAGGAGTCCGACGATCGCAAGGACGCCGATCCTGACCGCACGCCGACTGCGTGTCTTGGTCGTGTGCTTCATTGTCTCTCTCCCTTTTTCGTACCGGTTCCCCAACCGGTTCGCAGCTACGACGCACGAACGCCCCGATCAGGTTCCGCAGTCCCAGAGATGCATGCGTGGCTACGCTCGCCACATGGTCACCAACTCCATGCCGACATCCGATGTCATCACCGTCGAGATCCAGGAACACATCGCAACGGTGTGGCTCGACAGGCCAGATCAGCGCAACGCGTTCGCTCCCGAGTTCTGGCTGGACCTTCCTCCGATCATGGAGGCACTTGGCGAAGACCGCGGCGTTCGCGTGGTGGTCGTCGCAGCCAGGGGTGATGCCTTCACTGTCGGCATCGATCTGAAGGCCTTCGGACCCGCGTTCATGTCTGGCGGAGCAGCGCTCCCCGAACGGGATGCAGAGGAGCCCGGCTCGGACGTGGCCCGACGCATGGCTCTTCGCAAGTCCATCAAGACCCTGCAACACACGTTCTCCTCGATCGCAGATTGCCCGAAGCCGGTCATCGCTGCGATCCACGGCTACTGCATCGGTGCAGGCCTCAACCTCATCACGGCGTGCGACATCAGGTACGCCTCGCAAGACGCCGTGATCTCATCCAGAGAGACGAAGATCGCCATCGTCGCGGACGTGGGAACCATGCAGCGCCTCCCGAGGATCATCGATCCCGGAAGCGTTGCCGAACTCGTGTACACCGGACGCGACGTCACCGCCGATGAGGCGTTGGCAATGGGGTTGGTTACGCATGTCTCAGCCGATGCCGCAGCGGTACAAGCGCACGCTCAGGAGATCGCACAGGCCATCGCAGCCAATTCCCCTCTCGTCGTCCAGGGTTCGAAGACGGTCCTAAAGGCGACAGAGGACCTCTCAGTGGAGGACGGCCTCGACTACGTGTCCGTCTGGAACTCCTCGTTCGTCACGTCGAACGACCTCATGGAAGCGATCACAGCCTTTGTGCAGAAGCGACCCCCCGAGTTCACAGGCGAGTAGGTCGTTGGCGCAGTCCCCGATTTCGCCTCCGCTCGGACTTCGGACTTCGGGCTTCGGACTTCGGTTCAGGTGAGTGGTGGCGGCCTCTTGTTGAACCATGGATTCGCTCGTTCTAGTTGGGCGGCTAGCGAGAACAAGGTTTCTTCGGCGCCGAAGCGGCCGAGGAAGTGCGATCCGACCGGTAGACCGTCTTCGGTCCAGTGCAGCGGGACCGACATGGCGGGGAGTCCTGCGAAGTTCCCAAGAGGTGTGAACGCCACATAGGCGAAGATCATCTCGATGAACTCGTCCCACGGCATCCGCTGGTCGATGTGACCGATGGGCACCGGCGGCGATCCGAGCACCGGCGTGAGGAATATGTCGTGGGTGGTGAGGAAGGCTGCCGTTTGGTGGGCGATCGTCTGCAGAGCAACTTCCGCTGCCAACAGATCAGCTTGCGAGCGTGCACCGGAACGTCGCGCAAGTTCGAATGTGAACGGCTCGAACGCGGGATGGCCCGAGCTGCGTTTGTCGACCCGGCTGATGAGCTTCATGGTTGCCCTGTCCCCAATCAGACGTCGCACGCGGCCAATCGATGGCTTGAGGTCCGTCGCACCGTCGAGGACAAGACCGAAGCCGTTTGCGGCCAGGGCAGCCCAGAGTTCGAGAAAAGACTCTGCGAGGAGATCACCATCAACAGCGGGCTCGGCCTCGACAACAGTGTGCCCATGCGCCTCAAGGAGCTCCACGGTATTCAAGACCGCCGCCTCACATTCGGGATGGACACTGCCACCTCGGAAGTCCTTGGTGCTGAACGCGATCGTGAGTTGCTTCGGGTCGCGATCGACTGCACTGGCGAACGGTGCCGATGGCGCAGGCGCCCAATAGTGGTCACCGGGTATCGGACCATGGACGGCATCGAGGAACACCGCGCTATCACGAACAGAGCGAGTGATGACATGCTCCACCGAGAGGTAGTCGATCGACGTGCCGGGGTATCTCGGGTTGCGACCCCGTGATGGTTTGAGCCCGAACAGGCCAGCGGCTGAAGCAGGGATCCTGATCGAGCCTCCGCCATCGCTTCCTTGGGCAAGAGGCACCATGCCTGCAGCAACGGCTGCCGCAGCTCCACCACTGGAACCGCCAACCGAGTGATCGAGGTTCTACGGGTTGCGCGTTGGGCCGTGGAGCATCGGCTCCGTCGTAGGCAGCAGCCCGAACTCCGGAGTGTTGGTGCGTCCAAGATCGATGAAGCCCGCATTGCGGATGCGATCGCGGAACACAGACGTCGTTTCGCCAAGGAAGTCGCGGAAGAAGACCGAGCCGAAGGTGACAGGGATGCCTTCCTCGACGACGAGATCCTTGATCAGGATGGGCACTCCAGCAAAGGGCCCTTCCCGAGGTTCCTCCGCTTCGCGTCTCGCCGCGTCGAGCCGTTCCCAGATCACGGCGTTGACAGCAGGGTTGACCGCCTCGATGCGGGATGCGGCCGCGTCGATCAATTCGGCAGCCTGAACATCGCGATGCTCGACAAGCTGCGCAAGCCCCACCGCGTCGAATGTCTCGTACTCCGCGAACTCCATGAACTGAATCTATCCCAGGAGCCAGGCCTCGGCACTACGACGAGCGAGATCACACTCGCAGCAATGGTCGTCCGTGGTCCCAGGTCATCGGCATCGACTACCCTGCCCCCATGTCCGCGACACCCCTCAGCCGACGACGGAACCTCTTCGCCTCCCCGTAGTGCCGCTCTGCCTCAGCGAGCAACCAACCTCAAGACAACAGGAGCAGAATCATGACTGACCTTCAGACACGGTTTCACGACATCATCGCCCCGGTCATCGCCTTCGACTCAGAAATCGAGATCGTCGACGGAAAAGGCAGCTGGGTAACCGGTGCCGACGGCAAGAAGTACCTCGACTTCGCGTGTGGCATCGCTGTGACCAACCTTGGACACCGGCCAGACAACGTCGTCGAGGCAGCCCAAACCCAACTCAACAAGCTGTGGCACGCAGGTGGTGCGTTCCTCTACGAGCCGATCGTCACTGCTGCTGAGGCGATCGTGGATATCGCCCCAGTTGGCATCGACAAGGTTCTATTCATGAACTCGGGTGCAGAGGCCGTCGAGGCTTCCGTGAAACTGGCGCGGAAGGTGACCGGCCGACAGGGGATCGTCACGTTCCGCGGCGGGTTCCACGGTCGCACGATGGGCTCGGTGACGTACACGACCTCCAAGGCGAAGTACCGCCAGGGCTATCACCCTCTTGTGCCGTCAACCTTCGTCGTGCCGTTCCCCCATCCATACGGCTGGGGTATGTCACAGGACGAAGCGAACGACTACGCACTCCGTGAACTCGAGTTCCTGTTCCGTTATCAGATCACACCCGAAGAGGTTGCTGCGTTCCTCGTCGAACCGCTTCAGGGTGAGGGCGGCTACTACCCGGCCTCCAAGGCCTACCTCGATGCGCTCAGGTCGCTTGCCGACGAGCACGGGATCCTGCTGATCATCGACGAAGTCCAGACCGGATTCGGAAGGACCGGCGACTGGTTCACCAGCCAGGTGTACGACGTCCGACCGGACGTTCTGGTCATGGGCAAGGCGATCGCCAACGGGTTGCCTCTGTCCGCGGTGGGGGCGTCATCGGAACTCCTTGACCAATGGCTGCCGGGAAGTCACGGCACCACGTTCGGAGGGAACCCCGTATCGTGCGCCGCTGCAGCGGCAACGGTCGAGGGTCTTCGCCCCGTCGTTCCCGGTGTCAACGGACTCTCCGCCCATGCGTTCTCACGCTGGAATGATCTCAAGTCGGAGTACCCGACGATCGGCGATGTGCGCGGTCTCGGGCTCATGATCGGGGTCGAATTGGTCAAGGATGGGAACACACCGGACCCCGATGCGTTCGCCGCGATCAGCGCGCATGCGCTGGACAGCGGGATGTTCATCCTGAACTGCGGTCCGGACGGGAACATCATCCGATTCATTCCCCCGCTGAACGTGTCCCAGGACGACCTCGACCGGGGCATCGACATCCTCAGCGATGCAATCGAAACGTACGAGGCCGGCACCTGACCGGAACCGACGTAGAACGAGGAAGAGGGGCTCTTACGAGCCCCTCTTCTCAATGGTGTGGCCCTTGTGGGCCGATCCGCTATTCCTCTGTGGAGAGAACGCCACGGAGACGTGGGTACCGCACAGGGCGATGCGTGTGGCAGAAGTCGGCGCGGTTGTACTTTGACAACTTCGTCGAGCATTCGCCTGCACCGCATACGCGGTCTTCGTCGTAGGTCTTCGGGCGGCGGGACCGACCCTTTGGTCGGGATGCCTTCAGGATGTCAGACATGTATCGATGTGCCTTTCTTTCAGTCCTCGAAACGGCGGAGTGACGCGGTTATGGACACGCGCCAGCCCGGCCGGTAAATCTCGGTATGCAGATTGTACGCTGAGAATCCCCAAACGCGCAAGGTGAAATCATGGCTTTCTTGCGGTGACGGATGTTTGACTCACCGTTCGCTCCCCCGGGAGCAGCGCGACCACCAGCGCAGCGGCCACAGCCAGAAGCGCCAGCCAATCACCGAGACGCACCCAGAGCGTTCTTGCCTCTGCGTTGAACTGCTGCGAACCGAAGTGCACCACACCGGTGAACAGCTCTGTTTTCGGTCCGACCGACCCATCACCCGTGATGAACGTCGACTTGCCGGTGATCGCACCGAGCGCCGTGTCGAGGCCGATCGCAGCTGCGTTCACACGGGCGAGCAGGATCAGTTGATCCGAGGCGACCGATCGCCCGAAGCTCGACTCGTTCGTGGCGATGACCATCGTCTCTGCGCCGGCCCGTGCCATCTCCCTCATCGACCGGGCAAAAGCGCCCTCAAACGAGATTACAGACCCAAGAATCCCCTGCTCGGTTGGGAACACCACCGGCTCGGTTCCAGAGATCATGTCTCGCGGAACCTGGTCGAGCTGCGGGACGAAGCCGAGGAGGCCTCGCAGCGGAACGATCTCACCGAACGGCACCGGGTGTTGTTTGAGGTATTCGCCGATCTTCACGCCGTTGGGTGAGTACACAACGTTCACGTTCACGAACTCCGTGTCGCTCACGATGCGGGTTCCGGAGATCAGCATGTACGCGTCCAGCCTGCGAGCTTGTTCGATGATCTCGTTACGAACCGTCTCGTTGTTCTCAGGCTCGTATGGCGTACCGGTCGAGTTCTCCGGCCAGATGACGAAGTCGACCGAGTCCACGGGAATCGTCTTCGTGAGTTCGAGATGGGAGTCGTAGATACGACGGTTCTCGTTCTGGCAGTGGGTCTGTGGGCAGGGAGATGAGCCCTGAACGATCGCCGTCCTCCACAGTTGTGCCGATGGGTTCGGTGGAAGCAGCCAACCGGCGATCATCAGCAAGAGCACGATCACCGAAGCGTCGACGGCCATGCGCCAGTGATCTCGGTCCTCGATCAGAAGAGCAAAGCCAGCAGCGACGGCCACCACCAGGACGGTCCATCCGGAGGGTCCAATCCACTGGACCGAACCAGCCGCGCCGGGAAGCGCCGCTGCCGGATAGCCGATGTCTCCCCATGGAAACCCACCGAACGGGATCCTTCCCCGAAGCCACTCCATGAGCACCCACCCACCAACAACGATGTACCACCACCGCCATGGCGCCCACAGCCGGAAGATCCAGACGACGAACGCATACGACGCGGTCCATGCCGCCATCAATACCACCACAGGCAGATATGCCACGTAGCCGAGTGTGATAAGCCACGTGAGGAGTAGGCCGAAGAACAGCGCTCCCCACGCGAACCCGAGCATCACAGCGACCGAGGCCTTCTCCACAGCGCGGATGGCGAGGAAGAACGGGATGGGGGCCACGAACGCGAGCGGGCCGAGCCCGATGGGCGGGAAGGCAGCCCACATCATCAGTGAACTCGCGGCTATGAGAACGAAGGGAATCATGAGCCGGGAGGATAGGGACGGAAGCCAGATGACGGACCACGGACTACGGACCACGGAGCCAGAACCCAGAACCCGGAACCCGGAACCCACAAGTACCATCGCACCAATGCATGATTTCGCTGTGGCGCTCAAGGCCGCACACGCTGGCGCTGCCGTCGTACGAGAAGCCTTCGGCGCGGTGCACGACGCCGAGTACAAGCGCAAGTTCGATCCGGTGACCACGACAGACAAGGCCGCTGAGGCTGCGATCGTCAACGTGATCTCAACGGAGAAGCCAACCGACGGCATCCTCGCTGAAGAGGGTGGGGGAACGTCGCACGAGGGCAGGTTCTGGATCATCGATCCGCTCGATGGGACCGTGAACTTCGTCCACAACATTCCCCAGGTCTCCGTATCGGTTGCGCTGTGGGACGGAGGCCAGGCGCTCGTTGGCGTCGTGATCGATGTTCTCCGAAACGAGGTATTCATCGCTGAGAGCGGGTCTGGAGCAAACCTCAACGGTCAGAAGATCACCGTCTCGGACAGTTCCGACCTGTCGAAATCCGTCGTCGCAACCGGTTTCCCATACGACCACGACGTTCACGCCGATGCTCTGAGTGTCGTCGTCCGTGAAGTACTGCGAGAAGTCAACGGGCTCAGACGGTTCGGATCAGCCGCGCTCGACCTTGCCTGGGTCGCGGCCGGAAGGTTCGACGCATACTGGGAACTCGGTATCGCACCGTGGGACGGTGCGGCAGGAATGCTGCTGGTGCGAGAGGCAGGCGGGATCGTCACAGACCCGTGGGGCACACCTTCCGATCCATTCAATCCTCTCGTCATCGCGGGCAACGCCGCCATCCACGAAGACATACGAAAGATCGTCCACAACCACCTTCCTGGGCACCTCGCGCCGCAATGAGGACGCTGATCACGTCGGACGCCGTCGTGTCAGCAGCCGGGACTGTTGGGAACGCGATCGCGATTGACGACGGGCTCATCGCAGCGATCGGGGACCGATCCGACATCGAGCGAAGTGGCGACCGCGTCCTCGCATTCGATGGCGCTTTTGTAAGCGCTGGATTCAGAGATGCCCACATCCATGCGATTCCGTATGCCGCTCTCCTCTCTGGCTGCTCTTTGAAATCTGCGGTTTCCATCGACGATCTGGTGGACCGACTCGCAACGTTCGCCAGATCAGTTCGTCCCGGATACCCGATTGTCGCCACCCGATTCGACGACGAGTCGCTGCGCGAGCACAGACTTCCAACGAGGGAGGACCTCGACCGGGCCGTTCCGGACCGCCCGGCAGTCATCTACCGGTACTGCGGCCATGTCGCCGTTGCGAACAGCAAGGCACTTGCGGCATCGCATATCGACGAATCCGTTCCTGATCCCGATGGTGGGCTCATCGACAGGGATGAGCGAGGGGAACCAACCGGAGTGCTCAGGGAGACGGCCACAGGTTTGATCTCTTCAGCGCTTGCTCGGGGTGATGCGCTCGCACCGAACAGGCTGGTCGACGGCATGACCAAGCTCGCGGGTCTCGGCATCACCTCGATCGGGGCGATGGTCGGCTACGGGGAGAGCCCGTTCGAGAAGCTCGCTGCGGAATCTCAGCTGTGGAGGGAAGTCGCCCCTGACCTTCCGATCAAGGTGCACGCGTTATCGATCGCATCCACGCCTGACGATCTGACTGCATCCGCCCAGATGATGACCGGAGCAGGTCAGCGTCTGCGGTGGCTCGGGGTGAAGCGATTCGCCGATGGCAGCCTCGGTGGACACACGGCCGCCATGTGCGACCCGTTTTCCGATAGCGGGACCACCGGCACATATCGGCTCACGGACGCCGACATCGAGGTCTCACGACACAGCCTCGCTCTCGGAGGCATGGTCGCCATCCATGCGATAGGTGACCGAGCAGTGAGCAGTGTGCTCGATGTCTTCGAAGGGCTCATCGCGGCTGGTTCCCATTCTGAGGATCTCCGAATGGAGCATGTTTCGATGGCGAGCCCTTCGGTTATCGCACGATTCGCCGCATCAGGTGCCACGGCAGTCGTCCAACCGGCTTTCCTTGCTTCAGAGTCGGAGTGGATCGAGGCGAGAGTTGGGGAGGAACGGATGGAGTGGGTCTACCCGTTCAAGGCCATGCTCGATTCAGGCATCAAGGTCGCAGGTTCTTCAGACTGCATCGTGGAGCCACCACATCCGCTGTGGGGTATCGCCGCCGCGATGGACCGACATGGCATCAACCCGAACGAGGCACTATCGGGCAGGCAGGCGCTTGGCTTGTTCACCGAAGGCGCTGCTGGTTCGATCCGAGAACGTCCGCCAATGGCGATAGGCAGCGCGGCTGACCTCGTGGTTGTCGACACCAATATCACTGCCGCTTCACCCCAAGAAGTACGGGACGCACAGGTGATCGAGACGTTCGTCGACGGAAACGCTGTCGCTGTGGACCGGGAATTGCCGGTCTGGGTCGACTGACCGGGCTACGCCGATCGAACCTCTGGCCAACAGTCGGAGCAGAACGCACCCCACTCGCCATATCGCGGATCATGAGCCAGCGCCACGCCACAGCCCGCACATGAGGCAGCAACGAAGTTGTCTGCTACATGGACGTACGGACCGTCATGCGAAAGAAGGTCGGTAACGAGGATGGTGTTGGAATGGCCGATCGGCATGGCCCAAAGGATATGCGCGACCGCCGGTACTGCTCATCCGCAGACCAGCCCGCCGAACGTGTCAGGAAGAAGCTTGTGGGGCCGGCACTGGGCCGACGACGGCGTCGACAGCGTCGAGCACCTCATCGATCTCAGCGTGCCGTCCGAGTTCCTTCTTCGAGAACACGAGCTCGTCTCCAGCGATCACCTCGAAGACTCCGCCTTTCGACGGGATCAAGGTGACGTCCTGTATGTAATGCTCGAACTTGCCGAGTATCGCTTCAGCCATGCGCACGGCACGGTCTGTGTAGCCTCAAGAGGCGCAGTATTCAATCGATAGATGCATGGTGGAAGCGTAGGCGTGAAGGGGGCGATATTCCACGGACCGCCGACCAGCACTCCGTTCGTCCTCCCTTTAGGGGGGACGGCAGAGGAGCGCAGCGACGATGCAGGGGGGACTGTGAGCCTGCGAACCCGGAGCGGCTGGATATCGGGCGGCAGAGAAGCGCAGGGACGATGCAGGGGGATGTTGCAGGTCCAATGTTCTCCGGTAACCAACACCCTCCTGGCTCGCTACGCTCGCCCGTCCTCCCTCTCAGGGAGGACGAAGCGTTGCCCGCCGTCTGCCTAGGACAGAACCGCGCCCGATTCAGCTGATCCAACGAGCTTGGCGTACTTGGCGAGCGCGCCCCTTGTGTAACGCGGTGGGATTGGTTCCCATGTTTCTCTGCGCTGAGCGAGTTCATCGTCATCGATGAGGATGTCGAGTTTGCGGTTCGGGATGTCGATTCGGACTGTGTCGCCTTCCTCGATGAGGCCCATCGGGCCACCGTTTGCGGCCTCGGGCGCCACATGTCCGACACACAAACCGGTCGTTCCACCGGAGAACCGCCCGTCGGTGATCAACAGCACGTCCTTGCCGAGTCCCGCACCCTTGATCGCCGCAGTGATGGCGAGCATCTCGCGCATGCCAGGGCCGCCCTTCGGGCCCTCGTAGCGGATGATCACAACGTCACCATGCTTGAGATCGTGCGCGTAGAGAGCCTCGAGGGCGTGCTGTTCATCGTTGAACACCCGCGCCTTGCCCTCGAACACATCGAGTTCGACTCCGGCGATCTTGACAACCGCACCTTCTGGCGCAAGCGAGCCGCGCAGTACAGCGATGCCTCCCTCGGTAGCGAGCGGATCTGAGATCGGGAGAAGAACGTCCTGATCCTCAGGAACCACCACGTCGGCGAGATTCTCGGCCATCGTTCTTCCCGTAACGGTCATCACATCACCGTGGAGAAGCCCGGCGTCCAGCAACACCCTCAGCACGACCGGAACGCCGCCGATGCGGTCGAGGTCGACCATGTGGTACTTCCCGAACGGTTTCATGTCTCCGATGTGCGGCGTTCTGCGCGAGATCGCGTCGAAATCTTCGAGCGTAAGGTCGACGCCGGCTTCGTAGGCAACGGCCATCAGGTGAAGAACGGCATTCGTCGAGCCACCGAGTGCCATCACCGTCGTGATCGCGTTCTCGAAAGCCTCACGCGTCATGATGTCGCGGGGCGTAATGCCAGCCTCCAGGAGCGCAACGACCGCCTCGCCGGACTGGTGGGCGTAATCATCAAGCCTTGGATCGACCGCTGGCACCGAGGCCGACCCTGGCAGAGACATACCGATCGCCTCGCCAACCGAAGCCATCGTATTTGCGGTGAACATGCCGGCACATGACCCAACCCCCGGGCATGCTGCTTGCTCGATGCGGAGCAGTTGCTCGTCTGAGATCGAGCCTTCGGAGTGGGCACCGATCCCTTCGAACACGTCGACGATCGAGATGTCCTTGCCATCGAGGTTGCCGGGCAAGCTCGAACCTCCGTAGAGGAAGACGGATGGCAGATTGTGCCGTGCTGCAGCCATGAGCATGCCTGGAAGCGACTTGTCGCACCCTGCGATCGACACCATCCCGTCGAAGCGCTCCGCATGCATGACCAGTTCCACGCTGTCGGCGATGACTTCACGCGACACCAGAGAAGCCCGCATCCCCTCGTGACCCATGGAAATACCGTCCGAGACGGCGATCGTCGCGAACTCGAGGCCCACAGCGCCGGCCTCTCTGACGCCGATCTTTGCGAAGCCTGCAAGCTTGGGCCCGGTCACGTTGCACGGCGTGACCTCGTTGCCCGCTGAGACAACGCCGATCTGTGACTTGGCGAAATCGTCCTCGCTGAGGCCGACTGCTCGCAGCATCGCCCTGGCACCGGCCCGAGCAGGACCGATCGTTACATCTTGGGAGTGGATCTTCTTCGACATGAAAGCAGCGTACCGCGTCGACATCGGTCGGACTCCACGCACACAGATCACGGTCGCTATCGAACCCTCACTTCTAACCTCCCACGGTCATGCCGAGCGTCACCGAGACCTTTCCGGAGATACCCCAAGTCTCCAGCCAACCGCAGGGAGAGCCACCCAAGCGGCGGTGGAGCGCGCCCCAGAAGATGCTTCTGGTCGTTCTCGTCCTTGGAGTCGTCGCCGTGTTCGCCGGGTACGGATTCCTTTCGTACGCGGAGGGGAAGATCGAAAGAATCGAAGCGAGCGACCTGACATCGCTCAACTCCGCTCCGATTCCAGCAGGCGCCGCAACCAACTTCCTGATCGTCGGTGTCGATGATCGGTCGAAGATCCCTGACGGCTGGGACGACACGTTCGGGAACTTCAGCGGACGCCGGACCGATGTGATGATGATCGCCCACGTCACCCCCGAATCTGGCATCCAACTTCTCAGCATCCCGCGAGACCTCAGAGCGAACATCCCAGGGCACGGGACGAACAGAGTCAACGCTTCCTACGTCTTCGGGGGGCCGGATCTCCTCGTAGAGACGATCCAATCGGAGACGGGGATCCCAATCCACCACTACGTCGAGATCGACTTCGGCGGTGTGGGGGCGGTCGTTGACTCTCTTGGGGGTGTCACGTTGGACTTCACGTATGCGGGCAGGGACACGACGTCTGGGTTCACGATCGAACCTGGACGGCACACGCTCAACGGTGAGCAAGCGGTCGCCTACGCCAGGTCACGGCACTACGAGATCCTCAAGGACGGCTCCTGGCAGTCGACCGGAGGCGGCGACATCTCACGAACCGGGAGACAACAGGAGATCCTCATCGCACTGTTCGGACAGGCAACATCACCGTCGAGCGCATTCAACCTTCCCTCGTTCCTCCCAACGTTCGCAGATCAGATCACGGCGGATGAAGGGCTCACGCTGGCGCTCATGGCCCAACTCGGACGCGATGTCCTCTCCATGGATTCGAAATTCATCGATGCGAGGACGCTTCCAGTGAAGACAGCCCTCGGTGAAGATGGGCGCAGCTACGTCGTGCCCATCGACGACACGCGCCTTGTGCTCGAGGCGTTCCTCGCTGGAACACCGCTCACCCCGTAGACCCCAAACAAAGCCCCCGGACGACATCCACGAACAGGTCGATCTCTTCCTCGGTGTTGTACGCGTGGAACGAGGCCCGGACCACACCGTCGAGGTGCCTCAACCGCATGTCGACCGGTGCAGAATTGACCGTTGAATACGACACGTTGATCCGCCGCTCCGCAAGGGCACTCTGCACCTCCGGCGCACCGACACTGTCAAGGAAGAAGGTCACGATTCCGCCCTTCTCTGTCCCCCTGTCAGCGAGCGAAACGCCGTCTATGTCGGCGAGTCCACTTCTGGCGTGTGCGGCAAGGCCGCGGATCCGAGACCAGATGTCGTCGATGCCTGTCGCCATCGCGTAATCAACAGCAGCGCCGAGGCCCACGATGTTGGCGTACGACTTCTCCCACGTCTCGAGCCGTGCTGCGCCGTCCAGGAACTCGAAACCGGTATCGGTCACGGCCGATGAGAAGTTGTCGACGAACACGGGATCGAGAAGACCAAGCGACGAAGTCCTCACGTAGGCGAACCCCAACCCCCGTGGACCACGCAGATACTTGCGGGACGTTGCTGTCAGGAAATCGCACCCTATGGCGTCGACATCGATCGGCATCTGCCCGGCGGTTTGGCACGCATCGAGGAGATAAGGCACTCCATGGCGCGCCGCAACCGCGCCGACATCGGCAGCTGGGTTCACGACCCCATTGTGCGTCGGCATGTGGTTCAAGGTGATCAACGTTGTCCGGTCGTCGATGAGAGACTCGAGCGCCTCGACGTCGAACTCGCCAGCGTCGGTGTCGGGAACCACGACCGTCTCTATGCCGAACCGCTGTTCGAGTTGCAGGTACGCGGCCCAGTTCGATCCGTACTCAGTCGTCGTGGTGAGGATCCGACCACCCTTTCGGTGGGGCAGGGAGTAGAGGACCATGTCCCACGCACGTGTCGCCGAGTCCATGATCGCTATCTCCGACGGATCAGCCTTCACAAGCGAGGCGATCGACCCGTACGTGTCAGCCACTTGATCAGCGTGCATCTTCTGTGCCTCGTATCCACCGTTGCGAGTCTCGAAATCCAGGTATCCCCGAATCGCATCAACAACGGGTGTCGGCATCAGCGCCGCTCCGGCGTTGTTGAGGTGCACCACGTGTTCTGTTCCCGGCGTGTCCCGTCTGAGCGCCGCAACGTCGATCAAGGGATCAGCCGGCCTTCCATACCGCCTGCGACAGTGACGATCTGACCGGTCTGGTGCGCCGAAACCCGATCGGATGCCACAACCAGCACCTGATGTGCGACATCCTTCGGTGTGCCGAGGTGCTTGCGAGCCATCGTCGCCGTGGCACGCTCCACCTGCTCGTCATCGATACCGGCTTCCTGCCGCCTTGGCGTGACGGTCCAGCCCGGAGCAACGGCGTTGACCCTCACGCCATCGCCGATGCGTGCGGCCTCGTTCTTGAGCGAAAGCAAGAGACCCGTGTTGATCGCACCCTTTGCCGCTGCGTAGTCGGAGCTTCCGGCCTCGCCGAACTGGCCAGCCGTGGAGCCAACCAGGACAAGGGAGCCTCTCTTGGTTCCGCTTGCGTGGCGAAGGAAGGCGCGGGCTGTGTGGAATGTGGTTGTGAGGTTCTCATCGAGCGTCCTCCTCCACCGTTTGGACGAGATTTCCCAAATGGGAACGTCTTCGCCGGGGTATCGACCTGCGTTTGCGACGCATACGTCGATGCCGCCAAATTGCTCAACGACCGAATCGAACATCGTGTCGGTCGCGTCCCCGTCCGTCAGATCAGCGGAGACGGCGATTCCGCCGATCCCGGATGCCAATTCGACGGCGGCGTCACGGCTCGACAGATAGTGGACTGCAACAGACGCACCCTCGCGTGCGAAGGCACGACAGATCTCTGCGCCGATTCCACCGGCGCCGCCCGTGACAAGCACTCTGGTGCCATTAAGCCCAAGATCCATGGACAGGAGGCTAACGGTCGACGCCACGGTCGGTCGTGTCAGCGAACGACGACGGAGCAGAGGGCAATAGGCACTCTGCGAAGTGGCCAGTGGTTGTGAGCTTCTGGCTCCGTCGTCCGTCAGGGAGCGCAGCGACCGATCCGTCGTCCAGAGCGAGGCGGAGCCGAGCGACCGCGGTAGCCTCGTTTCAACCAGAAGGAGACCGGATGCAACTGTCACAGGACATCAAGGACGCGTTGGACGAGAAAGTGTTCGCACACCTTGCGACACTCAATCCCGACGGTTCACCGCAGGTCTCCATCGTATGGGTAGGACGCGATGGCGACACGGTGCTCGTTTCGACAGCCACAGGGCGCATCAAGACACGCAACATCGCTGTCGACCAGCGCGTCGCGATCTCGTTCTCTCCGCCATCGAAGCCATACGAGAACGTCGTCATGCAAGGCACAGTCACGAAGAGCGCACAGGACGGCACATGGCTGATCGATGCGCTCAACTTGAAATACAAGGGAAACCCGGTGTATCCGCTCCCCGCGGGTCAGATCCGGGTCAACTACGAGATCACGGTCGAGAGCATCGGCGGCTGGGACTGACCGCGAGGTTCTCTACGGGGTCTTCGGCTCGTAGCCCTCTCTCGCCTTCCTCGCAGAGGCAGCGTCCTGTCGCGCCTTCTCGGCACGTTCAGCATCCTCTGCCCTCTTGCCAGCGGCGGCCTGCTCGGCCGTGAAGAGGAGATAAGCGCTCCAGTGGTCACGCTCGATCGTTCCGTCTGAGACGCCACCGAGGATCGCACAGCCCGGCTCGGTTCGATGGCTGCAGTCCCTGAAGCGACACGTCAGCGCAAGTTCCTCCAACTCAGCGAAGAGCGCCTCGACGCCTTCACCTTCGCTCGACAGCCCCAGCGCCCTGATGCCGGGGTTGTCGATGATCATCCCGCCGCCGGGGAGGAGATGCAGTTCCCGGTGTGTCGTCGTGTGGCGCCCTTTGGCATCTCCCTCGCGTACGTCGCCGATCCATGCGACCTCGTCCTCCATCAGGGCATTGACAAGCGAGGACTTCCCTGCGCCGGACTCGCCGATCAACGTCCCTGTCGCCCCGGACAGCCTTCCGAAGATCTCGTCGAGGCCCTGACCTGTCTCCACTGATGTGGCGACAACGGATATATCGCCGATCCACGATCGAAGTTCTTCGGCCAGCGCAGAGGCGTCGGGAGCGAGATCCGCTTTGGCCAAGACGACCACCGGCTGGGCGCCGATGTCGCCGGCGAACGCGACGAACCGAAGCACCTTCCTTCTCCTGAGTGGGCGGTCAGCACCGAACATCACGAGGACGATGTCGACGTTGGCGGCGATCACCTGCTTCCCCGATTCGACAGAATCTCGCTCGAGCACCGTAGATCTGTCGAGCGCTGAGGTGACGGTCTCGTTCTCAATGAGCACCCAGTCGCCGACCGCGAGGTTCATCGATCTGGGGAATCCGGCGTGTGCCACTGATACCCCATCAGCGACAAGCACCTTGACGCCATCATGGCGCACTACTCGAGCGGGGCTGCCAGACGACTGTGCCTCAGCGCGTTTGACGTCCCACTCACTCGACCATCCGAGGGCCGCGACCGGCAGCGAGGACGAGTCGGCGTCAGCCAAGTGCTCGATCGAGGTCGGAGATGAGGTCGTCCACGTGCTCGATGCCAACGGAGAGACGAACAAGCGAGGCCGGGACCTCAAGATCTGTGCCCTCAACGGACAGGTGGGTCATCACGGCCGGTACCTCGATCAGCGATTCGACACCGCCAAGCGACTCCGCAAGGAAGAACAGCCTCGTCCTAGTGACGAGCTCGTTCGCAGCCTCGACGCCAGCCTTTGGCGTGAACGACACCATCCCTCCGAACTGTGACATCTGGTTCCTCGCCAGTGCGTGGCCGGGATCTGATTCGAGACCGGGGTACCAAACCTGGTCGACCCTGTCATCGGATGCAAGGAACGCAGCGATGGCTTCCGCATTCGAGCAGTGGCGGTCCATCCGCACACCGAGCGTCTTGATCCCACGGAGCATCAGATACGAATCGAACGGCCCCGGCACCGGCCCAGTGGCGTTCTGGAGGAATCGAAGCCGCTCGTACAGGTCCTGGTCGTTCGTAACGATCGCACCGCCAACAGCGTCCGAGTGCCCACCGAGATACTTGGTCGATGAGTGCATCGCCATGTCAGCCCCGAGTGCCAATGGTTGCTGCAGGTATGGCGTGGCGAACGTGTTGTCGACCACGACTTTGGCCCCGACGCTCTTCGCTGCGGCGACGGCTGCTCCGATGTCGACGATTCGAAGGAGTGGATTCGTCGGCGTCTCGATCCAGATGAGCTTCGTTTCAGGTCTCACCGCGGACTGGATACCAGCGCTCGTGGTGAGATCTGCCGCCGTCCACAGGATGCCATGGCTCGCGAGCACCTGTGCGATCAGCCTGAACGTGCCGCCGTAGGCATCGTCGGGAAGCACGATGTGGTCTCCAGGGGCGAGCAGGTACCCGATGAGAGCGGTCGCGGCGAGACCGGATGCTGTGGCCACACAGCCTCCGTCAGTCCCAAGATCCACACCTTCGAGTGCAGCGATCTGCGTCTGCAGCGCTGTCCGGGTTGGGTTGTCGGTCCGAGAGTATTCATAGCCTTTGTGGACGCCGGGCGCCTCCTGAACATAGGTCGACGTTGCATAGATCGGTACAACGGCTGCCCCCGTTGCCGGGTCCGGGTCCTGACCGGCATGGATCGCGACCGTCTCGAATCGGTCCTCGGTCATCGCCGTGTCCTCATGCGCCCATCCCCTGATCTGCCATCCACTCATCATTGAAGATCTTCGAGAGATAGCTTCGCCCCGAATCCGGGAGGATCACCACCACGAGCTTGTCCGGGTTCTCCTCGGCGACGCGCAGAGCACCGACGACGGCCATGCCGCACGACCCGCCAACGAGCACGCCCTCCTCGACGGCGAGCCTGCGTGTCATCTCGAAAGCCTCCATGTCTGACACCATCTCGTAGCTGTCCGTGAGCGAGGGGTCATAGGTCTCAGGCCAGAAGTCCTCGCCGACACCCTCGATCAGATAGGTCGTGATGTCCTCATCTGTTGCTGCGGTATAGATCGAGCCCTCGGGGTCGACGCCCACGACCACGATGTCGGGATTCATGGACTTCAGGTACCTCGCATTGCCGGAGATCGTCCCACCGGTCCCGACGCCAGCGACGAAGATGTCGACGGTGCCGTCTGTCGCATCCCATATCTCAGGGCCCGTCGAGTCGACGTGGGCTTGCGGGTTCGCTGGGTTGGAATACTGGTCCGGCCTGTAGTGGCCAGGACGTCCAGCGAGATCGTTTGCGACCGAGTAGTAGGAGAGGGGATCCTCGGGCGCAACATCGGTCGGACACAGCACAACTTCCGCACCGTAGGCGCGGAGAAGGTCCTGCTTCTCCTTCGACTGCTTATCCTGCATCACACAGATGAGCTTGTAGCCCCTGATGGCAGCGACCATCGCCAGCCCGACTCCGGTGTTCCCCGACGTGGGCTCCACGATCGTGTCCCCCGGCTTCAGCCACCCGTTCTCCTCGGCACGATCGATCATCCCTGTCCCGATGCGGTCCTTGATCGACCCGCCAGGATTCATGTACTCGATCTTGGCAACAAGATTCCCGCCAGGATGCAGCCTCGACAGCCGAACCAGTGGCGTTCCACCGATCGAATCAACAATGCTGTCCTTGATCTCCATGCCGATGAGGCTAATGGCAACCAGACGACGACAGGGAGCGAACCGACAGATCCGTCTTCTGCAGCGAGCGAAGCGGGCGACCGTTACTCTCCTCCGGATGGCAGAGGCATTGATCACCGCACGCGCGCTCCGAAAGACGTTTGATGACTTCGTTGCGGTTGACGACATCAACTTCGAGGTTCACCAGGGCGAGGCGTTCGGCTTTCTCGGGCCGAACGGCGCGGGCAAGACATCGACGATGAAGATGATCGGTGCGGTCAGCCCGATCAGCGGTGGTGAGTTGTCGGTGCTCGGCCTCGACCCGATGACCGAGGGTCCGAGACTCAGGGCACGCCTCGGTGTCGTGCCGCAAGAGAACAATCTCGACGAGGAACTCACGGTCTACGACAACCTCATGATGTACGGCAGGTACTTCGACCTCTCACGAACAGAGATCAAGGACCGCGTTGCCGAATTGCTCGACTTCGTCCAACTCACCGATAAGGCGAACTCCAAGGTGTCTGCGCTGTCCGGGGGTATGAAGCGTCGCGTGACGATCGCCCGTGGGCTGATCAATGAGCCGGACCTGTACATCCTGGATGAGCCGACGACAGGGCTCGACCCGCAGGCGAGGCACGTTCTGTGGGACCGCCTCTATCGCCTGAAGCAGCGGGGGGTCACGCTGATCATCACGACCCATTACATGGACGAGGCGGAGCAACTGTGTGACCGGCTCGTGGTGATGGACAACGGAAAGATCGTCGCAGAGGGGTCGCCGCGCTCGCTCATCGAGGATTACACGCCAAGAGATGTGGTCGAACTCCGTTTCCCGATCGACGTTCTCGAGACCGTCACCGACAAGGTCAACGAGCTATCGGATCAGACCGAGATCTTGGCTGACCGGGCGCTCGTGTACGCCGATGACGCGGAGCGCACCGTCGCTCGCGTCCACGAACTGGGGCTGGAACCCGAGACTATTCTCGAGCGGCGGTCGTCACTCGAGGACGTCTTCCTCCGCCTCACCGGCCGCACACTGGTCGACTGATGGTTACGCCGCTCGCCATCCGCGTCTTCGAGGCAGAGGCAAGGATCTACCGCCGAACGTGGCGGGGCTCGGTATTCACCAGTTTCCTCAACCCGGTCCTGTACCTCGTCGCGATGGGCCTCGGCTTGGGATCTCTCGTCGACAGCAACATCCCCCAGGGCTTGGAAGGGTTCTCGTACCTGGCCTATCTGGCTCCCGGTCTCCTCGTTGCCACCGCGATGCAGACGGGGGCCGGCGAGGGATCGTGGAAGGTCATGGCGGGGATCGAGTGGCAGAACACATGGCACGCGCGTCTCTCGACGCCGATCGGCATACCGAGCCTGATGCTCGGCCACATCCTGTGGTCGACAGCACGCGTCTTCATGGTCTCCCTGTCGTTCTCGATCGTGATGGTCGCGTTCCAGGTAGCCACACCTCTTGAAGCTCTCGGTGCACTCGTTCCGGCGATGCTCGTCGGCATGGCGATGATCTCGGCGACTACGGCCTTCACGGTCCGCCTCAAGGAAGTCGCCGGGCTACCGATGTTCTTCCGGTTCGTTGTGATCCCAATGTTCCTCTTCTCGGGGGTGTTCTTTCCGATCAGCCAGCTACCCGGTTGGCTCCAGCCTGTGGCGTTCGTCACACCGGTGTTCCACGGCGTCGAACTCGCACGGAGCATCGCGCTCGGTGTACCGCCCGACGTCGTGTGGTGGATCAGCGTGTTGTACCTGCTCGCATGGATCATCGTCGGAGCGTTCATCATCATCGCTCCCATGCGCAAGAGGTTGACGCCATGACACAGGACGTGTTGGTTTCCAGGGTGGTGCCGCCGCTGCGCAAGAAGTGGCGCGGCAGGTATCTGCTCGAGCGCAACCTGCTGGCGACCAAGACGTTCTGGCCGGTGCTCGTTTCGGGATTCTTCGAGCCGATCTTCTACCTCTTTGCGATCGGAATCGGTATCGGGCAACTCGCAGGCGATGTTGAGTTCGCAGGCGTCTCCGTCGAGTACACGGCCTTCGTCGCCCCGGCGATGCTCGCAGCTTCGGCGATGAACGGAGCGATCTTCGAATCGACCAACATCTTCTTCAAGCTCAAGTACGGCAAGATCTACGAGGGAGTGCTTGCGACCCCGGTCGAGCCGGTAGATGTCGCCTCGGGCGAGATCGGCTGGACGCTGACCAGAGGAGCGATGTACTCGGCTGCCTTCCTGCTCGTGATGGCGGTGATGGGACTGATCGAATCTCCGCTCGGGATCCTCGCGTTCCCGGCAGCGATCCTCATTGGCTTCGCCTTCGGAGCGGTCGCGACCGCAGGGGTCACGTGGATGCGTACCTGGCAAGATCTCGACTTCGTGGGATTCATCTCGCTGCCGCTGTTCCTGTTCTCCGCAACCTTCTACCCACTCGACGTCTACCCACCGTTTCTCCAGGTCGTGGCCTGGTTCTCCCCCCTCTACCACGGCGTGGTTCTCGTGCGAGGCCTGACACTCGGGATCCTGTCATGGACCATGCTGATCAACGTCACGTACCTGTTGGCCCTCGGCATCATCGGCTCCGTCGTGACAGCCCGTCGCATAGGACGCATGCTCCGCGTCTGACCACCAGGAACTCCGTACCCAGGGTTCCAGTGCACCCCTCGGTGCATTACGGCCCACAGAACGGTCATGGGGAGCGGCGGGAGAGCACCCGTGAGGAAATCTGAGAAACGGGTACCCACCCCACCCGGGGTGGGGTATACTCACCTGCATGAAGATAGAACACAAGACATCGGCGCTCAACCGGCTCAAGACCGTGCGAGGGCATCTCGATGCCGTCATCCGCATGGTCGACGAGGAGCAGTACTGCCCGGACATCATGAAGCAGGTCTCCGCATTGCAGGGATCACTTGAAGGTGTCAACCGGGTACTCCTGCAGAACCATGTTGAGACGTGCGTCTTGGAGCACATCAAGGAAGGCCGCTCCGAGCAGGTCGTCGACGAGCTCCTCGAGACGTTGCGATATGCACCGAGTCTCTCCAGTACGAAAGGTTCACCATGACCCAGATAACACTCTCCGTGCCAGACATCTCATGTGGCCACTGCAAGTCATCCATCGAGGGAGCGCTCGAGCCTCTCGAAGGCGTCGAATCGGCCCAGGTCTCGATCGAGGACCGAAACGTTGCCATCAGCTATGACGACTCCTCCGTTGACATCGACGCATTCGTTGCAGCTATCGATGAGCAGGGCTACGAAGTAGCCGCTGGCTAAGACCCCATGACAGACACGATCCGCTTCGACGTCGACGGGATGACGTGTGCCTCGTGCGCCGTCAGGATCGAGCGCGTCCTCGGCAAACAAGAGGGCGTCGACCTCGCCGTCGTCAACTTCGCAAGCCAGGAGGCGCGTGCAACCGTTGCCGACGGGGTGGATGTCGAAGCGTTGCATGCCGCCGTCGCCAAGATCGGATATGACATCGTCGAGATCGGGCCGGATGACGATCGCCGGTCGGTCACAGACAAGTACAACGACGAGGCGAAGAAGCAACTGCGGCTCGTCATCGGAAGTGCGGTGCTCGCGACACCCGTCATGCTGCTCGCGATGCTCGGTCCCGAGGAGCTCTGGAATCCCTGGCTTCAACTGGTCCTCACGACGATCATCGTGTTCTACTTCGGGTGGCAGTTCCACACGGCCGCGTGGAAGCAGCTGACATCGCTCTCACCCGCCATGGACTCGCTCATATCGGTGGGAACCCTCGCCGCGTGGGGATACTCGACCGTCGTACTGCTCACACAGGGTGCAGAAGCGATCGTGCATGCCGACCACCTCGAATCCGGCGGAGCACACGTCTTCTTCGAGAGCGCCGCGATGATCGTGACGTTGATCCTTGTCGGCAGATTCTTCGAGGCACGGGCCAAGGGCCAAGCCTCACAAGCGATCGCCCGCCTCGCCGAACTCGGCGCAAAGCAGGCACGGCTGGTTGTCAATGGCGTTGAAACGCTCGTCGATCCACTCGAACTGGCGCCGGGCAACACCGTTGTGGTGCTCCCCGGCGAGCGGATACCCGCTGATGGCACCGTCACACAGGGCGAATCGGCGATCGACGAGTCGATGCTCACCGGAGAGAGTGCAGCCGTCGCCAAAGAGGCTGGGAGCGAGGTCTTCGCCGCGACCGTGAACCTGCACGGAAGGCTTGAGATCGAAGTTGTCCATGTGGGCCCGAACACCGCCCTCGCTCAGATCTCACGCCTCGTCGAGGATGCGCAGGCGACCAAGGCTCCCGTCCAGAAACTCGCTGATCGGGTCTCCGGCATCTTCGTCCCGACGGTCATGGTCATCGCCGCCCTCACCGGCATCATCTGGTGGCTCATCGACGGTGACATCGGTATCGCGGTGACCAACGCTGTCGCCGTCCTGATCATCGCATGCCCCTGTGCGCTCGGTCTTGCGACGCCCACGGCGATCATGGTCGGGTCGGGTCGGGGGGCGTCGATGGGTGTCCTGTTCAAGAACGCACAGGTGTTCGAGACCGCCCACTCAGTGGACACCGTGGTGTTCGACAAGACAGGGACGCTCACTCGAGGTGCCATGACGCTCACCAACGTCGCAACCGAACAAGATGAGCACATCTTCCTCAAACGTGTCGCATCTCTCGAACTCGGGTCCGAGCACCCGATCGGAAGAGCCGTAGTTCTCGGAGCCGAGGAGAAGGACATCGAACTCGTCGCGCCGACCTCCTTCACTGCCGAGCGCGGCATGGGAGCAACCGGGATAGTTGACGGCATCACCGTCGGCGTCGGTTCGGCACGATGGTTCGACGAGTTGGGGTGGCCGGGAGCCGATACGTGGGAGGAGCAACTCAACACGTTCGGAGCTGCGGGTCACACCGCATTCCTCGCAGGTTGGGAAGGCCAAGTGCGAGGGGTTCTTGCCGTTGCAGACACGATCAGGGACAACTCGAAGATCGCTGTCGCTGCATTGGAGGAGCAAGGGATCACGACCGCCATGCTCACCGGAGATGCGCAGGCCACAGCCGACGCGATAGCGGCCGAGATCGGCATCAGCAGGGTCACCGCCGAGGTTCTTCCAGGACAGAAGGCAGATGCCATCACCACTCTTCAAACAGAGGGTCGATCGGTCGCCTTCGTCGGAGACGGGATCAACGACACACCCGCGCTCGCCACAGCGGATCTGGGCATCGCCGTCGGGACAGGATCCGATGTCGCTATCGAAGCCGGAGACGTCGTCCTGATGTCCGGGGATCCCGAGCGCATCGTGACCGCCCTAGCGCTTGCAAGAAGGACCTTCAAGACGATCCGCCAGAACCTGTTCTGGGCGTTCGGCTACAACACCGCTGCGATTCCGTTGGCAGTGCTGGGCTTCCTCAGCCCAATGGTCGCTGCGGGCGCGATGGCCTTCTCGTCAGTCTCGGTAGTGCTGAACTCGCTTCGCTTGCGGAGATTCAGCTAGCGGCGATTCAGCTAGCGGCGATCATTCGCGAGAAGCGCTGTGAGGTGTTGAGCCGTTGTTGGTTGGCCTCTACATCGGCCGCCATCAGCGGAACGGGGCGACGTCCACCGGAAGTTCGAGCAGTTCCCATTCACCATCGCTCACGACGGCGGGCAGGCCGTACACGATCGCCGTAGCCAGACAGCACCGATCCGCGAGGCTCAGCAGCACCCCTGCTCGCTCCTCGGCGCGCCTCACATCAACGACGGAACGAGCTTCGTCCGCTCCGAACGGTAGAAGCACCAGCCCGTAGGCGGCGAGGTCTGCCTCGAGGTCGTTCGGGTCGTACCTACGGCCTCTTGCGATGTGGAGCACTTCGGCGAAGTTCACCGCTGAGATTCCGGAAACGCCCAGTACTTCCTCGACGGCATCGGCGCCCTGTTCATCGAAGATCCAGGCAAGCACGGCCGATGCATCCACAACGGCACGCAAATCGTCTCCAGCAGTCACCGCGATGAGTCTGGCTCGGACTCCAGAAGTGAGGAGTCCCGCCGTCTCTCCTCGAGAAGCTGGTCGACTGCGTTGCCATGTACTGCGCTGCCATCCAGATCGTTTCCCCGTGACGCCCTTCGTCGGATTCGCGCCTTGACTGCCGCCGGCGTCTCGAGGATCACACGCCCGAGTTCGTCAACGAAGATCGCAAACCGATCACCCTCTTCAAGCCCAATCTCGTCTCTGATGCTCTTTGGCACTACGACGCGACCCTTGTCACCGAGAGCGACCATTGAGATAGTGGACATGCCGTATTCTCCCACCTCAGAGTGATAGTGTCAATATTTCTGTTCGTGGGAGTGAGAATACTATTCCCACACCGATGCGAACGACGGCGGGACCGAGACACGATGCGGTTCTGTAGGCAGTCGACCCGCTCGGATGGTTCAGCCAGCGGTACCATGCCGGCATGCCGAACCGTCTCGCGGACGCCACATCGCCGTACCTGCTGCAACACAAGGACAACCCCGTCGATTGGCACGAATGGGAGCCCGAGGCGTTCGCTGAGGCAACTCGCCGAGACGTACCCGTGCTCCTGTCGATCGGTTACTCGGCGTGCCATTGGTGCCACGTGATGGCTCACGAGTCGTTCGAGGATGACGACACCGCCGCGTACATGAACGAGCACTTCGTAAACGTGAAGGTCGACCGCGAAGAGCGCCCAGACGTCGACCGCATCTATATGGATGCCGTCACCTCGATGACCGGCAGAGGCGGTTGGCCGATGACGGTGTTCCTGATGCCGGACCAACGCCCGATCTTTGCAGGAACGTACTTTCCGAAGGAGAGAATGTCCCAGCACCCGTCGTTTATGGATGTGATGGGGGCTGTTCTCGACGCGTGGACGACCAACCGGCCTGCCGTTCACGAGCAAGCCAACAACATCATGGCCGCGATCTCCGACGGCGGGCCCCCACCGGGTGCAACGCCGACGACGCTTGAGATCCGGCAGGCCGTTTCCACCATCGAGCAGGTCTACGACGCGCACCATGGTGGCTTTGGCGGAGCGCCGAAGTTCCCACAGGCTCCGACGTTGGAGTTCCTGCTCAGGATGGCTGCTCTCGAACCCGACACAGATGTCGGATCGACGGCGCTTCGGATGCTCACGGGAACCTTGGAGCACATGGCCCGCGGGGGTATCTACGACCACCTGTTCGGAGGTTTCGCACGCTACTCGGTAGATGCCATATGGCTTGTCCCCCACTTCGAGAAGATGCTCTACGACAACGCGCTGCTTGCTCGCATCTATCTGCGCACCTGGCAACTGACGGGTGACGATCGATTCCGTTCGACGGCGGTGGAGGTCCTCGACTATCTCGACGCCGAGATGGCGGATCCAGTCGGTGGCCTGCACTCAGCGGAGGACGCTGACTCCGAAGGCGAAGAGGGGAAGTTCGCTGTCTGGTCATGGGGCGAACTGCAAGATCTGCTTGGAGCCGATCTCGGCCTCGCGGCGGCCATCTACGGATTCACCGAGTCTGGCAACTTCGAGGGGAACAACATCCCCACGCGCGAGACCTCGTTCGAAGCAGTAGCCGACGCCCACG
The DNA here is from genome assembly GCA_964196275.1 of uncultured Kiloniellales bacterium. Classification (GTDB taxonomy): domain Bacteria; phylum Actinomycetota; class Acidimicrobiia; order Spongiisociales; family UBA5794; genus UBA5794. The sequence continues at coordinate 20,484 of CAXMSN010000092.1, read as the reverse complement.
GTCTCACAATCGACGAACTGGGAACGGCACGCAAGCGGATCGACAGCGTGCTCATCGCAGCCCGACGGCAGCGGACCGCACCGGGACGAGACGACAAACTCGTCACCGCTTGGAATGGCTTCGCTTTGAAAGCGTTCGCCGAAGCAGCAGCAGTGCTGTCGGACGACCGGTATCTGCGCCGAGCCGAGGCGATCGCCACGTATCTCGCAGGGCCAGGAAGTCCCGATGGATCGCTCGTCCGTTCGTGGCGGGAACGGCCAGGGGTCAGCGCCTTCGCTGATGACCTTGCTTCTGCGGCTATCGGTTGGTACACGCTGTTCCAGGTCACCGGCGACGCGCGGTGGTTCGCAGCGGCAGAGGATGCGGTTCGCGAACTGCGCTCTGGCTTCGGCGACCCAGACGGAGGCTTCTTCGCCACATCGAGTTCGGCAGAGTCGCTCATCTCACGGCCCAAGAACATCCAGGACAACCCGACGCCTTCAGACAACGCCCTCGCGATGGAGGCCTTGCAATTGCACGCAGCGTTGACGGGCGATCTCACCGCCATCGATGAGTTGGAGGCGACGATGCGAGCGATCTCCGTCGTCGCAAGACGGCACCCGGCTTTCGGAGGGCATGCACTCGCCGTCTGGGCGACGCACCTTGCCGGGGTCAAGGAGGTGGCGATCACCGGAGTCGCAGACTCGACACGCGACATGGAACGCGTCGTATGGGACGTGTTCCGTCCGGATATCGTGATGGCACTCAACCACGGCACCACATCGACTGTGCCCTTGCTTGCCGATCGGCCAGCCACGGAACTCGCCACAGCGTTCGTGTGTCAGCAACTGACATGCGGACTTCCGGCGGACTCCCTCGACTCTCTCAGGGCCCAACTCACCCGCTGAGCGCGAAATCCGCGGGAGAACGCGAGGCATTCAAATCGCTTCAGTGGTTACGCTTCCAAGATGGATGTCATCAGACGACAGCAGCAGCCGCCGATGCGGCGACCGATCGCGTTGGTCGCATTCGGAGGGTGGAACGACGCATGCGACGTGGCGTCGGCGACAGCCCAATACATCATCAAGTCCCACGACGAGACAACGCTCTTCGCTGAGATCGAACCTGACCCGTTCTACGACTTCCAACAGCACCGGCCGACCATTGAGATCCGCGATGGTGTGTCCCGCTCGATGCAGTGGCCAACCGTCGGCTTCACGGCAGCGAGCAGACTGAACGATGACCGCGATCTCGTCATCGTCTCGGGCCCTGAGCCGAACTATCGATGGAAGACGTTCGCACGGTCCCTCGTCGAGGTGCTCAACGACATAGGCGTCGAGGAAGTCATCCTCATCGGTGCGTACGTTGGGGCCACCGACCACCACCAGCCCATCTCGCTCTCTGGCGTAGGAACCGATTCTGTGAGCGTCATTCGGAGTGGCCTTGAGGCTGCGAACTACGTCGGACCGACGGGCATCGTTGGCGCCGTGCAGGGAGCATGCAAGGAGGCAGGCATCCGCTCGATATCGATCTGGGCCGCCACGCCTCCCTACCTCAGCGGCAACCCGTTCCCGAAGGCAGTGCTTGCGATGGTCGAGAAGATCTCGGACATCACGAACCTTCACATCGACACCTCCGAGCTCATCGCGATCGACGCTGAATACACACAACGCGTCGACGCCGCCCTTGAAGACGCCGGTTCCGACGTCAGCGATTTCCTCGAGGAGATAGAGACGTACGACGAGCCGCTGCTCGGATCGCTGACAGCGAACGGCCAGCCGATCGACTTCCCTCCACCATCGCTCGACCCCGAGCACACGGACGATCTCGTCGAAGAGATCGTCAAGTTCCTCGAAGGCGACTCCTGAGCCTTGAGTGATCTCGAGATCGTCAAGGCGATCCACTTGATTGCTGCCGCCGTGTGGACGGGTGGGCTTCTCGTCCTCGCCTTCTCCGTCACTGCCATTCGACAGACCACCGACGACACTGAAGTTCTCCGGTCCGTCGCACGCATGTTCGCAAGAGTCTCGTGGGTCGCGATGGGTGTGGCTGTGGTTTCAGGAGTGTGGCTGTACATGTTCTGGAACCTGCAGGCATCAGACCTGAGTGTGAAGTGGGCCCTGATCGGCCTTTCGATCGTCATCGCTCTCGGCCATCAGCTCACGGCAAGACGCACCCAACCAGCGATCAGGGGAATCACACAACTCATCATCATCGTGCTTGCCATCGGCATCTTCGTCGCCGCGGTCCAACTACCCGTGTAGCTCGTTTCAGCTAGGAGATCGCAAGCACGCCAAGGAGTCGATCGATGTCGGCATCTGTGGTGTGGAGATGGGGTGCGATCCTGATCGAATCCCCACGCACGCTGACAGACACACGAGCCGCTTCGAACCTGTCTGATATCCCAGCCGGCAGCCCATCAGGCCGCCTGATCCCGATCAGATGCGGTGCACGGTGCTCCTCTGACGCGGTGAGCCAACCCCGTTCGGCGGCACCAACAGCGATCCTGCTGGTCACCGAGCCGAGTGCTTCAGCCACGTTCTCAACACCCCAGTCGTTGACCTGCTCCATGGCCGCAAGGCTCATTGCCACACCGATGAAGTTCGACCGCTCGCCGACGTCGAATCGGCGGGCGCCCGGCTCATATACATCGGTGTAATCGACCAGACCAGCGAAATCATCCGCTTCCTTCCGGTTCGCCCACCCCTCCTCAAGCGGCGTGCCTGAACGGTGCGCCTCGCCGACCCAGAGGTAGGCAAGCCCATAAAAGCCCAGCTGCCACTTGTATCCAACCGAGTACACGAAGTCCGGTTGGATCGCCTCAACATCAAGGGGCATGGCACCGAACGACTGGGATGCGTCTATCGCCAGCGCAGCCCCGACCGACCGAACTGCCTCACCGACGGCAACCAGATCCACGAGAGACCCGTCTGTCCAGTGACAGTTGGGGACCGCAACAACAGCGGTGCGGTCGTCGATGGCTTCCAAGAGCCCTGATGTCCAGCCATCGGGTGTGCGCTTCACCGTGATGATCTCGCCCCCGTCCCCCTCGACCTTCGCTCGCCACGGATACACATTGGACGGGAACTGTTCAGCCACCATGACAACGGTCCTGCCTGGCCCAACGGTGAGGTTGGCAGCGGCTACCCCTGCTCCATAGGAGATCCCAGGGATGAGGGCAATGCCCTCGGCATCCGCGTTCATGGCTGATGCGACGAGGCCGCGGAGCGTCTCCACGGGTTCGAAGAACTGCTGAGGCGCCACTTCCCACGGACGACCGGTCAAAGCCACCGAGTCAGCTGCCGCCCGCCCGACGGAATGGAGCCTCGGCCCGAAGTACGCCGAATTCAGATACGTGACATCTTCAGGAACATCGAAGAGGTGCGATTGATCAGAGAGCATGGTGCCGAATATAAACAGCACCCCCGCCCGAGGGGCGAGGGTGCCTGTAGAACTATCTCTTGCGCTTGTGCCGGTTCGCCTTGAGGCGCTTCCGGTACTTGTGCTTGCTCATCTTCTTGCGTCGCTTCTTGATCAGCCCACTCATACGTGCCCCTCACTTGGAATCGGGATGTTCCGTGCGGAACATCGGTACTCCGGGCCGCACGTGCCACGCAAGGATAGGTGTTTTCTGTCGCTGACGGCCGTCGATTCTCGCGGTCACATCGGTAACATGCCAGCATGCTCCCCGTCATCGGAATCACAGGCCGACCGAATCTGAACGCTTCCGCGGGTGGGGACATCGGCGGATACCTCGTCCATCACACCTACTTCGACAGCGTTGCATCCGTCGGCGGTCTGCCGGTCATGCTGATCCCCGTCCCGGACGAGCACGTCGACGATGTGCTCGACAGGCTCGATGGAGTGCTCATCCCTGGCGGTGGAGACATCGACCCGATGCGATACGCCGACAGTCGCCACGAAACTGCACGAGGAGTCAGCGAGGAGCGCGACGGGTTCGAACTCGAAGTTGCTCTCAGGGCGAAAGAACGACGTATGCCCGTCTTTGCGATCTGTCGAGGACTTCAGATCGTCAATGTTGCTCTCGGTGGAACCCTGATCCAGGACCTCCCGTCCCACACGGGGGCGCACGGGCACGACATCATCGGCGACGCCGCATACGAACCACACTCTCAGGCGCTGATCGAACCGGACTGCCGGATCGCCGCCGTGCTGGGATCAGGACTTCAGGACATCAACTCCATCCACCACCAGGCGGTAGGGGAACTCGGTGACGGCCTTCGCGTCGTGGCATCGGCACCCGACGGCACCATCGAAGCAATCGAGCATGAGGATGTCGACTGGCCTCTGCTCGCCGTGCAGTGGCATCCTGAATTCCTTGGCATGCGTGACCACGGGCCGTCGCACTCCCTTTTCCAGGCATTCGTTGATTCCGCAGCGAAATACCGCGCCGACCGATAGCCGTGGCCACTCACGTCCTGTTCGTATGCACAGGGAACATCTGTCGCTCCCCCTTCGCCGAGTACTACGCCCGTGCCTTTTGGACGGACCGCGACGTCATCACGTCGAGCGCCGGCACATGGGCCATGATCGGCAACAAGTCGACTGAAGACATGGTCACGGTCGGTGCAGACAATGGACTCGACCTCACTCCGCATCGCGCACGCCCGCTTGGGTCGGCCGACTCGCCGGACCTCATCTTGTGCATGGAGCAGCACCATGTCGATGCCGCGATGCAGGCCTTTCCCGATCTGCCAGATGGGGCGATCAGACTGCTCGTTGCCACCGGTGTCGGCGATCCGTACCGCCGACCCATGGATGCGTATCAGCGAAGTGCTGCCCTCATCATCAGAGGCATCGAAGCAATGGAGCTGCCGGGCAGCTGAGATTCGGACCACGGACCACGGACTCCTCGGCGATAGCCTGATTCGCGATGACCGCATTCACCATCCTCATCGTCATCGCTTCGACATCCGCTCTCGTTTGGGCGGTGACAACAGACTCCACGATCGCCCGTTGGCTCAAGATGGTCAGTTCGAGCGGGTTTCTAGCCGTTGCGCTATCTGCAGGGGCAGCCTCGAGTTCCTACGGCAGGATCGTCCTTGTTGCTCTTGGGCTTTCATGGCTCGGCGATCTGCTCCTCACGTTCGAGTCGCGTCGTGCATTCCTTGGCGGGCTTGTGGCGTTCCTGCTCGGGCATGTTGCCTACTCCGTCGGGTTCGTCACGCTTCGCGCTGACCCGATATCACTCGTGATGGCCGCGCTCGCTGTTGCGATCATCGGTGGCCTCGTCTGGCTTTGGCTCTCACCGCACATAGGCGATATGAAGATTCCCGTGGTCGCCTACATCGCGGTCATATCCGTGATGGTCATCCTCGCGTTCGGGACGATCGACGGAGCGACAAACTGGCTGATCCCGATCGGGGCAACGCTCTTCTTCGTGTCCGATCTGTTCGTCGCAAGAAACCGATTCGTTGCGCCCGGGATCATGAACCGCAGCCTGGGCCTCCCCCTCTACTACACAGCCCAGGTCCTACTCGCCCTGTCGGTTGCCACCTGATATCGAGGTTCGACTTCCCACTGGCCAGCCCGGACTTCGGATATCGGATATCGGATATCGAATCAGAGCAGTCCGTCTTCATCGACCGAAAGCGCCAGAACCTCACCGTCGGTACCGAGTACACCGGCCATGGCTCCGATCACGCGGCCTCTGGTTTCGGCTGTCGCAAAGGCGAGTGCAGTCGGACCGGCACCCGAGCGGCACACGTGCACAGCCCCGGCCGCCCTTGCGGCCTCCATCAGTTCCCCGGTCTTCGGTGACAGCGGGGCCCTCTGCTCTTCCTGAAGTTCGTCACCCGCTGCGTGGGACAGTGTCTCAGCGTTGCCCTCGCGCAGTCCTTCGATGAGGAAGATCAGACGACCGAGTGTGCGCGAAGCGGCGCCGTGGCTCACCTGTGCAGGGAGGACCGCCCGGGCTTCGCCTGTCGGGAGATGCTCGTGCGGAATCCCGACAACGGGAAGCAACGACTCGTGGAGGTGCAGACGCTGAACCCCCGTCCCGGAGACGGCAACCAACCCACCGAACACTGCCGCTGCGGCATTGTCACCGAATCCCTCAATCTCACTCACGATCTCGAACGCCCTGGCGCGCCCACCTGACTTCACAGCTGCCTTCAACGCAGCCCCGGCGACCGCAGCGGTAACTGCGGATGACGATCCGAGCCCGCGCGTCCTTGGAACCTGATTGTCCAGCGTTATGTGCATCGGACGTCCAGCTGCAAGATCGGCTGCTCTGTAGATCATGTCGCCTGAATCAAGCGGCGTGCTCGCCCCGTGCTCCGTAAGCATCATCTCGTCGGCTGGCTCTGCCGATGCTGAACATCGAAGTGAGAGAGCGAGAGCCACCGCGTCGAATCCAGGACCGAGATTGCCCGAGGACGCGGGAGCGGATGCAGAGCCGATCATCGCCTGGTCGGTTCGATAAAGATGCGCGTTGCTGTTGGCACGACACCGACGATGGATAGTTCTACGGCTTCGATCGCTGCGACTTCGTCGATGCCTTCGTCGAACGCCACATCTGCCGTCACCAGGATCTCGTGCGGCGAGAGTTGCATGGTCAGGATCTGGTCCACGTGGTTGACCTCTCCGACGGAGAGAATGGCGACCCGTATCGCGGTGCGATCATCCCGCGAGGCAGACTCGCCTTCGAGTAGAGCTTTCATCTCTCTCGCGATGACCCAGGCAACCAGGCCGAGCACGACGCCGATGAGCACGGATGCGATGCCGTCCCATATGTCGTTGCCGGTCAATTCGGTCACGATCAGGCCTGCCGCGGCGATTGCCAGGCCCACAACCGCGGCAGCGTCCTCGAACACGACGATGATCAGCGTGGGATCCTTCGAGTCCTTGATCGTCTTCCAGACACCGAGCGAGCCCCGCACGGCGTTGAACTCCTTTACGGCCGGGCGGAATGCGATGAACAGTTCGAAAAAAGCTGCGATCGCGAGCACAACGAGCGAAAAGATGAGACCGTCGCCATCGTGCTCGCCGGAGTGGATGATCCGCTGCCAGCCGTTGTAGATCGACCACACCGCACCGCCGACGAACAGCATGACGGCAACCATGAACGACCAGAAGTAGAGAGCCTTTCCGCGTCCGTACGGATGCGTCACGGTCGCCCCGTACCGGGACACGGCTTCACCGCGTAGGAGGAACAGTTGATTGCCGGAGTCCGCGACCGAGTGGATGGCTTCGGCGAACATCGCTGTACTGCCAGAGATCCCGGCCGCGATGAACTTGGTGATCGCTATCGCCACGTTCGCTGTCAGCGCAAGAAGTATGAGTCGTCTGGATTCGCCTGCCATGCGAACGGGATTGTACGCCGGACCGCCTTCCTCATCCCTTCAGCGTCCCATTACCCTGCCATCTCGACCAAGGAGTGCGATGGGATCTGCAATCACAGCCCGTGGGCTGACCAAGTTCTACGGTGATTCGCCTGGGATCATCGACCTGGACCTCGACATCGCTGAGGGAGAGGTATTCGGCTTCCTCGGCCCGAACGGATCCGGGAAGTCCACGACCATCCGGACCCTCTTGAACTTCCTCTACGCCACCCGAGGATCAGCGACGGTGCTCGGGCTCGACATCGAGAAGGACACCGTGGAGATCAGGCGCCGTACCGGCTATCTCCCCGGAGATCTCGCCTTGTACAACACCATGACCGCCAGGGAGTTCCTCCTCTACTTCTCGAACCTGAGGAAGACCGATACGAGGACACGAGCAGCAGAGTTGGCGGACCGGTTCGAGCTCGACCTTGACCGCAAGATCAGCGACTACTCGACAGGCAACCGCCAGAAGGTCGGGCTTGTGAACGCGTTCATGCACGAGCCGGAGTTGCTGGTCCTGGACGAACCGACGGCTGGCCTCGACCCATTGATGCAACAGGAGTTCCAGGGCCTCGTGAACGAGACGAGGGCCCAGGGCAGAACCATCTTCCTGTCATCGCACATCCTGTCCGAGGTCGATCGCGTAGCCGACCGCGTAGGAATCGTGCGAAAGAGCAAACTCATCGCAGTCGACACCGTCGAAGCCTTCAAGGCCGCTGCCGAAGCGACGATATCCATACGCTTCGGGGCCACAGCCGACGCCGCGGCGTTCGAGTCGCTTGAGGGAGTCAGTTCAGTGGCCGTTCGCAACGAGGGTCACGTGCTCGTCGTCACGGTCTCAGGTTCGATCGATCCGGTGATCAAGAAGGCCGGGGAGTACCAGGTCGAGTCCGTGTCGACGCGGGACGACGAGCTCGAAGAGGTCTTCCTCTCGTATTACGAAAGTGATGAGGATGCTTCGTAACGTCCTCACGAAGACGATCTGGGACCGGAGGAAATCGCTCCTGTGGTGGACGATCGGCGCCATCGCGATCACGGCGTGGATCGTTTCCGTCTATCCGGTGCTCAGGGACTCCGTAGACATGCAGTCCTTCATCGACCAGATCCCCCCAGAGATGATGGCCATTGCGGGCATCGATCCTGCAACGTTTCTCACCGGTGCGGGATACCTGCAAGCGCAGCTGTACTCCCTCATGGCTCCCATCATGGTGGTCGGGTTCGCGGTAAGCACCGCGGTTGCGATCACGACGAGAGAGGAGCACAACGGGACGATCGACATGCTCTTGTCGATGCCGATTTCACGCACAGCGGTCACACTCCAGAAAGCGGCCGCTGTGCTGGTCTCGACCGCGGTCGTTGTCTCGGGCTTCGCTTTCACGCTCATCGCCGCCAACCCGTTGATCGATCTCAAACTGAACGTACCGGCCGTACTTGGGGCCAATCTGGGCTTGTACCTTCTCGGACTCGTATTCGCAGCGATCGCTATGGCCATCGGAGCGTTCACCGGGAAGCCGTCGATCGCCCTGGGGCTCACACTTGCCCTCGCTGTTCTGGCCTGGTTCGCTAATGCATTTGAGGCTCTGTTTTCATGGCTTGAGATTCCGTCGAAAGCGAGCCCCTTTTCGTGGTACCTGCATGACACACCACTCATCAACGGCATCAGCTCCGGGATCGCGTGGCTCGCCATCGCCACTCTGGGTTTCATCGCGGTAGCCGTGTATCTGTTCGATCGCAGAGATATCGCAACCGAAGCAGCAGTCGTCCCGGAGGTCGCGGCAAAGCGGAGGAAGTCGAAGACTGTCTCCCCGCGGCGGGTCGTCCTCCTCCGCTCGGTGCTTTGGAAGTCGGTGTGGGACAAGCGACGATCCATTTGGGCATGGGCCGGAGGCCTCGGAGCACTCCTTCTTGTCACGTTCGCCGCCTGGCCTGCCCTCTCGGCGGATCCCGACGCTCTTGAGGGTCTAGTGAACGCGATGCCGAAAGAGATGCTCGCGATCTTCGGAATGACGGATCCAGCCGGATTGGCGACGCCTGCGGGATTCATCTCATCACGGACGTACCAAGCGATCGGCCCTGTCGTCATGATCGTGTTCGTGATCGGTGCCGTTTCCTCAACGATCACGAAAGAGGAATCCACCGGACAGATGGACATGGTGTTGTCGACACCACGCCCGCGTCGTTTCGTTCTCGCAAGGAAGGCGATGGCGATCGCCCTGCTCGTCGGCGTGATCATCACGACGCTGACCGTCGTGGGGATCTTCGGGGATCTCACGTGGGACACCGAACTCGAGTTGGGCCACATCGTCGCCGCAAACGTCGGCATCGGCCTGCTCGGCCTGTTCTTCGGCGGCATCGCGCTGGCACTGTGGGGGCTCCTCAAGTCAGCGGGGCCAGCGATCGGAATCACCATTGCCTTCGCCGTCGCTTCGTATTTCTTGAACGGCCTCGGTGCGATCGTCGATGTACTCGAACCGGTGCGTCCATTGTCGCCGTTCTTCTGGTACCTCGGAGACACGGCCCCCCTCGCCAGAGGGTTCGGTGTTGGCTACCTCTTCCTTGCCGTGGGTGCGGTCATCGGCCTGGCAATCGCCATGTGGCGCTTCGAGACCCGTGATCTCGCCGTGTAGAAATCTCTGAGAGGGGAGCCGATGGAAAGTCAGGACAATACGACGGTGGAGACGGCGGCTCTCTCGCGACGGGGAGCGAGAGCGGCTGAGTCCACTTCGCGCCCAGACCAGGAGGCCTTCAACGAGGCGCAGCAGAACCAGTACCACGCGACCGACAACCCTGATGGTGCCATCACCCTCAACGTCGCGGAGAACACGCTCGGGTGGGCGGCGCTCAAGCTCAAGATCGAGGAAGTCACCGCTAGTCAACCCCTTCCTGACTGGTTGGCGAAGTACACGAACTTCGCTGGCCACCCGGACGTGCGGCAGGCAGTCGCCACGTTCATGAGGAGACACCTCACCGGTTGCCCGATCGACCCTGATCTGCTTGTGCTCACTTCCGGAGCGATGTCGGCGATAGACATCTCAGCCCACGTCCTCGGCGATCCCGGTGACGTGGTGGTGATCCCCTCACCGTCATATCCGGTGTACACCCATGATGTGGGGGCCAGAGCCGAATTGATTCGATACGACCTGATCACGCACCATGACGTCGCAGAGATCAGTGACGGGCCACTCCTGACGACCGGCCACCTCGACGATGCCCTTGCTGACATCGAATCCACGGGTCAGAGGTTCCGCCTGCTCATCTTGACGACGCCGGACAATCCGACGGGCGGCATGTACGACCGTCCATCCCTCGAAGCGATCGCTGATTGGTGCACAGGACATCGAATCCACCTCATCGTGAACGAGATCTACGGGTTGTCACGCATCGACACGGAACATCCCGAACTGGTCGGGGACTACCGGGTCAACCCGGTCTTCGCCTCCTTTGCCCAGACACTCGAAGACAGGTCCAGCGACTATCTGCACTACGGCTACGCGCTCTCGAAAGACTTCGGCGTGTCTGGCTTCCGAGTCGGGCTGATGTATTCGCGCAATGAAGAGTTCATAGCTGCATTCGGCCTGCTCAACACGTTCAGCATGACATCCAATCTCACCCAGTGGGTGGTGCAGAGCATCCTCGAGGATGATGCATTCGTGACATCGTTCATCGATGACAACAGCTCGAGATTGACCGAGGCCTATGTGGATGTCATCCGCGTACTTCGACGATGCAGCATTCCGTACGTTCCGTCACGGGGAGGCCTGTTCGTGTGGACAGATTTCTCGGGACTTCTCGAACATGACACCGCTGAAGCAGCCCATGATCTCTGGCAGAAGATCTACTCGAGCACGAGCGTTCTTCTAACCCCTGGCGAAGGATTCGGCCATACCAAGTACGGCATGTTCCGCATCGTCTACGCAGGGGTCGACAAGCACGCGCTAGCCACAGCAATGGACAGACTCGAGCGATTCGTCATCCAGGAGCGCAGCGGCAGCGTCGTGTGATGGTCGTACACAGCCCGACGTCCAGTGGTCAGTCGTTCGTCATGATGTCGGAGAGGCCGTCGGTGTGGTCGGTTCTGCCCGATAAGAGATCAGAGCCGTGGGTGACCGCGTCGTCGCCGTAACGCTTTCGAAGTTCATCGACCGACTCGTCGAGGGCTTCGAGTTCAAGTTCCTTCGGCGATCCTCCCGAGACATCGTCGTCATCGACGCCGAACGCAAGCTGTGTCGGCTCATCGATGCCGATGCCAGATGTGGCAAAGCTCAGCAGTGTGGTCTCGTGATTGGGGAACTCGTCAAGCACGCCGACAAGCAATCGGGTCGCAACCTCGACGAGCGCACCGGTCGAAGCAGTCGGCGTTGGCATTGTGGATGACCTCGTGATCGCAGACAGGTCACCGAACCGGACTCGGATCGTGACGGTGCGTGCCGATCGGTCCTTCGCTCTGAGGCGCGAGGCAACCTTGTCCGTGAGCCGGAAGAGCGTCGGGGTGAGTTCATCGAGAGAGCGCACCTTGGCTCGCATCGCTGACTGGGCGCTGACCGACTTCGCCTTCCCACGTGACTGGACGGGGCGCGGGTCGATGTTGTTCGCAAGCGCATGCAAATGTGAGGCTGCACCTCGGCCGAGCATCGAGATAAGCGCGTCCTCATCCGTGTCCGCGATGTCTCCGATCGTTCGGATACCGAGTTCGTTGAGCTTGCGCTTCGTCACAGGGCCCACGCCCCACAGATACGAGACCGAAAGCGGGTGGAGGAACTCCAACTCCTCCCCAGGGCTCACGACGATGAGACCATCCGGCTTGGCGACCTGGCTTGCGATCTTGGAGAGGAACTTCCTGGCTGTGGCCCCGACAGACACGTTGAGGCCAGTGGTCGCATGCACGTCCGACCGGATCGACCTCGCGATGTCGGCTGGCGAGCCAAAGAGGTGGACCGAACCGGTTACGTCGAGGAAAGCCTCGTCGATCGAGAGGCGCTCGACCATCGGCGTGTACGACTCGAAGATGTCGAACACCTTGCGGGAGAACTCGACGTACGCCCCGAACGTGCCATCGACGACGATGAGGTTCGGGCACAGCGTTCGAGCCTCGCGCACGGGCATCCCGCCACGGACGCCGTATGCACGTGCCTCATAGGTACACGACAGGACAACGCCGCCGCCGACCGCCATCGGCTTTCCCGCAAGCGAAGGATCCTCCTGGACCGCTACCGCTGCATAGAACGCATCGAGATCTGCGTGCAGAATGCCGGGTACGTCCATGTCTCCATCGTGACACACCGCAGCGACAGAAACGAGTCGAGGTCAGCCGACGATGGTCGCGGCCACCCGTTGTCCGATAACCCGATGCCCATCATCATTCGGATGTGGCCAACCCGCCCAGCCCTGTGTGGGCACTACGGAGCCGTCGACATCAACCCATGTCACCGAACTGTGGAGTCCGGTTCTGATAGCTGAGTGAAGTCGGTCGAGTGCACCGGACATCTCCTCATCGCACTCGGACCCGATCGGTGTCCAGCCGGGGGCGAGCTTGGTGTCGGTGATCCCGTAGTAACTGGTCCAGTAGACGTCCGCATTGGTCTCCGTACGCAGAGTTGTACTGATGCCGCGTACGGCCGTCGTGATCCCCGGCGCACGCTCTGAGATGTTCCATCGCTGACTCACTCCGAACTCACACCAGGCCCTGTCCCCTCGATCGGTGAACGAGAACGCTGTGTCCTTCGTCAGGTCCACGATCACGCTGCTCCAATTGGTGGAGTTGATGCCTGCAGTTACGACCACGATGTTCCACGTTGTCGCGTCCGCTGCAGCGTCGATCGCCTCCACCTGGCTCCCGTGCGAAACCCCGCACGAGTCAACGCCTCCATCTGCCATCGCGTGTACTCCGGCTCCAGCCCACGCGACGTTGCGGTACGTCGGCGACCACTGGGAAGGGAGTGACGATGCGATCGAAGTCCGGATCGTGCTCCCGTACGAGGCATTGGCATCAACGCATGTACCTTTCGAGGTGAACCATTGCCGCGTGTAACCGGACGCGATCGAGTCGCCCGCAACGATCAGGTTCGGCCGAGGGGGTGTGGTCCCGCTCCATGCATGAAACCAGGTTGACCTCCATCCGTTCGAGTCAATGGCTCTCACCTGCAGGACCTGGTGACTGTCGGGCTTCACGGACCGGTAGCTCACGGTGGGTGATTCGACATCGGTCCCGAATGTCGAGCCGACGCTCAAACCTATCCAGCGGTACTCGTAGCCCACGACATGGTTGTTGTCCGATGCTTCGATTGTGAGATCGGCTTCAAGGATGTCGTTGTGGCGCTGCGGCAATGCGAGCGACGCAGACACGACGACAGGCCGTTCGTCTCCATCCGGCAGCACCTCTCCGAGCGGTGTGACGTACCCCAGCGCGGACGGCATCCCCACGACAGTGAGCGCGAGCAGCGAGAGCGTTATGAGAATGTGGCGGCGCATGTAACCCCAGCGTTCGATCAGACACCTATACGACGATCAGAACGTCTGGTTGGTTCCCGCAGGATCCTCGCTCAGCCGTACATGTCCTCGATGTAGGCCGCGTTCCGGCTCGCAACGACCGACCGCTTCACCTTGAGCGTTGGGGTCAACTCGCCTCCCTCGATGCTGAAGTCGCTTGGAAGGATCCGATACTCCCTGATCGACTCGGGCTTCGACACCATCTCGTTCGCAAACGTGACAGCCTTGTCCACCTCGGCGCGCACCTTCTCGTGGCTCCGCAGATCGTCCGGTGACAGGTCACCGAGATCGTTCGCCGATGCCCAACCGGGGAGCGACTCCTCATCGAGGGTGACCAGAGCAGCCACGAACGGACGCGCATCGCCGACAACCATGACCTGGGAGATCAGAGCGTTTGACCGCATGCGGTCTTCGAGCACGGCTGGAGCCACGTTCTTCCCGGACGCGGTGACGATGATCTCCTTCTTGCGCCCGGTGATCGAAAGGAACCCATCCCCATCGAGCACACCGATGTCGCCCGTGTGGAACCAACCGTCGCTTGTCAGGGCCTCAGAGGTTGCTGTCTCGTTGTTCCAGTACCCGGAGAACACGTGTCCTCCCTTGATGAGAACCTCCCCATCTTCAGCGATCCTGACCGATGCTCCCTGCAACGGCCGCCCGACGGTGCCGATTCGGATCGCATCGGGCCGGTTGATCGTCGCACCTGCCGTGGTCTCTGTCAGGCCGTATCCCTCAAGAGGCGTGACTCCGATCCCTCGGAAGAAATGGCCGAGCCGCGATCCGAGCGCGGCACCGCCGGAGATCGCGTATCGCAACTCGCCGCCGAACGCAGCCCTCAGCTTTCCGTACACGAGTTTGTCGAAGAGGGCATGCTCCGCTCTCGTCCCGATACCGATCTTGCCCCGCTGGATACCTTGTGAGTATGCGATCGCCGTCGACACCGCCCTATCGAAGATCTTGCCCTTCCCGTCGGCGTCGGCTTTCTGTTTTGCGCCGTTGTAGATCTTCTCGAACACTCTCGGCACCGAAAAGATCCACGTCGGCTTCACCATCGCCATCTCTTCGATGAGGTTGGGTATTCCCGTCGAGTAGGCGATCGTGACGCCCTTCGCTACACACGCCGACTGGACTGCTCTTGCGAAGATGTGAGCGAGTGGCAGGAACATGAGCGTGCGGTTGCCCGCAGACATGAGCTCGGCGACCGAGTCGTCGAGTTGCGTGACCTCCCACGCAAAGTTGTAGTGGGTGAGCTCGCACCCCTTCGGCATGCCGGTCGTCCCCGACGTGTAGACGAGTGTCGCGAGATCACCGTGCGCGATGCCATCGATCCGTCGAGCGGTCTCTGCGCGACTTTCGTCGCTTGCCAGCGACTTGAGGGTCTCTACCGCTCCGTCTTCGATCACGAACGTCTGCCTGCAATCGGGGAGGTCATCTGCGACGGATCGGAAGACAGCCGCCGTCTCTGCGTTCTCGGTGATGA
Source organism: uncultured Kiloniellales bacterium (assembly GCA_964196275.1). GTDB lineage: Bacteria > Actinomycetota > Acidimicrobiia > Spongiisociales > UBA5794 > UBA5794. The sequence continues at coordinate 5,193 of CAXMSN010000092.1, read as the reverse complement.
TCGCCACGGACGCAGAGTCGGACACGATCCATTTGATCTGCTCAGCTGAGGAAGTCTCGTAGATCGTCGTCGTCGCAGCGCCTGCAGCCCAGATCGCATAGTCAAAGAGGGTGAATTCGATGCGGGTGGCGGTGTGCAGGGCAACTCTGTCGCCCTTGTTGATTCCCGCCGCCACGAGGCCCGCTGCGATCTCCTTCACCGACTCCCACATCTCGGCAGCGCTGACATCGACGAAGGCGCCACCGTCCCGATACGCAAGCGACGCCGTCTTCGGCGAGTCAGTAGCGACAGCACGCAACAGCGATACGGCGTTGGTGCCTGGTGCGACGGCTCTTTCGCCCGGTGTGGTGAACGTCTGCATGTGTTTCCCCTTGGTCTGTATTCGAGCCTAGGGAACGAGCGGCCACCGTGCGCAGTCAGCCGACAAGACGAACCTCGTCCCGCACAACCGTGCCACCGATCGTGGTGCCGCGAACATCCCAAGAGAGTTCGATCGTCGATGGGTGCCCGATCTCATCCCCCTGGCTGACGCTGACCGATCCTTCCGTCTCCCCCCGCAGCACGAACTCCCTGGCGAGGGCCACCGCGGCAGATCCCGTCGCAGGATCCTCTGGGATCCCCTCCTCGGGAACGAAGAACCTGGATTTGACGAGGTCGCCGTCTCTCGCAAAGCACAGCAGGCCGAAGTGATCAAGTAGCGCGTCGAAGTTGGGGCTGAGGGCGGCGACATCAGCAAAGGTTGCGTACTCAGCGATCAGGTACTCCTTGGGAAGGCCGAGAATGCTCGTGGCGATCGGCTGGGGCATTCCAGCGCCTGCAACAGCCTCCTGGACGATGTTCGGCTCGATAGTGGTGATCGGGATGCTGCACCGAACCGATACGCTGGCTCCGCTCACCGTGTACTCCACGGGCCCGACTTCGGCGATGATCCTGCCCGCTGACCCGGCGCCAAGGTTCGCCAAGATCCATGCGGCTCCAACCAGCGGGTGCCCGGCGAACGGAAGTTCACTTACCGGAGTGAAGATGCGGACTACAGCGTCGGCCGAGCCGTCCGAATCCACGAAGATCGTCTCCGAGAAATTCAGATCGCTGGCGATCTCCTGCATCGAGTCGGAGTCCAGCCCCTCCAGGTCGGTGACGACACCCAGATGGTTTCCCCCAAGCTCACCCCGGGTGAATACGCGAACGACATGGCACGGCCTCGGCATGACGATGAGCGTACTCGCACGATGGTCGAGCCGACAGGGAAGAGGAACCCAGCCGTCAGACGGCGACGAGTTCCTTCGTATCGTCATCCGATAGGTCCGACTCGGCGGTTGGTGGCTCGAGACGGGTGCGCTGTCGCGTCCACGCAACCCAGCCTCCTGCGATTCCGACGGCTGCCGCGATCACGGCGATCACGATGAAGATGTGGCCGTTCGACCCGAGGATGATCGATCCACCGGATGCAACCGGCGTCCCGCCGCGCTCCGGGTCGAGCGCCCACGATCCCAGCCTGAACAGCACCGCAAACGACAGGGCAGACAACAGCACTCGCGACGACAGCGTCCTCACCATTGCATAGCGTCTCTCTGCAAGCGCCAAGGCAGTCGTGGCCGACAGAACCATCGACACGAGTGCGAACAAGACGACTCGTGAAACGAGTGCCTTCGCATCTCTGACGACGGCGGCGACACCTGCGACCCCGCCGGTATCGAACTCGATCTCCGATGCATCCCCAAGCGCGGCCACAAGGAGACTCTCATCGACAACGACACTCTCGGCAGACAACTCGGCGACCACGACGGGCATGACGGGCGTGACCGCCTCTTGGATGTCCACGACGGTTGAGCCACCCTCTGGTGCGAACAACGCCACGACGAACTGTTCCACGATGACATCGATCGCCGCACCGATCTCGGGTCGATTCCGGAGGCGAGCGACAACAGCAGACACCTCTTCGCCGCCGACGTTCTGGGTCTCAGCGATCGCGTCGCCGATCCAGTCGTAGATCCGGTCTTGGGCCACCTCCGCGTCAACAACCGCCCTCGCCGACTCCACAATGGTCGCCTCATCGACCGTGACGGCACGGCCCCACAGCCCGACCAGCAGGAGCGTCGTCGACAGGCCGAATACCCACATCACCACCGAGAGGGTTCCCCGACGAGTCGAGGCCCTCAGATCGGTGTTTGTAGATCGGTCTTCCGTGCGCATAACGGCCAAGGCTAAGACCACACGGGTATATGCCCACACCGATGTACCGTCCGATCCGTGGAAGAGATCCTTGACCTCAACATCCTCATCAAGCAGATCGCATTGGCGCTGGGCCTCGCCATGGTGATCGGCAACGTCTACGCGATCATCCAGCACAGGCGTGGCGTCACACCCAAGGGTGAGACCGGCGAGTTCCGTGCCGGTCGCGCATATTGGCTGCTCGGCGTTGGGATCTTCATTGCGGTCTGGGGTGCGGTCAGCATCTTCGCCTGACTCCCAGCGCACCGCTCATACGACTTCGGCTAGTTTCCTCACCATGGACATCGGACTCATCGCTGGTTTGCACGGCCGACCCGGAGCAGAGGCGCCCGCCCCGACCTGGGACTCGATTCGGGATCTCGCGGCCACGGCCGAGTCAGTCGGGTTCGACATGTTCGTCTTCGAGGACGCACTGCTCTACAAGGGAGAGGAGACCTCCGACGGCGTTTGGGAGTCCGTAGCCATCGCCGGTGCGATCGCCGCATCGACGGAGCGAATTGGGTTCGGTCAGTCCGTCGTCAATACGCCGTACCGATCACCAGCAATGGTGGCGAGTATCGCCACAACGCTCGACGAGATCTCCGAAGGACGATACGTCCTTGGTATCGGTGCTGGGAACACCGCGGATTCGGACTACGAGGCCTTCGGATTCCCCACGGACAGGCGTTACTCACGATTCGCCGAGGCGATCGAGATCATCCACGGACTGCTGAAGACAGGCGGCGTTGACCACGCCGGCGAGTTCTACACAGCCAAGGAGTCAGCGTTGGTACTCCGGGGCCCCCGCACGGAGGGTCCTCGTATCAACATCGCCGCCGGGGGCACCAAGATGCTGACGCTCGCCGCCAGGTTCGGCGATGCCTGGAACTGGTGGGCGTACAACGAGACCCTGGACGAGATCAAGGAACGCGTCGGTTCGATCACAGCAACGCTTGATCGGGCCTGCGAGGCTGAAGACCGCGATCCAACCTCCCTCGATCGGACCCTCGACCTGTACTCCGTCGCTCCACCCGGGTATGACCGACCGGAATCAGGCTTCGAGAACATCCCGGCCGGATCAGCAGAGCAGATCTCGCAGTTCCTACTCGCGCTGGGCGATATCGGTATCTCGGAAGTCCGGTGCGATCTCACGAACAAGGCGTCAGAAGCCGTTGAGGCCATGGCTGACGTCGTCGAACTCGTCCACGCTGGTTGATCTGCCGCCTCAGCTCTAATGTTGGGACATGCGCATCACTCTTCTCGGAACAGGCGGACCGCGCCCGGACCCCACCCGCCAAGGTCCCGCGACACTCGTTGAGGCAGGCGGGTTGCGACTCCTCTTCGATGCCGGCCGAGGAGTTGCTACCCAACTCGCTCGCTGTGGAGTGCGCACAGAAGACCTCGATGCGGTCTTCATCACCCATCACCACTTCGATCACATCGGCGGGCTTGGAGACCTGCTGATGGCGTCGTGGAACAACGGTCGCACGGAGCCGTTGACTGTCATCGGCCCGCTCGGCACCAAAGAGATAATCGCTGGACTCTTCGACCATGTGTACACGCGGGATATCGAGTTCAGGATCGCCGAGGATTGGGCGCTCGGGCATCCTCTCGAGCCGCCACAGACGACGATCGAGGTGCGTGAGATGCTCAACGGCACCGTCGAACTCGAACATGGTGTCCACGTGGCGGTCGGCAAAGTCGAGCATGGGGCCACGGCTCTGGACCTGTCCATCGAGCAGTGGAGCACGCTCGGCTACCGGGTCGAGGCCGAGGGGAAGAGCGTCGTCATCACCGGGGATGCCGTGCCGGATGACTCACTGGTCGCCCTTGCCACGGGGGTCAACGTGCTCGTCATGTGTGGCTATCTCTCCGAAGAGGAGATCTCCACCGACGCAGATCGTTTCCTCACGGAGAAGATCCTTGCCGGTGTACCTCAGGCTGTCGCAGTCGCCACTGATGACGGTGCGGAGCGACTTGTGATCACACACATCCGGGAGAAGACCGAAGAGGCGGTGGAGGCCATGCGTCAGCAGATCGAAGCTACTTTCGAAGGCGAAGTCGTCATCGGTGAGGACCTGCAGACCATAGAGGTCTGAGCTTCAGCGCCGGGCGTGGATGTGGAAGACGTGCCAGCGCTTCTGGTTCGCCTCAGAGCCTCCGTAGGAACCCTCGAAGTCCTGCTCGTCGATGTTGAGCTCGGTGAATTCGCTGAACTTGGCCTCGATCCACTCGCGATCGACAGAAGCGGCACCATCTCCAGCCCATGTGTCGTTGTGTCCGAACAGCTGTCCAACAAAGGCGCCACCCGGCTTCACCGCGCCGATGGCCGCATCGACGGCAGCGTCAAGGTCACCGTCGGCGAAGGGCAATGAGTATTGGGCATACACAAGATCGGCCTGCGGAAGATCCACCTCGTGAAACCGCCCATGCACGTGCTCAAGCCGGTGCCGATGGTCAAGAGGTGTGTGCTCTGTGACGAGGCGCTCGGAGTCGGGCCCGGCATCGGTGGCGAAAACGCGCCATCCGCGGGCGAGCAGCTCACGTGTTTCCGAACCGCCGCCGCAGCCGAGATCCACCGCGAGCCTGCCATCCCCGTTGTCTCCGTCGACGAAGTCCAACGCAGCGGTGAAGTAGTCGGTCACAGGCCTGTGGGCGGTCCTCTCCTGGTACTCGACCCACGAGAAGTCCTCGAATCTCAGTGTGGTTTTGTCAGTCACGAGCGCACACTATCGGTGCTCATCCCTGATGCCTGCGATGGGTCGCCAAGTAGACTCCTACGTACGCGGGTGTAGTTCAATGGTAGAACATCAGCTTCCCAAGCTGAATACGGGGGTTCGATTCCCCTCACCCGCTCCCTCCCTCCCCCCCTCTCCGTCTCGAACCATCTGTGTTCGCATTTGCGTGCAAAGGGATGTCGGCGGTCACATTCGACTGGTTCCGTTTGGGCTCACACACGGCACGTTTCCCTCGTTGCTCCGC
>CAXMSN010000091.1:0-11059 GCA_964196275.1 uncultured Kiloniellales bacterium | reverse complement strand
GACGCACAGTTCGCAGCAGGCGAAGCAACCATGCTCGCCCTGGCCTACTGGGACGCAGACTTCGGCCCTGACGGCTGGGAAGACTCGACACACGTCCAGTCCTCCAACCAAGGCTGGATCAACGTCAACTTCGGTTAACGGCTGAACGGGAGCCTTCACCCGTGGGGATGGACACGCATCCCCACGGGGCACGCTCCCTGAGAGAAGCCACGGCTCAGGGAGACCCCACCGGACATGAGGAGTGCCACGTGACAGACACAGCCACGCCAGCGAACCCAGAGGTACCAGAAGGTGCTGATGAGCGCAGCCAGAGTGCATCGTTGGACAGGCGAAACGCGCTCAAGTGGCTCGGTCTCGGTGCGCTTGGATCAGTTCCGCTGATCGCAACCGGCCGGATGATGGACGGACTCGTTCGCGATGTCGTCTCTGGCGACACAGCGGCTGCACAGGATTCCGGCACGAGTCCGGCAACAACGAAGTCGGGACGCATACGCCAATGGTCGATGATCATCGATCTCAAGAACTGCGATGGCTGTCAGAGCCAGGGCACTCCCCCGCAATGCGCAACAGCGTGCATCGAGGGGCATCTCATACCCCAACCGATGGAGTGGATAGAGGTCTACGAGTCCGAACTCGCAGGCGGTGGCACGCAGTTCATCCCCACACCATGCCAACAGTGCGAGGACCCACCATGTGTCAAGGTCTGCCCGGTCGGTGCCACTTTCCCAACACCAGAAGGGACGGTCCTCATCGATCAGGAACGGTGCATCGGTTGCAGGATCTGCATGGCCGCATGCCCGTACGACCGACGGTTCTTCAATTGGGGCTCACCGCCCATGCCGCCTGAGGCTGCACTCGCTGACTACAACCCCGACCACCAGACACCCGCAGCCAAGGGCACGGTCATGAAATGCGATTTCTGCCCGGACATGGTCAGGGATGGGACGCTGCCGATGTGCGTGCAGGGCTGCCCGAACGATGCCATCTGGTACGGAGACCTCGAAGAGGACATCGCCACGAACGGTCGCACGATCGTCAAGGCATCACGACTCATCGCTGACAACAACGGCTACCGCCTCAAGGAGCACCTCGGGACGAAACCGAGGGTGTATTACCTGCCCGGCCACGGCGAGGACGTCGGACGTGATCCGCACGATGAGGGTCGCATGCCAACTGAGTGGCCTTGGATCGAACGAGCAGAAGGGTCGGTGACATGGACACGCTGACGAATTGGCAGGAACGACTGATCAGCAAGACAACGAGGCCCACGCTCGTTACGACGTACAAGTACTGGATATGGCTGGGGTTTCTCGTGGTGATCGTCCTCAATGCGATGTACCAGTACTCACGACAGTGGACAGACGGCCTCTACGTCACGGACATGCGGGACCGCATCTCGTGGGGCCTTTACATCACAGCGTTCGTCTTCTTCATCGGAATCAGCCATGCGGGGACACTCATCTCCGCGATCCTGAGAGCGTCGAAAGCCAGTTGGCGTGCCCCGGTGACGCGGATCGCCGAGTTCATAACAGCTGTGGCCCTGTTGGTGGGTGCATCGTTCGTCCTGATCGACATGGGTCGACCCGAGAGGATCCTCAACGTGTACCTCCATGGGAGGTGGCAGTCGCCGATCATGTGGGACGTCATGGCGATCACGACCTATCTCACCGCGAGCGTCATCTATCTCTATGCCCCGATGATCCCCGACCTGGCGATGTACAGGGATCGCTTGACAGGCAAGGTTGGCCGTGTCCGAGGCTTCATCTACCAGACACTCTCGCTCGACTGGAACGGGACGCCGAAACAGCTGAGGCTTCTCGGCAAGGCGATCACGATCATGATGCTGATCATCATCCCGATCGCAGTGTCCGTTCACACCGTGGTCTCGTGGATCTTCTCGATGACGCTTCGTGTCGGATGGAACACCAGCATCTTCGGCGTGCTCTTCGTAGCGGGGGCCATATTCAGCGGGGTCGCGACCTTGATCCTCGTGATGGCGATCCTGAGGAAGATCTATCACTGGGAGGAATACCTCACAACGAAGCACTTCCTCTACCTCGGGTATCTCCTCGCTGCGTTCGGAGCGTTCATGGTGTACGTGAACATCAACGAGTACCTGACGGAGGGCTTCAAGCTCGAGGAATCAGGAGAGTTCGCGTTCCGGCAGCTGTTCGTCGAGGACTTCGCTCTGATGTTCTGGTTCTACATCATCGGGGGGCTCATCGTGCCTGTCATCTTGATGTTGGTCCCCAAGACTCGCACGATCGGAGGCGTCGTGGCGGCCGCGATCCTCGTCGACCTCGCGATGTTCTTCGAGAGGTACTTCATCGTCGTGACCGGGCTTCGTGTCCCCCTGATGCCGTACGAGCCCGCAAGCTACGCACCGACGTTGGTCGAATGGTCGATCTTTGCGGGTGGCATGGCCGTCTTCTGCCTTCTGATCACAGTGGCCATCAAGATCTTTCCGATGTTCGCCGTCTGGGAAATGACCGAGGAGTACGAGGCGGCACACCGCGACGTATTCGCTTCGGAATCGACGGAACCGATCCTCGCCGACGACAAGACATCGGCGACGGCGGGCTCTCCAGACCCGTCCAGTCGAACCGAAGGGGGGTCGCCATGATCACGCGTCGATTGAAGCGTGTGCGTAACTTCGCGCTAGCAGCGGCGATGGTTACTATTGCCCTGATCACATCGGCACCAGCGCTCGCCGCTGGAATCGAGATCGCCGTCGGTGCGCCCGAACAGGTTTCCGTGGGACAGCAGGTCGAGGTCAAGGCCGTCCTCTCGGACAGCGGCTCACCGGTTGAAGGTGCAGAGATAGCGCTGACCTATCAAGCGTCGCTCGCCGGAGAGTTCGGGCGAGTAGAGATCGCGACGGCCACGACCGATGAGGCTGGCATCGCCATCCTCGCCTATCAACAGCGGGCCGATGACAACGGCGAGATGCAGGTTGTGTACCTGGGCCCAGACACCGACCCTGTCGAGCCGTACGTGTTCACGATCGCTGTGGGTGGAGAGCCCGTGCAGCTGTATCAGCTCAGCACCGGGGTGCGGATCCCGTTCATCAACGGAACGCTGGTGATCCTGATCATCTCCGGAGTATGGGTACTCATCGCGATGGCCGCAATCTACCTGGTCCGGGTCGGCATGGCTGGTAGATCTCAGACCGCCGTCGCATCCGAGGATGGCTCCATGTGGATCAGCGTGATCCTGGCTGCTGCGGTGGTGATCACAGCCGTTGGAATGGTCATCGTGTTCGTACGGGCACCAGTTGCCAACAGTCATGTAATCGATCCCGAGGGCTACGACCGGACGATCGTGAACTACCTCGACGTCACATATCCCTACGACGGATTCGGGCTCGACGACGAATCGCTTGCCCAGACGGGCGACCCGATAGTCGACGGCGAAGTGCTGTACTTCCAGTTCGCATGTGCGGCCTGCCACGGGCTGGGGGGCAAAGGGGCAATCGTCGCACCGGAACTCGTCGGTGAACTCGGATCGCTCGGCTCGTTCACGACAGACGTGCGGGAGGGCCCAAAGGGCATGCCCCAATACGACGATGCAACGATCTCAGACGAGAACGTCGAGAAGATCTACACGTATCTCGATTCGGGCGGATGAGTCAGAAGACCTCAAACGTCAGATCAGTAACTCTTCGTCCTCCTTTCAAGGGGGACGGCAGCGGAGCGCAGCGACGATGCAGGGGGATGTCGCAGGCGCAACGATTCACCGCAGACCAACGCCCTCCTGGCTCGCAAGCTCGCCAGTCCTCCCTCCCAGGGAGGACGAGGAAGCATCAACCTTCGGGTCTGTGGTCTGTCAGCGAAGGTGGAGCCGAACGGGTCTGAAGCAATCGCTAGCGAGCGATAATCAGCGAGCGACGACCGGGATCCTTGCTTCCACCAAGGTTCCTGATTCACTTGAAACGATGTCCAGTTCTCCGCCTGCCCGTTTCGCACGCGTGCGCATATTCGCGAGGCCGAGTCCGTCGCTCGTTGCCGGGACGTCGAACCCTTCCCCATCGTCCGAGATCGTCATATACATCGATCGTTCGTCGACCACGATCGCGACGCGAACCGATGTCGCCCCCGCATGCCTGAGAGCGTTCGATGTTGCCTCCCTAACGATCTGGAGCACATCATCAAGCAATTCGTCCCCAAGTGCTGGAACGTCACCACGGAACGCCACGTCGACAGGGATCTCGTGCGGGCTTGAGAGCCTCATCACAAGAGCGTCGACCTCCTCGGAGAGCGACGCCCTCGTCGCCACGTCCTCGTGCAGATCGTGGATGAGTCGCCGAAGGTCGCCGATGGCGGCATCGACCGCGCTCGACGATGCGTAGAGCGACGCCTGAACTTCAGGATCGTCCGACTTCTGGGCTTGGGACTGGAGGCCGAGCCCAACTGCGAACAAGCTTTGGATGATCGAGTCATGGACGTCTCTTGCGATCCTGGCGCGGTCCTCGACCAACGCCCGATCCCTCAGTTCGTGGCTCATCCGTATCGCGTTGATGCCAGCACCTGCTGCGACCGCCAGCGACGCCATCACCACTTCGTCATCCTCAGCGAACGGGTCGTCGCGGTTCGTTACGTACAGGTTCCCGAACGTCTTCCCGCCAGCGGTGATGGGGACACCGAGAAACGAGGAGATCTCAGGATGGTGATCAGGGATGCCGGTATACGCGGCGTGGCTCGTGATGTCATCCGTGCGGACCGAAACACCGTGGCTGGAGATGTCACCGAGAACGCCTCTCCCGCTGGGTTCGTCACCGATGCGGCCGGCTTCGTTTGCGGTCAGCCCCTTGTGGTGGAATGCCACGAGCCGTCCATGCTCGTTTGTAACTCCGAGGGCTCCGTATCGTGCGCCTGTGAGGTCGACGGCGGCTTCGATCGTGACCTCGATCAGTTCTTGCAGCTCAGCCTGCTCGACGATCGATGACACCTTGGCAATGACAGCCAGGGGGTCGTAGCGATGCTCAACGGGTTCGACCATACGTTCACGATAGGACCCAAGCCGGTGCGAAGGATTGTCACGGTGGAGATGGATATGCTGACGCTGTGACTAACCAACCATTCCGGGTGGTCCTCGTGGACGACCACGACGTGGTACGTGCGGGACTGAGGTCTCTGCTCGACGCCGAGGAAGCCCTTACGGTCGTGGGCGAAGCGGGTACCGCACAGGATGCGCTCCGCCGGGTCGGTCTCGATACACCAGACATCGTCGTGATGGACGTGCGGCTACCCGACGGTTCAGGCATCGATGCTTGCCGGAAGATCAAGAAGCGGTGGCCTGAAACGAGGGTGCTCATCCTGACTTCCTATGCGTTCGACGATGCCCTCATGGAAGCCTTCGACGCGGGAGCAGCTGGCTATGTGCTCAAGCGTGTTGACGCTGAAGGTCTCGTCGATGCCGTCGTGAGGGTTGGAAACGGTGAGCATCTCTTTGGTGAGGTGCTCGACGCTGCAGTCGTTGCAAAGATCAGGTCAGATGGAGAGAGCGGGACCAAGCTCGATCTCCTCAGCGAGCAAGAGCGAAATGTGCTTGACCTGCTGGCCATGGGTAGATCGAACAAGCAGATCGCAACCGAGATGTTCCTGTCGGACAAGACCGTCAAGAACTACGTGTCCCACATCCTTGCGAAACTTGATGTGGCGTCGAGGACAGAGGCAGCGGCATATGCGGTCGATGTGACCGGAAAGGGAACGGCACGGTATCCGGCTGAGGAGTGGCCTCAGGGCTAGCCGTCAACAGGCGACGAAGCCGCCCTGATGGCCAAGTAGTCCGGGAACCACATCTCAGCGTCGATGGCGGTTTCGAGTTCCTCGACCGGTTCGGCGACACCATCGGCAACCGCCTGGTTCGCCACGGCGATGGCAACCTCACGTGACACAGATCGCACATCATCGATATCGGGGTAGATCTGGCCGGCGGCTACAAGGTCCGCGCTCGTCGCATCAGCCAACGCTCTCGCTGCCGCAAGGAACATCCCGTCCGTGACCTCTCGCGCTCCGACGGCGAGAATGCCGAGTCCCATGCCCGGAAAGATGAAGGCATTGTTCGCCTGGCCTATTCGGTGCACGACCCCCTCGTAGATGACGGGGCCGAATGGGCTGCCGGTCGCGACGATGGCACTGCCGCCCGTCCATGCGATGGCATTGGCCGGAGTGACCTCCGTGTGACTCGTGGGATTCGACAGTGGCATGATGATCGGCTGATCACACGACTTCCCCATCTCCTCTATGACCTCGCGGGTGAATAACCCAGCCGTCCCACTGACACCGATCAGGACCGTGGGTCGCACGTTTCTCACCACATCGAGCAACGAAGGTGGATACTCACACTCGTCCCAGTCGGCAACATCGGCAGCGTCCGTAGCGAGCTCAGCCTTGATGCCCTTGATCGAGCGGCGGTCCGAAAGCAGAAGGCCCCGGCTGTCGAGAACGAAGACCCTTTTCCATGCTTGATCCTTCTCGACTCCGTTAGCCTCCATGGCGTACACCAGATGTTGGGCGATCCCATATCCGGCAGATCCGGCACCCGAGATCACGAATCGCAGATCATCGGACTCCAGGTCTGCGTGGCGATTCGCCGTGATGACCCCAGCTACGGCCATGGCAGCCGTCCCCTGGATGTCATCGTTGAACGACGCTATGCGTTTCCGATGCGTCTCAAGGTTCCTGAAGCTCGTGGAGTTCGCAAAGTCTTCCCACTGCAGCAGCGCCCGCGGATACACCTCTCTCACAGCATCAACGAACTCGTCGACCAAGCTCTCGTATTCAGCGCCCCGCAACCTGGGCTCGCGATACCCCACGTACAGCGGATCGGCGAGCAGCTCAGCGTTGTTCGTGCCAACGTCGAGCGAGATCGGGATGCAACGTTCCGGGTGGATTCCCGCACCGGCCGTGTACAACGCGAGCTTGCCAATCGGGATGCCCATGCCACCCGCTCCCTGATCACCTATGCCAAGGATCCGCTCGTTGTCGGTGACCACGATCACCGGTGGGTCCATCGCTGGCCGAACTCGGAGGATGTCGGCGATCCTTCCTCTATCCCGCGGCGTTATGTACAAGCCGTTCGCTCTGCGATATATCCGACTCCAGTGAGAACATGCCCTGGCGACCGTGGGCGTGTAAATCACGGGGACCGTTTCCTCGAGGTTCTCGAGCAGGAACCGGTAAAAGAGGGTCTCGTTTCGATCCATGAGACCGTTCAGGTAGATGTTCTTGCTCATCTCGGTCGTCTTCCGACCGTACTGGTATCGCACCCGCCCGAGTTGCTCCTCGATGGTCGCAACGTGGTCGGGAAGCAGCCCCACGATGCCGAGTTCACGGCGTTCCTCGCGAGTGAACGCAACGTCCTTGTTCAGGAACGCATCCTGAAGAACCGACTGCCCCCTTGCCGTAACCGACAGGTACTGCTCCCCGGTCTCCTCGTCAACGATCGAACGGAACCTCACTGCATCACCTCGAAGTCATCGATAGGCGTCACACACGAACGCTACTCCGCTTCAGAGTTCCGAAGTCCGAAGCCCCAGATCCGACGTCCGACCAGCGGCCACAGCCAGATGTTTCGATTGCTGGTCTGATATCGGACTTCGGAGAGCGAGCGAAGCGAGCGGATCGGACGTCGGCCTGCGCGAGCGTCAGCGAGCGACCGGGCCTTCCGACGACCACGGGAAGTTGATCCAACGGTCAGTCCGCTTCCAGACGTACTCACACTTAATCACCGACCTCGGCTTCTCGTACAGCACAGCAGCCCTGGTGCTCTTGACGTTGTCGGCGACGAACTCATACACCTTCTGGAGGGTGTGTCCGGTGTCGGCGACGTCGTCGACGACGAGGATGTTCGAATTCTCAAGATCGACGAATTCGAGATATGGCGGCAGTATGACCGGGACGTCGAGACGCTCATCGACATCCGTGTAGTACTCGACGTTCATCAGGTAGCAGTTCTTGATCGAGAGCGCGTATCCAAGCGAACCCGTCGGGATCAGGCCACCTCTGGCGATACCAAGGATGACATCGGGGCTGAATCCGTCGTCGGCGATCTGACGCGCGAGATCCCGCACCGCGATGCCGTAGCCCGTCCATGTGAGAACCTCACGCTCCGGCTCGGTGCTGATCTCTCCTGCCACATCCACTCCCGTCGTTGAAACGACCGTACTCCCGCCACGAGGCCTATCCGTCGGGCGTCCCGCCAAACGATGGAGTCAACAGAACCTGGCCGACCCGAACACTGCTGGTCACAGAACGAGCTCAGTAGCTGCAGGGAACGTCTTCGGGACCGCGCTCGCGATACGTCGTGATGAACTCCTCGAGTTCAGGGTCAGCTCCTCCGTAGGACTTGAGACGCAGCCAAGCTGTCGCTACCACTGCGTCGACTATTTCGGCGTTCGGTGACAGGATCACGCGATTGTCGAATCGGTTCACGATGTCGCGGAGGCCAGACACCACGTCGTCGGCGAGGCTGGGCTGGTACCAGATCACGACCGTTCCATGCTCGAGAGCGTGGATCGCGAGTTCCGTTGGAAGCTGCTGGTTGATGATTCCACATCTCGGCGAGCCCTCACTGTGTGTGCCGCTCGTCGGGGTCGCAGTCGTGTAATGAACCGTGGTGCCGTTCTCGACATGCTCACGCCCCTCGTTGCTCCCCTTGATCACGCCAGGAAGCTCAGATGCGGTGGCCTTATCGGCGATCAGGAAGCCGGCTGTTCCGATGACGACCACGCCTACGAGAACGATCATGCCGGACCGGATACGTCGCTTGCGCAGAGCTAACTGCTTCGCACGTGCCTCAGCGAGCTTCCGCCCGTCACGACGCGCTTGCTTGTCAGCCTTCTTCCGGGCATCCACAGGCTTCTTCGCAGGGTGCCTTCTCTTGGCCAAGTCGTGATCCTCCACGTGCGTCAACGCCGTCCACTGAGTTAAGAACACAACTACCCATCATCAAGGCGTATTCCGAACATCGCCGCTGGTGGGATAATGCGGCGACCGCGATTACGTCTGTTCGCGGAGGCTCCGGTCGAAAAACTTGGTTATCTCCCCAACCCTTGGCTCGAACGGTGCGAGGTCGCTATGACCGGCGCCGGCAACGATCAGCGTCTCGGCATCGGGTTGTGCGTCCGCGAGCTCATGCAGGCTTCCGAGAGGAACCACATCGTCGTCGGCCCCGTGAACGATCAGTACCGGTGCTTCAACATGTGCGATCCGGTTCCGGGGCGCGAACTCGTCGAATCGATAACCGATCAGATGCTGCATTGCGCCGAACATGAGGGTGAGAAGCGGGCCAGGAATGTTCGCCATCTGTTCTCGCATCATCTCTCCGGGATGCCCAGGGGCAGACACAGAGACGACCGCATCGAAGTGGTCGCTTCGGGACGCGCTCAGGATGGCGGCACCCGCTCCGACTGAATGGCCGATGACACCGATCGATGTTACTTCAGCGCGTTCCTGACTCCACCGTGCGGCGACTTCGAGGTCTTCGGCGAACCGCGGCATCGAGGTGAAGCGCTCGTGCTCCGAATGCCCGTGGTTGCGAGAGTCGAGGAACAGAGCGTGGTAGCCGGCATCGTGTAGATAAGGGGCGAGGGGGAGCATCAATGCGGCGTTTCCACCCCAGCCATGGAGAACGATCACCACGGGCGCAGGGCCGTCGACGGGGATGAACCAGCCATGCAGCTTCGTTCCATTGCTGTTCTGGAGCCAGATCTGTTCCTCTGGGAGGTCTAGATCTGATGGAGTCTGGGACATGTCTCGCTTCGGTGGAGCGAACGCTCGCATCATGACCCGAGGCGCCGCGTAGTAGGCGCCTGCTGCGATCGCGACGGGGAGAAGTAGCCACCGGCTTCCTCGCGACAGACGCTGGCGGAGCGTCACGGGGTTACTCATTGTGGGAGTCCGTGGGGCTACATCGCTGCATGGTTGGTGACGGTAGCAATGCTTTGCGTAGCGTCGATCGGCATCAGATCTGTCCTCGCTTCGAACATCACAGCGCCCGAATCGAGAGCATCGCCACGGAGATCCACCGGCGCAACGCACATGGGGACATCGCGTGTGTCTCCGTCTACCCGGACACACCAGTGCCGATTTTCGACGAGTACTTCGTCTGCGTCAATGGATCGGGATTCCCGCCCATCGCCAACGAGGAGCTCCTCGACTAGGGCGACCCGATTCATAGCTAGATGTGGAAAACGGTATCCTCAAGGTGAAGGGATGCTCATGAATCGCATCGTCGATGCCCGCACTCTCGCCCCAGACGTGAAGTACTTCCGGGTTGAAGCGCCGAAGGTCGCACGGAAGCGTCGGGCAGGACAATTCGTGATCGTTCGGGTCGCCGAAACCGGTGAACGGATTCCGCTCACCATCGCTGACGCAGACCCCGAGGCAGGTTGGATCGCTCTGATCGTCCAGGGAGTCGGCAAAACCACACGCTCCCTCAACCTCCTCAAAGAGGGTGACTCGATTCTCGATCTGGCCGGCCCACTCGGTATGCCATCAGAGATCGAGAACTACGGCTCGGTGGTGGTCATCGGGGGCGGCGTCGGGACCGCCATCATCTATCCAAATGCCGTCGCTCTCGCTGAGGCTGGCAACGATGTCACAGCGATCATTGGCGGAAGGAGCCGCCGGTTCGTGATCCTCGAAGACGAACTGAACTCTGTCTGCCTCAACGTCTACGCCACCACCGACGACGGAAGCTACGGATTCCACGGCTTCGTCACAGAGAAGCTCGAGGAGATCATCGACGCCGGCGAGTCCGTCGACCGCGTGCTGGCAGCCGGCCCGATTCCGATGATGCGAGCGGTTGCAGAAGTGACGCGGCCGAACGAGATCGAGACGGTTGCGAGCCTCAACCCAATCATGATCGACGGCACGGGGATGTGTGGCGGCTGTCGGGTGACAGTCGCTGGCGAGACGAGATTCGCATGCATCGATGGCCCCGAGTTCAACGCCCACGAAGTTGACTTCGATCTTCTCCAACGGCGCAATACGACGTACGGTGCATTCGAGCACTACCGCAACGAGGAGTTCACCTCCGAGCACTGTCAGGTTCC
>CAXMSN010000090.1:0-17248 GCA_964196275.1 uncultured Kiloniellales bacterium | reverse complement strand
AGGTCCGGGGGCTCGACGGTTCGCTGATATCAACGATGTCGTCTTTTCACAACAAAACACAGCTCTTTCGAGCCGTTGACAGAAGTGTACGGAGCCACCGAGCGTAACGGCTGCTGCATCTTCGAAACGCCCTCCAAGACGTGCTCGCGTCAAGATCCGGCAGCAACCGGACCCATGGGTTCGTAGAATCTCCCCATGCGCCCAGTAATCATGTTCGATGTGAACGAGACACTTCTTGACCTCGAACCCGTTCGCACATGGTTCCACACACGATTCGAAGGCCGGATCGAGGCATCGCAATGGTTCGGAGAACTACTCAGGCTTTCGTTCGTATCCGCTGCAACAGATCGATACTCACCCTTCACCAGTCTGGCAGCCGACGCACTGCGAACTACAGCTGCCACTGGCAGCATCAGCACATCTCAGGACGATGCCGAGACGCTCGGGCGACTCATGCGGAGCCTCCACCCACACGCTGACGCACGAGCGGGTATCGAAGACCTCGTCAAAGCTGGATTCACCGTTTCCGCACTCACGAACTCGCCACAAGAAGCTGCGAACGCACAACTGAACCATGCAGGCCTCGATGACCTGCTCGACCCCATCCTGAGCGTCGAGATGGTACGCCGGTTCAAGCCGCACGCATCCGTGTATCGGGCTGCGGCCGAACGACTAGGGGTGTCCCCCTCCGACATGGTCATGATCGCTGCCCACGATTGGGACATAGCCGGCGCAATGGCCGCCGGTTGTCGGGGCATCTTCATCAAGCGCGGTGGCCGTCCATACAGTTCGGCGTTCCCTCCTCCGTCTTCCTCCGCTGCCGGCATCGCGCAGGCAGCAGACCGGTTGATCCAAGAGTCCACGTAGATATCGAACCCGACCGTACGGGCGAGTCAGGGTCTCCGACGTCTCGTCAGATATACCGCGCTCCCTATCAGAAGGGTTCCCGCCACGAGGAGAGCGATCGGGGCACCAACGTTCTCTCCAAGCGTTTCGTTGATGAGCCACGGCAGATAGATGATCAACCCGAGCATCCCACCGACGACCACGAGGATGCGATCTTTCGCCACTCCAAAGCCAACCGCCAGCAGACAGACAGCGATGGCAAGCGCCATCCCGAACGTCGCGGCTCCGCTCCCGTCGAAGTTGAGAGAACTCACCATCGTGATCGAACCGAAGAGCGCCGCACCGACACCCAGAACTTCGCCAACCGATCTCGGCGGCAGGATCTCGAACGAAGCAAGCACGAGCCACCCAACGCCTGCGAGGAACAGGGCGAAACCCGGAACCCATTCAGCGACATCCTCGATCACGACGACGGCAAACAGCACCGTGCCCATTGATGCGACGAACAGACCTGCATGTTGGGTGACACTGTGCCGGTCCCGAACGTAGAGCAGCAAACCCAGAATGGCCGCTGCGAGGAATCCTGAGAGGGCCGCTGTCTCTTCATCGAACCATGTGTCTGCGACGAGACCGACCGCCACGCCCGTGGGTACCAGCGCGAGGAGAAGGAGTGCGGTGCCGACACGACGGATCCGCGGATGCTCGGTACGGGCAATGACAACACCGGAAGCGGTGAGCACGGCGGCAGCAGAACCAGCCAGAACAACCTGTGCTGCACGCGACATGTCCGTCCAAAGTTCCACGACTAGAAGGAGGCCAGCCACCAATACGAAGACCGCTCCCACATAGCCAAGAACTTCGAGAATCGCTGTCGGGCGGGAAGACGACGGATGATCCTCGTACTCTCGAATCGCCGTCGCTTGGTCACCTGAGAGGAAGCCTTCTCTCACCCATTGATCCAGATGTTCGGTCACAACAGGCATCGCACACCTCTCGGGTCGACTCTCCCACCATTGTCCCTCAATGCCGAGCGTGCGTCTACGGGGATGATTCGGATCAATGTCCGAAATCTGAAGTCCGAATCCCGAGTCAGGATCACGGGCCATCGGTACGCATCTACGGGGACGACTCTTCGATCGTGACCTTCAGATCAGCCACCTCGGCCCTGAGCGCACGGAGCTCCTCCGCGATCTCACCGGAGTCATCTCCAACGTCAGCAGACGCCTCGCCCAAGTTAGCCCCGATGAACATCGAACTGAGGATCGCTGCGACCGATCCCAGCGCAGCAAGACCGGTCAACATCATGATCACTCCTGCCATCCGCCCGAAGGGAGTTACCGGAAAGAGGTCGCCATATCCAACGGTCGTCAGCGAAACCACCGCCCACCAGAGTGCGTCTCCGAAAGTCTCGTACCCACTTTCGGGCGGTTCAGCGTTCATGACCATCTGCGCCGAGAACAATGTCGCGCCAATGATCCAGAGACCTAGCCCGCCGAACCGGTGGAGGGCAGAGCCCATGGAGGAGAAGAACTCCGTGCTCCTCATGACACGCACGAGCCTGAGGAGCCTGAAGACGAGGAGGAACTCAGCGCCACTCGCACCTGGGACAATGTACCAGGGGAACGTCACCATCACGACGGTGAGATCGAAGATGCCCTTACCGGATCTCAGATACCTGCGATCGATGACCAGCCGAACCACGAGATCCACCAGGAACACGCCCCACGAAGCAAAATCCGCGATCAGGAACAGCGTATCGCGGGAGTCCGAAACAAGGATCGCCACAACGAACGGCAAGAACGCGGCCACCACGATCACCGGACGAGTGCGATCGCTCCACTTCTGGATAGTGACCGTGTCCCGCATGCGACGAGCCTAGAGAAGACACCTTCGGGTCCGAAGAACCATGCAAGGACAAATGACAACGGACTACGGATCCCGGAAATCCCCCTGGCTCGCTTTGCTCGCCCGTCCCCCTTCAAAGGGGGACAGAGTCGATGCCGGTCCGTGGTCCGAGGTCTTCTGAACCTATTCTCCGCAGCCGCTGCCGCCGTTGATCGAAGTGATGGTGCTGGTGTCTGCCTGGCCTGAGGCATAGCCCCACAGCCCGGTCCAATTCATTGGGCGGTACGACCAGAAGCCGAGAGCGGGATCGAAGAACGCCTCATCGACGACGATCTCACCCGGGTAGGCAGCTTTCAACTCGGCGAGCGTGGATCCGATGCCGATTCCTTCAGGAGTCAGCAGGTTCGGCGGTGATTCGACGGCGAGATAGTTGAACGAGAAGAAATGCTCGGTTCCTGCCGGCGACCAGAAATCGGATTCGGCATTGGTGTACAAGGTGATCAGCGCATCCCACTCGACGGCACGCACCATCGGATCAGGGCACACGCCGTAATCGCCCCAAGCAGGAATCCATCCGCTGTCTGTCGTAGGAGCTCCAAGAACGGCCTCGATCGCGGCGACGGCATCATCGTCGTCCGCTCCGAAAGGTACCCACACCGCACCGGCCTGGATGCCCTCGTTGGTCAACTCGATAATCGATGGAACAGGCGCCGCGGTCGTGGTGGTCGTTTCCTCAGGCGCCTCGGTCGTCGTCGTGGTCGTTGCCTCAGGCACCTCGGTCGTCGTCGTGGTGGTCGTTACCTCAGGCGCCTCGGTCGTCGTGGATGTGGACGTGGAAGAGGTCGTCGTCAGAGTCGCAGGGACGGTCGTATCTGAGCTGTCATCCGTCGATGAACATGCGGCGGCCGCAAGAGCGATGGTTGCACACACAAGCAGGTACTTCTTCATGATCACTCCGTGCGACGAGACCGACTGGTTACGACAGTGAACCACAGTGCCCGATGTATCGGGACAATTACCATCGGATGCGTCGCGGATGGCCGATCCACAACGAAGCTGCCGGTTCGATCACGCGGAGCCGAGCAGCTCATAGATCGTCGCTGGCTCAGAGAACCCTTTCAGCAACTCTGTCCTACCGCCGTCGAAACTGAACCCCTCTTCGAGACCGAGGTCGCGGACCAGGTCGGATACGTAGATCTGCTCTGGTCCCGCGGATGAACAGATTCTGTTCGCCATGTTCACCACAGCGCCAAAGATGTCGTCGTCGTGGTCGACCGGCTCGCCAGCAGCCATACCAAGGCGCACATCAAGATCGGAACGCTTCTCGAACGACTCGCGAACATCAAGGGACCATCCAAGTGCCCTGTCCACGTCTTCGAAGACCACCATCAACCCGTCGCCGGTGTGCTTGACCTCCCGGCCCTTCCACCTGATGAGAGCGTTGCGGATGATGAGATCGTGTTCGGACAGCAGCACCATGTACGGAGATTGGCCGAGACGGTTGAGGAGTTCGGTCGACCCAACCAGATCGGTGAAGCAGATGGTCCGGAAAGCGCTCGAAGCTTCGCTGGCGTCAACCGGATCGTGGATCTTGCCGAGGAAGCGGACAACGTCGGATTCCGAAACTTCGATGATCTCGCCCGGAACGTCCCCATGGGATGCACGGTGCACCTCAGTCATCGCCTCCTCGCCCGGGGCTTTCGCAAAACAGATGACGATGCCTCTGCTCGAGTCGTGCCAGTACGAGAAGAAGTCGACGCCGAATTTCCCTGCGATCTTCAGATCGGCAACATGGTTGTTGGCGGTGTCCTCCGCCGTTGCGTCCGAAACCTCATGACGATCCATATAGAGCGGTATGTGTGACCTCCTAATCGCACATTGTGGAGCCTATCAATTCGCTCGGCTTCGCTGAGCTCCGGGCCACGGACCACGGGCCACGGACCACGGACCACGGACCACGGACCACGGACGAATCCCATGCCGCGTCTGTCAGCTGAGTAAGACGTCAGCCGGTGCGAGAGGGAGGCCCGACGCGCAGGGGTTCGGGCAACGTCGAGACGAGCGATCCTTCGCGGGTTAGCAACACCGTGTGTTCGAAGTGTGCGGACCATGCCCCGTCGGCGGTCACGACCGTCCACATGTCATCAAGAACCGATGAGGCCTGGGTTCCAAGATTGAACATCGGCTCGATGGCGAGGGCCATGCCCGTCTTCAGCCGGAGGCCCTTGCCTGCGGTTCCGAAGTTGGGTACCGAGGGAGCCTCATGCATCTGGCGACCGATGCCATGGCCAACATAATCACGGACAACACCCAGCCCGTGAGGGGCAGCTACCGCCTCGACCGCAGCACCGATGTCGCCGAGTCGGTTTCCGTGGACCGCCTGCTCCAGTCCAGCCCAGAGCGCCCGCTCTGTGACTTCGAGCAGGTTCGCAACCTCGTCCGGCACCTCACCGACAGCCACGGTGTAAGCGGCGTCTCCATGCCACCCCTCGTAGATGGCGCCCGCGTCAATGGAGATGATGTCCCCTTCGGAAAGGACAAGATCACCGGGAATCCCGTGCACGATCGTTGAATTCGGTGAGGTACAGATCACGCCTGGGAACGGGTGCTGCGGGGATCCGTAGCCAAGAAATGAAGAGACGCAATCCCACTCCTTGAGAACCTCCCGAGCGATCGAGTCCAGGTCCCCTGTGGTCACGCCTGGGGCGATGGCCTCGCGAGTGCGGGCGTGCATCTCTGCCACGCACCGACCCGCAACCGTCATCTTCTCGAAGTCGGAAGATGTCTTCTTGGTGATCAACCGAGTGCCGCTCATGAGTGACCCTGGTGCCCTGTCGAGCGCACTACGCCGCCAATGCTCGAACGATGCTTGCAAAGACATCGTCGATGGACCCCGTGCCGGTCACCGCCACGACGCGACCCGCGTAGTGCTCGATCAGCGGCTCGGTCTCAGTCGTGTACACGTCGAGGCGGTGGCGAATGACCTCTTCCGAATCGTCCGCTCTGCCCTGTTCGGCAGCACGCTTCAGCAGTCTCCCCACCAACTCATCCGTGTCGACGTCAAGCAGGAGCGCAACCTCGATCGCGTCATCACCCAACGCGTCACTGAGTGCCCTGGCTTGCGACACATTTCGTGGA
This sequence comes from uncultured Kiloniellales bacterium, assembly GCA_964196275.1. Classification (GTDB taxonomy): domain Bacteria; phylum Actinomycetota; class Acidimicrobiia; order Spongiisociales; family UBA5794; genus UBA5794. Next base: position 11,419 of record CAXMSN010000090.1, on the reverse strand, counting down.
TAACCATCAAGCAGGTAGCCGCACGCCGCATCATCACGAGACAGCCGCTCTTGAACGAGGGCCAACACCAGATCATCGGAGACGAGGGCACCAGAGGCGACGACGGCCTCGACCTGCTTGCCAAGGTCGCTTCCAGCGGCAATGGCATCGCGGAGCATCTCGCCGGTCGAGATATGGGGCACACCGACGGCACGGGCAAGCATCTCTGCTTGTGTGCCCTTACCGGCCCCGGGAGGGCCGAGGAAAAGAATGCGACGCCCCATTGCGTTCTCCAATGTCAGAGGGACCTAGCTGAGGAACCCTTCATAGTTCCTCATCGTCAGCTGGCTCTCGATCTGTTTCGTCGTTTCGAGCGCAACGCCCGCAACGATGATTATCGAGACTCCGGACAATCCGACCGGAACACCCCACCACCAACCGAAGAGCGACGGAAGCACCGTCACGATCGCGAGGTACGAAGCGCCAGGCAGAGTGATACGGCTCAATACGTAGGACAAGTAGTTCACGGTTGCACGGCCGGGGCGAATGCCTGGAATGAACCCACCTTGACGCTGGATCATGTCCGCCTGGCGCTCTGGGTCGAACTGGATCGCCGTGTAGAAGTACGTGAAGAACACAACGAGCAGAGCAAGCACACCGATGTACCACAGGCTCGGCGAGAACCCGCCACCACTTGTCGACAGCATGTTGTTGTTGATCCAGTCCCTTACATCGGCACCCCATCCTGTTGATGGCAGTGACGACGAGATGAGTGCAGGGAAGTACATGATCGATGTTGCGAAGATGACGGGGATGACGCCAGCCATGTTGACCTTCAGCGGGATGTAGGTCGACTGGCCACCCATGACCTTGCGGCCGCGGACGCGTCGCGAGAACTGAACGGGTATTCGCCTCTGACCCTGCTCGATGAAGATAATCCCGATCGTCAAGGCGATCATGACCGCCACGATGACTACGAACTGGTACGTCGCAGAGTTCGTGTTCAAGATCACAAGCTGGCTCGGAATCTGGCTGATGATCGACACGAAGATCAGCAACGACATGCCGTTTCCAATTCCCCGCTGTGTGATGAGCTCACCCATCCACATGAGAAGGGCAGTACCGGCGGTCATCGTAATCACGATGATGAGGACGTTGCGAGGCGTGAAGTTCGGGATGAGGTCGATGCCATTGGTGAACTGCCCGGAATGGAACAGGTAGGCGAACCCTGTTGACTGGAGCAGCGCCAGGACGACGGTGAGATACCGCGTCCACTGCGTGATGACCTTCCGCCCGCCCTCGCCTTCCTCCTGGAGGGCTTGCAGCTTCGGGATGACCACGGCGAGCAACTGCATGATGATCGACGACGTGATATACGGCATGATGCCCAGCGCAAAGATGGACATCTGCGTGAGCGCACCACCGGAGAAGAGGTTCAGAAGGCCGACGAACCCTGACTGCTCAGCTTGGTCAGCGAAGCTCTGCACGGCGGCAAGATCAACTCCAGGAACCGGGATCGTTGCACCGAGGCGGTAGAGCGCAAAGATGAACAGCGTGAACAAGATCTTGTTCCGAAGGTCCCTGATCCTGAATGCGTTCCTAAATGCGGTGAGCATGCGTGTCCAGTCGTCCTAGCGATTACCGAGAGCGAGTCGTACGGTAACGATGTCGAAGCCATTGGCTGACAAGTCTGACGTATGGGCAGATTTGGCGTCCGCCTGCAGCCATTCCGTCGCCACGGGCGATATCACTTTTCGAGAACCTCGACCGAGCCGCCAGCCGACTGGATCTTGTCCGCAGCGCCCGATGAGAAAGCGTGCGCCTGCACGGTCAGCGCGACACCAAGGTCGCCTTCCCCGAGCACCTTGATCTTGCCGCGCTTCTTGACCAGGCCAGCTTCACGCATGATGTCCGGCGTAACCGTCGAACCAGAGTCGAATCCGCCGAGGCGTTCCACGTTGATGACGGTGAACTCCTCCCGGTTCGGGTTCCTGAAGCCCTTGAGCTTCGGGATCCTGCGTTGGAGAGGCGTCTGGCCACCCTCAAAGCCCTGGCGGACCTTGCTGCGAGCCTTCAGACCCTTCGTTCCACGTCCTGCGGTCTTGCCTCGACGGCCTGACTCGCCACGTCCAACTCGGATCTTCCTCTTCTTCGAGCCCTCAGCGGGCTTGAGATGATGGAGTTTCATGCGATCTCCTCGACTTCGAGCAGGTGCTTCGCTCTGAACACCATCCCGCGGACGGAATCGGTGTCCGGGCGCTCAACGCTCGAATTGATCTTCCTGAGCCCGAGGCTCTCGACGGTCGCCCGTGTCTTCGGCTTCTCGCCGATAAGGCTCCGTCGCAGTGTGATTTTGAGTGTCTTTGCCATTGTCTTCAGACCTTCGTACGCATCATCTCTGATGAGTTGTAAGCCGCGAGAAGCGCAGGAGGAAAGATCTCTTCGGCACGTTTGCCGCGAGCCCTTGCTACCTCGTCGAGTCGCTGCTGGCTCTTGAGCGCGTCGATCGTGGCACCGGCGACGTTGATGTGCGTCGGCGAGCCAAGCGACTTCGAGAGAATGTCCTTGATACCGGCTGCCTCCAGGATCTGACGTACCGCGCCACCTGCGATGACACCGGTACCGGGAGCCGCGGGCTTCAGCAGAACACGGCTTGCGCCCTGCACACCGATGATCTCGTGGATGATGGTGCTACCCGCCATCGGCACGTAGAACATCTCTTTGCGGGCGAGCTCGAAAGCCTTCTGGATCGCCGCGGGAACTTCCTTGGCCTTGCCGTACCCGACGCCAACTTTGCCTTTGCCGTCACCGACAGCTACGAGAGCTGTGAAAGAGAACCTACGGCCACCCTTGACAACCTTGGAAACGCGGTTGATCGTGATCACTCGCTCGTCGAACTCGGATTCACGCTCGCGCGGCCTGCCGCCGTCTTTGCGCCCGCGGCCACGGTTCCTGTTCGGCGCACCGGCCGACCTCGGGTCGTTTGCCTTCGGAGCGCCCGCCTTCGGAGCGTTTGCCTTCGGAGCGCCCGCCTTCGGGTCCTTCGGTGTACTTGGTGTGTTCGGTGTATTCGTCGTCATCGATCGCTCCTAGAACTCGAGTCCGGCTTCACGGGCGGCTTCAGCGAGCGCCTTGATCCGGCCGTGGTACTTGTAGCCACCGCGATCGAACACGACCTTGGTGATACCTGCGTCAGACGCACGTGCGCCGACGAGCATGCCGACCTCAGTGGCAGCTCCGATGGTGAGGCGATCGGTCTTGACAGCCGACTCCCCTGACGACGCTGAGGCCAAAGTGCGGCCGCCGTCATCGTCAATGATTTGTGCGTAGATGTGCCTGTTAGACCTGAACACTGCGAGCCTCGGGCGCGTCTGTGTTCCGTGAACCGACTTGCGGACTCTGAAGTGCCTGCGCCGGCGTGCGTCCGTGCGTGTACCTCTCATGCAGTTACTCCTGCCTTGCCAGCCTTGCGCCGCACGTGCTCATCGACGTAGCGGATTCCCTTTCCCTTATATGGCTCCGGGGGGCGAACCGCTCGGACGTTCGCTGCGATCTGGCCGACCATCTGTTTGTCGATGCCTGAAACGATGATCTTTGTCGGTTCAGGAACGTCGAACGCGATTCCGTCTGGTGCCTCGATCGATACGGGGTGCGAGAATCCGACCTGAAGCTCAAGCGTGTTGCCCTTGAGCGCTGCTCGGTAGCCGACGCCGACAGCGGTCAATTCCTTCGAGTAGCCGTCCGTCACACCGATCACCATGTTGTTGATGAGCGATCGGGTCAGTCCGTGGAGTGCACGCACCTGACGCTCGTCGTTCTCACGAGACACGGTCACCGTTCCATCGTCGATATCGACGGACATCGACGGCTGGATCTCCTGTGTGAGCGTGCCCTTGGGTCCTTTGACCGAAACGACGTTCCCAGACACCTTCACCTCGACGCCGCTTGGCAGTTCGATTGGGCTCTTTCCGACACGGCTCATGTCACCACACCTCGCACAGGACTTCGCCACCGACGTTGCGGCGACGAGCTTCCCTGTCCGTCATGAGTCCACTCGATGTGGAAACGATGGCGACGCCGATACCACCGCGAATGCGGCTGATGTCCTGAGCACCTTTGTACACCCGGTTCCCGGGCTTAGAGATCCGACGGATCCCCTGGAGAACGCTCTTGCGCTCTCCGTCGTACCGAAGGCGTACGGTCAGCTCGGAGCCAACGGACACATCGTCGGTTTTCCAACCGTCGATGAAGCCCTCTTCAGAGAGAATGCGAGCGATCTCTTCCTTGATCTTGCTGGAAGGCATCGTCGTCTCGGGATGGAGCGCCATGTTGGCGTTCCTGATCCTCGTAAGCATGTCAGAGATTGGATCTGTGTACATGACTACCACGAAGCCTTTCTGATCCCTGGAAGCTCACCGCGGTGGGCCATGCTGCGAACTGCAATACGGGACAGGCCGAACTTACGGAAATACCCGCGCGGGCGACCAGAGACGTTGCACCGATTGCGGTACCGCGTCGCGCTCGCGTCGCGAGGCATCTTGGCGATCTTGGCATACGCCTCACGCTTATCCCCGTAGGAGGCCTCAGGGTCCTTGATGATCTTGATGAGCTCTGCACGTCGATCCGCATAGCGTTCGACGATTACAGCGCGCTTGTTGTTCTTGGCGATCTTTGAAGTTTTCGCCATCAGGCACCTACCTGCTGTTGACGGAATGGGAACCCGAACGCATCGAGGAGAGCTTTCCCCTGAGCGTCCGTCTCCGCGGAGGTCACCAGTGTGATGTCCATACCGCGAACCTTTTGAACCTTGTCGTAATCGATCTCGGGGAAAATCAACTGCTCGGTCACACCGAAGCTGTAATTTCCCCTGCCGTCGAAGCCGGTTGGGCTCAGACCGCGGAAGTCTCGGATCCTTGGAATCGCAAGAGCCACAAGCCTATCGAGGAACTCCCACATCCGCTCCCCACGCAAGGTCACGTGGGCGCCGATTGGCTGGCCCTCACGGACCTTGAAATTCGAGACCGACTTGCGGGCCCTGTTCACCTTCGGCTGCTGGCCGGTGATGATCCTGAGGTCCGCGACGACGCCATCGATGAGTTTCGCATCTGCGGCCGCATCTCCGGCACCCATGTTGACGATGATCTTCTGGAGTCGTGGCACGCGCATGACGTTCCCCACTCCGAGGTCGGCGAGCAACTGGTCCCTGAGCTCGCTGTCGTACTTTTCTTTGAGTCTGGCAGCCATTAGAGGTCACCTCCACACTTGCGACATACGCGGGACTTGACACCTTCGTCGTCGAATCGGGCACCGATCTTCGTTGGGCCACACTCCGCGCACATGATCATGACATTCGATGCATTGATCGGCATGTCCTTGTCGATGATCCCGCCGGTGTTGGCCTCCCCGGTTGCACGCTGGTGGCGCTTGGCCGTGGCAACACCTTCGACGATGATGCGGTTCTGGTCTGGGAAGACCTTTGCGATCTTTGACTCGGTGCCGGCATCCTTGCCCGCGATGACCATGACGGTGTCTCCGCTACGTAGCTTCATCAGAGCACCTCCGGGGCGAGTGAAACGATGCGCATGAACTTCTTGTCACGCAGCTCCCTGGCAACCGGACCGAAGATCCGTGTACCTCTCGGCTGCTTCTGATCGTTGATGATCACGCAGGCGTTTTCGTCGAAGCGGATATACGTTCCGTCGGAGCGACGGTTCTCCTTCTTCGTCCGAACGACGACAGCCTTGACGACCTCGCCCTTCTTGACGCCGCCACCTGGTGTTGCGTCCTTGACGGTCGCGACGATGACGTCACCGATCGAGGCGTACCGGCGGCCTGAGCCTCCGAGTACACGGATGCAGAGCACCTCGCGAGCGCCCGAGTTGTCAGCGACCTTGAGTCGTGACTCCTGTTGGATCATCTCGCACGCTCCACTACTTCTTCGACACGCCAACGCTTCGATTTCGAAAGCGGCCGCGTCTCGATGATGCGGACCGTGTCGCCAACGTTGGCGTCGTTCGCTTCGTCGTGGGCGTGATACTTCTTGCGGACTGGGATCGTCTTGCCGTAGCGGGGGTGACGCTTTGCGTCCCTCACCTCGACCGTGACGGTCTTGTCCCTCGAGTCGGAAACGACGATTCCGACGCGTACCTTGCGGTCTGCGCGTTCCATCTACGCATCCTCCTGCTGTGATTTCCATGCCGCGATTTCCTGCTCACGCATCACGGTTGCGATGCGAGCAACGTCGCGCTTGACGAACTTGAGTCGAGCGGTGTTGTCGAGCTGGTTAGTGACAAGCTGAAAGCGAAGGTTGAAGAGTTCTTCCTTCGCCTCATCGAGTTTCTCACCGAGCTCCTTATAACTGAGACCGCGGAGATCCAGGGCGTTCATACGTCCTCCCTCTTCACGAACTTGGCTTTGACTGGAAGCTTGTGCGAAGCGAGACGCATTGCCTCTCGTGCGAGTTCCTCATCAACGCCTGACATCTCGAACATCACGCGACCCGGCTTCACGACGGCTACCCAGTACTCAGGGTTGCCCTTTCCGGAGCCCATACGTGTCTCCGCAGGCTTCTCGGTGATCGGCTTGTCTGGAAAGATCGTGATCCAGACCTTTCCACCACGCTTGATCTTGCGAGTCATCGCGATACGAGCTGCCTCGATCTGACGGGATGTGATCCAGCCGCGTTCCTGTGCTCGGAGCCCGTATTCGCCAAACGACACGCGAGTGCCGCCCTTGGCGATACCACGCATGCGGCCCGTCTGGACCTTGCGATACTTGGTGCGCTTTGGCATCAACATGGGCTACTTCTCCTCACCGGAATCATCGGCGTCGTCGGCTTCAACCACATCTGCGGCGGTCTCGACCGCGGCTTCCTCGGCTTCTTCAGCAGCCTCCTCGGCAACGGCTTCCTCAGCAACGGCCTCGGCAACAACGGCCTCAACTGCTGCAACGTCAGCGACAGCCTCAGCAACAACGGCTTCGACAATCGCCTCTTCAGCTACGCCTGCCTCTTGTGCCTCTGCGAATTCAGCGCTTGCGTCAGCTGCACTGACCTTCTTGCCGCCACCTGCTTCGATAAGCCTGCGGCCGCTTGAGCGCTTCGAGTCACCGGACTCGACGACACGCTTGCCGCCACCAGCCTCGATGATGCGCTTGTCTGTCCCGCCAGCGGCTTGCTCTGCACGTGACTTGACTGATCTGCGACGATCGCGATCGGCAGGGCCGCCGGTAGCGAGACGTGCCTCAGCGGCAGCCTTTCCGCCGGAACCGACCCGCTTCATGATGTCGCCCTTGTAGACCCACACCTTGACGCCGATGGCGCCGACGGTGGTAGAAGCGGTTGCCTGTCCGTAGTCGATGTCGGCACGAAGCGTGTGCAACGGCACGCGGCCTTCGAGGTACCACTCCCTGCGACCCATGTCCGAGCCACCGAGCCTGCCAGATGCCTGGACGCGAACTCCCTCGGCCCCAGCCTTGAGCGCCGTTGCGACGGTGCGCTTCATGGCACGACGGAACGACACACGACCCTCGAGTTGGTCAGCGACACTGCGTGCGAGCAGCGTTGCATCGACCTCTGGGTTGTGCACTTCAACGACGTTGAACTTGACCCTGCGCCCTGAGAGCTTCTCGAGCCCAGCGCGCATGCGCTCGGCCTCGGAACCACCTCTACCGATGACGACCCCGGGCCTGCCGGTGTGGATGTCAACCTGAACCTTCTTGTCACCGATGCGCTCGATGTCGATGCGAGAGATCGCACCTCTCTTGAGCTCGGTGTTCAGGAACGTGCGGATCTTGTAGTCCTCATAGACGTTGGCTGCGTACTCCTTGTCGGAGTACCAGCGGGCGGTCCAGTCTGTGACGATTCCAAGACGCAGTCCGTATGGGTGAGTTTTCTGGCCCATCAGGCAACCTCCTCCTGATCGTCTGCGACAACGATTGTGATGTGACTTGTCCGCTTGCGAATCTGTGCTGCGCGGCCTCGCGCACGAGGACGCCAGCGCTTGAGCGTTGGTCCCTCGTCGGCGTATGCCTCTGCGACGTGCAGTTCCTCCGCGTCGAGCGCCATGTTGTGCTCGGCGTTGGCGATGGCGGAATTGAGAACCTTCTTGATCGGGTCGGCAGCACGACGGTTCGTGAAATCGAGGACGACAAGCGCCTCATCCACAGGAAGACCGCGGACCAGATCGAGCACACGACGCACCTTGTACGGCGACTGGCGAACGTACTTAGCTTGCGCTCTTACGTTCATCGCATCCTCGCAGACTTGTCAGTCATGTGGCCACGGAACGTACGCGTTGGGGCGAACTCTCCGAGCTTGTGGCCGACCATCGACTCGCTGATGTAGACGGGAACGTGCTTGCGACCGTCGTGGACAGCGATCGTGTGACCCACCATCTCAGGGATGATCGTTGAGCGGCGACTCCAAGTACGGATGACGCGCTTGTCTCCACCGGCATTCGCCTTCTCGATCTTGACCAGAAGGTGCTCGTCCACGAACGGCCCCTTTTTCAGGCTTCTCGCCATGGCTTACCTCATACCCTTCTTGGAGCGGCGACGCATGATGTACTTGTCGCTCGCCTTGTTCTTCTTTCGGGTCTTGCCCTCGGCCTTGCCCCACGGGCTGACCGGGTGACGACCACCCGAGCTACGGCCTTCACCACCACCGAGGGGGTGATCCACCGGGTTCATGGCAACACCGCGTGACTGAGGGCGCTTGCCCTTCCAGCGATTGCGGCCGGCCTTTCCGATCTTGATGAGTTCTGCTTCGGGGTTTCCGACCTGCCCAACGGTCGCCCGACAGTCAAGGCTGACCTGGCGCATCTCGCCGGATGGGAGTCGAAGCAACGCTGCCTTGTTTTCTTTCGACATCAACTGGACCGACGTTCCTGCTGAACGCGCCATCTTCGCTCCACCACCGGGGCGGAGTTCGACGCCGTGAACCACGGTGCCGGTCGGGATATTGCGAAGCGGCAAAGCGTTGCCGATCTTGATCTCTGCCTTCGAACCGGACTCGATAACGTCGCCGACAGCGATGCCAACGGGAGCAAGGATGTACCGCTTCTCGCCATCCGCGTAATGGACCAAGGCGATGCGGGAGTTGCGGTTCGGGTCGTACTCGATCGATGCAACCTTGGCCGGCACACCGTCCTTCGTGCGACGGAAATCGATGATGCGGTAGCGACGCTTGTGCCCACCACCACGGTGACGGGACGTGATGCGACCGTACGAGTTGCGTCCGGACGAACGCGTCTTGGGCGCAAGCAGACTCTTCTCCGGTGTCGACTTCGTGATCGTGTCGAAGTCTGAGACCGTCTGGAACCTGCGCCCTGGAGAGGTCGGTTTGAGTTTCTTTACACCCATGGTTATACCTCGAAGACGTCGATGGAGTCGCCGGCGGCGAGCGTGACGAGAGCACGCTTCGTGTTCTTGCGCTTCCCGATCGTGTAACCGGTCCGCTTCAGCTTGCCCTGGCGGTTCATCGTGTTCACAGAGACGACCTTCACATCGAAGATGGTCTGGATCGCCTGCTTGATCTCGGTCTTGTTCGACCGGGGATCGACGATGAACGTGTACTGGTTGTTTGCGTCAACGAGGTCGTATGACTTCTCTGACACAACGGGTTGGAGGATGATGTCGCGTGGATTCTTCACTTCGCCCCACCTTCCTGTGCTTCCTTGACGCCAGCGGCGTGTGCGTCAGTTCCGCGCGGTGCGCCCTGGCCGAGTTCAAGCGTGCCCTGACTCATGATGACGGTCTCCGCCCACAACACGTCATAGGTGTTCGCCTGACCGAGGTTGTGGGCGATCACATGATCGAGATTTCGGAAGGACTTGATCGCCGTGCGCTCGTGGTCCTCGGCGATGAGGAGCACCTTGCCGGTGATACCCATCGAGGCGAGCAGTGCGATCGCGTTCTTCGTCCTTGGCGTCTCCCATGCGTCGAAGGTCTCGACGACCTTGACATTGCCGGTGCTGGCGCGGTCGGACAACGCACTTCGGAGTGCGAGTCTGCGCATCTTCTTCGGCGTCCTTTGGCTGTAATCACGAGGCTTCGGCCCGTGTGCAACACCACCGCCTGCCCACTGGGGAGAACGGATCGAGCCGTGACGGGCACGACCGAGGCCTTTCTGAGCCCATGGCTTGCGACCACCGCCACGCACCTCGGCGCGTGTCTTGGTGGAGTGCGTTCCTGCTCGCTTGGCTGCGAGTTGAGCGGTCACGACCTGATGCATGACGTCTCTGTTCGGCTCGATGCCGAAGACGTCAGGATTCAGGTCGACGGAGCCCTTGGAGGTCCCATCGGCTGTGTACAGCTCGGCTGTCAGGTTGTCAGCCATTGGTCTTCACCGCCTCTCGAACGACGACAATCGAGCCCTTCGGTCCAGGAACGGCGCCACGCAGCAACACGAGGTTGCGCTCGACATCCACCTGAACCACGTCGAGGTTCATCATCGTGACCTGCTCGCCGCCCATACGGCCGGGAAGACGCTTGCCCTTGAAAACACGAGCGGGTGTTGCACATGCACCGATGGCTCCGGGAGCACGGTGTACCTTGTGGACACCGTGTGACGCACCTTGGCCCTTGAAATTGTGACGCTTCATGACGCCGGCAAAGCCCTTGCCCTTTGAAATTCCTGTCACATCGGCCTTGGCGCCTTCTTCCAGGACGTCAGCGATCGTGATCTCCTGGCCAAGCTCGTAGGAGTCGGGATCTTCAACCCTGACTTCGACGACGTGGCGATGGGGCGGGACGCCCGCCTTGCTGAAGTGTCCGGTCGCAGGCCGTCCGGCCTTGCTGGTGGACATCTCCTTGAAGGCGATCTGGATGGCTGCGTACCCGTCAGTGTCGAGACGCTTGATCTGCGTCACGACAACGGGTCCGGCCTTCACCGCCGTGACAGGGACAGAACGGTTCTCTTCATCGAAGATCTGCGTCATGCCAAGCTTCTCACCGATTATGGCGTTCATGTCTTGATCTCAACTTCCACGCCGGCAGGGAGGTCAAGGCGCATCAGCGAATCAACCGTCTTTGGCGTCGGCTCAAGGATGTCGATGAGCCGCTTGTGGATCCGCATCTCGAAGTGCTCCCTCGACGTCTTGTCGACGTGGGGTCCACGGATGACGGTGTAACGATGGATTCTCGTGGGCAGCGGAACTGGCCCTTTGATCTTCGCCTGCGTGCGGATCACCGTTTCGGCGATCTTGCGCGCAGACTCATCGACGACCGCATGGTCGTACGCCTTGAGACGAATCCGAATCCGGTGCTCATCTGCCATGATCGTTACCTCTGATCCTCTTCAGCTATTTGATGATTTTGGTGACGCGGCCTGCACCCACGGTGCGTCCGCCTTCACGGATAGCGAACCGGAGACCATCGTCCATAGCGATCGGTTTCCCCAACTCGACAGTCATCTCCGTGTTGTCACCAGGCATCACCATCT
>CAXMSN010000089.1:0-23251 GCA_964196275.1 uncultured Kiloniellales bacterium | reverse complement strand
TCGCTGAACTGCATGCGACCCCAATCGTCGCCGTGAACGAGAGGGATCGTGATTCCGATCCCTGCGCCGAGATAATCGAGGTTGTTGAAAGTGATCCGAAGCAGCTCGGCCACGGCGAAGGTTGCCAACGCGAAGTATGCCCCTTTCAAGCCGAATCGAAACGAGACCCAACCGACGAGGAGACCGAACACGCCACCGACAACGCCGCCGGCAAGGAGACCGATCCACGGTGAGACTGAGTACTTCGTCAACAGGATCGCAACCGTGTATGCGCCAAGGCCGAAGAACGCTGCATGCCCGAACGAGAACTGACCGGCAAAACCGGAGAGTACGTTCCATCCGATAGCGGCCAGAGCGAAGATCAGGACCCCGGTCGCGACAGAGAGCAAGAACGGATTGAGGGCAACGGGAAGGATCGACAGGAGCACCACCACACCCACGAGAACCAGGAGGTCCGACCGCGAACTCCTGACCAACGTCGAGAGTCTCCTCATCGATGCGCCTTCCCAAAAATTCCCTGGGGGCGGAACAACAGCACGAGGATGAACACGACGAAGACGCTGAGGAACTTCGACGATCCAGACACGAAGACCTGACTCATCTCCTGCGTGAGTCCGATGATCAATCCACCGACAAGTGCACCAGGCACCGACCCCATGCCACCGAGGACGACCACGACAAAGGCGATAATGTTGAACGTTGCACCAGCCGTCGGGCTGACGAAGAGGAACGGCATGACGAGGGCGCCTGCGGCACCTGCCGCTGCGGCACCGATGCCGAACGTGATCGTGTAGATCCGGTTGTTGTCGATGCCGACGAGTTCAGCACCCTCTGGCTGTTGTGCGGACGCACGGATCGCGGAGCCCAGCCACGTGCGCTGAATCAGTTGGTAAAGGACCACGGCCAAGACGATCGCCATGATGAACGCGATCAGTTTCGGCATGCTTACAACCGCACCGAACACTTTGAGGGGGAAGTCGAGCGTTATGAATCCAAGGTCGAACGACTCCCTGGCATAGGGCAACTCGATCGAGCGCGGCGTCCCCGTGAAGATGACGAGAAGGGCATTTTCGATCATGATCGCGATGCCGAGGGTCAGGAGAAGTTGGTTGTGGACGGGGGCGGTCATGACGGGATTGATCGCAAAACGTTGAATCCCCATACCGACCAGAAAGAGCAAGGGAACCGTGATCAGCAGCGAAACATACGGATCAACGCCGTATTCCTGGAACAGGAGGTAACTCGCATAGATCCCGATGGTCATCAGCGCACCATGGGCGAAGTTGATGATGTCGAGTACGCCGAACACCAGGCTCAGGCCCATAGCGACCAAACCGTACACGCCACCGATCAACAGGCCCGAAACGGCTGCCTGGGTGAATACTGAGCGGTTGCTGTCCCACCATCCCGATTGGACAAGCAGAACGCCGATGGCAACTGCCACAACCGCAAGGACGGTCCAAACCCAAGCTCTGGACCGTCCTTGCATTGTCTCGTTCACTGTGGTGTCAGAGGCTAGTTCCCTCCCCAAGACGTGCCAGGGAACACCGGATCAGTTTCGCCAATCGCATCCGGAGCAACCTGGAGCACCTCGCCTCCCTGAACCTGCATGAGCGTCGGCTGAGCGTTCACGTTCTCACCCGTTGCATCGAAGGTGATCGGCCCCGGGTAGGCCAGGAAGTGTTCAGCGATGTTCGTTTCGGCCAGTGCCGCTCGCACATCGGCTGGATCGGACGAAGCCGCCCGCTCGACCGCGTCCGCGATCACGTACACGGCTTGATACGCAAGCATCGACTCCGTGTCCATCTCCTCGCCGTACGTCGCGAGGAACTTGTCGAGGACCGCCTGGACCCTCGCCTCAGACGAGTTGAAGTGATAGTTCGAGTTCCAGAACAGCTCCGCATCATCACCGAAGTCCGTTACGAACTGCGGCGTGTGGAACGCCCCTTGGGCGATCCCGATCACTGCATCCACATCAACTTCGAGATCGACAGCTGCTCTGGCAGCCAGGAGCCCGTCGCCGTAGTAGCCGGTCACGATGATCACGTCCGGATCCGCCGCCGCGGCCCTCGTCATCTCGGTCGTCAGATCGGTCACCTCGAAGGGTGAATAGGGAATGTCCTCGACCACCTCGATACCGAACTCTGCCGCTGCAGCAGCGAACGCAGCCGAAACGCCCTGTCCGAAGGCAGTGTTGTCGTGGAGGTACGAGACGGTTTTGATGGAGCCGCCGCCGAGTTCACTCAGATACGCCGCACCGTTCTCACCCATGCTCGTCGCGTTCGGCTGGATGCGGAACACGTTGGTGAATCCCTGGTCAAGTATCTCGTCTGCGACTGCAACATCGATCACGAGGGGAACGCCTTCGCGCTCTGCAACGATCGAAACGTTCGTTGTCACTGAGGACTGGTACGTTCCGATCAGGGCAGATACACCGTCGCTGATCAGGCGCTCTGCCTCGGCCTGGCCAACATCCTGTGCACCCGTGCTGTCAGCAGATATCAGCTCAAGGGGCGCACCACCGAGCGACGCAATACCGCCGGCAGCGTTGATCTCTTCGACAGCCATCTTTGCAGCATTGTCCATCCGGCTACCAGCGCCTGCGAGGCCTCCGGTGAGTGGATGGATGGAGCCGATCTTCACCGGGTCCGCTGGCTCTACCGGCGCTGCCGTGGTCGACGGCGTTCCCGCCGCCGTTGTCGTTGTCGCAGCCTCCGTCGTTGTCGTCGCAGCCTGTGTCGTCGTCGTTGTGTCCTCAGAGTCGCTCACACAGGCCGTGAGGACCAGCGCCAACGCGAGCACAAGACCGATATGGATCTTGGTCTTCTTCATGGATTCCCTACTTTCAGTGCTTTCCATCTTCAGTGCTTTCCACTGTGTTTCGTTGGACGGAACGCCGTTTCGCCCGCCGTCGTCGGAATGTACCACCTCGCAACCATATATGCCACTGGGCGGACGCGGGTAAAGAGTTTGTGGACTCAGGAGTCTTCGAGAGCTACGGAATCGCGGTGCGTCGGCCACCGTCGAGAAACAGTGTCGACCCATTTGCGAGCGCTGCGCCATCTTCGAGAAGCGTGGACACCGCCCATGCCACATCATCGGGGGTGGCGAATCTGCCCACGGTCGAACCATCGAGGAGCGTCTGACGAGCTGCGTCGAGAGAGACATCACCAGCCTTCGCCAAGTGACCGATGAGCCGTTCAAGACGTGGACTCTCGACCGGGCCTGGGGCAACGGCATGGCTCGTGATTCCTCTCGGCCCGTACTCAGCGGCCAGCTGTCGAACGAGCGCTCCCAAGGCGGCGTTCGCAACGCCAGCTCCGACCGATGCCGGAATCGGGTCATACCCGAGGTGGCCTGTCACAGCGATGATGCGGCCGCCGGGAACCAGAAGCGGATCAACTGCGCGGACGATGCGGAGGAGCCCGATCACCTTGATGTCCATGGCGGCGAGCACGCTGGCGGGGTCTACGTCGCGGATGCCGCCGCCGAGTTCCGGACCGGCCGCATGAACGACAACCCGCACATCACCATCGAGCTCAGATCTGATCGCGGCGACTGCCTCGGTGTCGGTCAGATCAACGGAGCGAATACCTCTGGCGGGATCGGCGTCTCTGGCGAGCCCAAGGACGCTGAGTCCGCGACCAGACAGCATCGTTGATATCGCAGAACCGATCGTTCCCGACGCACCTGCTACGACCGCCCAGTCATTGGACATGTGTGCTCCTTGTCAATGGGTTGGTCAATGGGTGGGCCAATGGATAGGTCAATAAGACAATAGAAGAACATCTGACACGGACGAGGCGCCTGCGAGGCCCCACAGCGCCGACTCCAACTCCGACACCCTTCCCTCAGGCAGATGTTGGCTGGCATTCAGGCGGAATTTGGTCGCAAGTTCGTCAGGGCTGAGCGGACGATCCGGACCACCTCGGTTGACACTGATCCGTTCCGAGAGTTCACTTCCATCGCGCAGGCCCACGGTGAGGATGCCAGGGAATTGATGCGGGAAGATCTCGGTCGCCTCATCGTCGGCATAGCACCGCACGAGACCGGCGAGTCTCAGTCGCTCGGGATCAGCCAACGTCTCGGGAGTGAAGTCGTTCGAATACACGCCAAGTCCTCCGCCGCCGACAAGCGCCGTCGCGACCGTGAACGGACCAGAGAACTTTGCGTGATACGGAGTCTGAGGACGGGCCTTCTCATCCGCCGGCTCTGCGATCGTGCGCAGGACCGGAGCAGGCAGCCCGAGTTCGATTCGCTCGACCTGCGAGGGTTCGACTCCTCGCTCTCGGAGACGCAGCGAAGCGTCGATGCCGGCGTGTGTGAAGTGGTTCGTTGGATATGGCTTGTAGAAGATCCGCAGCATCTCCCAGGTCGTCCCGAGACCCCCAAGGATGGCGTCGGGTTCGAAGCGGCCATCGGAGTACGCACGGAAGAACCCGAAGCGACCTTCAAGAACGGTGGGTGGAGCCGTGAGGCCGCCCCTTGCGAGCATCGCGGCAGTGATGCCGCTGTGGGCGGCCCACCCACAGTGGATGCGCTTGACGGAGCCACCGGTCCTGTTCGCCTCAAGAAGCCCCGCACCCATGCTCGCTGCGATGCCAATGGCATGGCTCACGCCTTCGTCGCTCAATCCGAGGAGTACGGCAGCAGCGGTGGCTGACGCAAGCGTTCCAATGATCGACGTGGCATGCAGACCGTTCTCGAAGAAGATGGAGTTTCTGATGCCTTCGTCGTAGGAGGCCATGCCCAATCTGACAGCGATCTCATCGCCCACCGCGACAGCCGTGAGAGTCTCCCTCCCGGTCGCGCCCGTGAGTTCCGCGATGGCAAGAGCGGCGGGTACGACGGACGCCGACGGATGGAGCACTGACGGCAAATGTGTGTCATCGAAATCGAGGGCATGCGCAAGGGTCCCGTTCACGAGAGCGGCGTTCGCTGCAGGGAGACGGCGCCCGGTTCCGATCGTTGTCGCCTGCTCGGTACCACCCATGTCCAATGCGACATCGAGTGCGATCGACGCCGGCTCCTCCCCTGCCGCTGCAAGCGCATTTCCCAACGTGTCGATGACACGCTCGGTTGCGTCCCGTGCCACATCGTCTGGAAGTCCTTTGGAACGTACATCGGCTGCGAATCTGCCGAGGGCGAGAACCAGTGTGTCAGCCATCGATCACAGCCAGGGGCCGCATCGGCGACCCCGTTCCCCCCGTGATCTTCAACGGCGCACCTATGAAGAGGAACTCGGTCGTCGATGCCTCGGACAGATCGTTGAGGTTCATCGCCTCGATGATGTGGATCCCGGCCTCAACCAACAGCATCCGATGAACCGGGAGTGTGGCGTGACCTTCGCCTGGCCGGATCACTTCGAAGGCGATCGTCTCGGCGCCCGCGACGCGGACTTCGCGGTCGATCAGCCACTGAGCAGCGGGCACGCCAGGGCCGGGAGCACCGTCGTCCTGGCCAAGAAAGTTTGCCGGGTCGTTCCAGTGGGCCGCCCACCCGGTCCGGATGAGCACGGCATCTCCAGCAGAAACTTCTACGTCGACCGCGTCCTGTGCTGCTTCGAGATCAGCAGCGGTCACCTCGTAGCCGGCGTCGAGAACGGTCACTCCGTGCACCCGGGCAACATCGAGGAGAACACCTCGACAGAGGATCGGTTCGACGGTGTCGATTCCCAACTGCGTCAGGCCGTGGTTGGACTGGGAAGCCATCGCATCGGCACCGCCATACATGACGCCGTCCTGGCTGACATGGCCGAGCGCATCGATGTGCGTACCAACGTGGCCACCAAGGACGATCATCTCGTTCGCTGCCGAAGCCCCATCGGAGCGAACCATGTCCCCGTGGCGCCGCATCATGGCCATCTGGAACGCCGGGTGATTCGGAGACACCGGCATTCCACGCTCAAGCGAGTGCGCAAGGTCGATGACCTTCGCATTCGCGATCGCCTCCCACATGGTTCCCGATGTCGTCACACGACGCCCTTCTCGCGAAGCGCATCAAGCTGCTCATCGCTCATATTGAGTTCTCCCCCGAACACCGCGACGTTGTCTTCTCCCAGTCCGCGACCTGCCCAACGGATCTCGCCTGGCGTGTCTGACATTCGGAACATCACGTTCTGCATCCTCACCGTTCCGAGGTCAGGGTCTTCCACGGACACGATGGATTCCAGGGCCGAATACTGCGGGTCCTCCATGATCTGTGCGATGTCGTAGATCGGGGCGACCGCGGCGTGGGCCTCCTCGAAGGCGACGATGACATCGTCGATTCCCCGGTCGCCGATCCATGCGGAGACGTATGCATCGAGTTCATCAGCGTGCTTCGCACGTTCAGCGCCAGAGGCAAACCATGGCTCATCGATCACTTCAGGGTGCCCCACCAGATGCATCACCCGCTCCGCGATGGATTGGGTACTCGTCGAGATCGCGACCCACCTCCCGTCCGCGGTCCTGTACGTATTGCGTGGGGCGTTGTTCACCGAGCGGTTTCCTGTCCTTGTCTGGACGATCCCGAGTTGGTCATAGACGATCGGCTGAGGCCCGAGGATCGTCAGAATCGGCTCGATGATCGCAATGTCCAGCACCTGCCCGGAGCCGCCGTGCACATCTCGGTGGTACAGCGCCATGAGGATCGCGTTGGCTGTGGCCTGTGCGGTGATCCCGTCTGCCAGGCCGAACGGTGGGAGTGTCGGCGGGCCTTCGGGATCTCCTGTGATCTGGGCGAAGCCACTCATCGACTCCGCCAGGGTTCCGAAACCTGGGCGTCCCGAGTACGGTCCGAACTGGCCGAAGCCGGTGACCCTCGCGATGACCAGACGGGGGTTGATCGCCTGAAGGCGCTCAGGCGACAGATTCCAACGTTCAAGGGTCCCCGGTCGGAAGTTCTCGATGAGGACATCTGCCTCCTCGACGAGGCGGCACATGATGTCCTGGCCTTCGTCGGTCGACAGGCTCAGGGTCACGGTGCGCTTGTTCCGACTCAGCATCTTCCACCAGAGAGGCACGCCGTCCTTGCTGTGCCCGTGGTAGCGGACGGGGTCTCCGCGTGGATGCTCGACCTTGATTACGTCGGCCCCAAAGTCGCTCAGGATCGTCGCAGCCAGTGGCCCGGCGAAGAGCGTCGAGATGTCGAGGATCCGAATCCCCTCGAGAGCATGTGCTGTACCGGTCATGTCGTGTGTTCCACTCAATGGAATGGCGTTTCGGTGTCGACTATATCAGGACTAAGCTCGTCGGCACCAGAAAGTCGTTGGAGGAGGTTGCAGATGTCCGATTCAGCATCGCACGAGCGAGTCCGCGCGATGCGGAGCCTCCTGTACGTGCCTGGCGACCAGCCGGACATGATCGACAAGGCACTTGATCGTGGTGCTGATGGCGTCATCTTCGATCTCGAGGATGCCGTGAGATCTGACAAGAAGGCTTTCGCGAGAGAGGCTGTGGGCGACTGGCTCACACGGAACCCCGAGCCGGCGTCCGCCGTTTGGGTGCGAGTCAATGCCGAACGTGACTCCCTCAGAGAAGACCTCGAAGCCGTGGTTCGTCGCGGACTCGGCGGGGTATACGTACCCAAGGTTTCGACTTCCGGCGATGTCGCAGCAGTTGCGAAGCACCTCGACGACCTCGAGCAAGCGTCGGACATCTCGGAGGGGACGGTTCGCATCGCTGCACTCCTTGAGACCGCAGACGGGATACTTGACGCCAGGTCTATCGCTCGATCACCAAGGATGTCACACCTGTCGATCGGTGAGGCAGACCTCGCCGCCGAACTCGGGATGCATCCCTCTCCCGACGGACACGAGATGGATGCCATCCGCACGACCATCGTCCTGGCTTCCGCATCAGCGCGCCTCAACGCTCCGATCGGGCCGGTGCTCACGGCGTTCAATGACCTTGCGATGCTCGAAGCGACATCACTCGACCTCTTCCGGCTGGGATACGGCGGCCGAACGGCAGTACATCCGAGCCAGATCCCGGTCATCAACACCGCCTTCTCCCCGACCGAACGGGACGTCGAGCGATCCCGGGCGATCATCAGCCGATTCGACCAGGCGGCGAGCGACGGCAACGCGGTCACGGTTGATGCCGAAGGCGCGCTCATCGACGCAGCGATCGTTCGTCGCGCCAGACGGACGATCGCGACACACGAGAGGTCGATCCATGGAAATTGAACAGACCACCAACCCAGGCATCAAAGCGATACTCGGATACGACATCATCGAAGGCGTATCGATTGAGGAATACGAACGGTGGATCTGGGACATCCACGTGCCAGACCTTCTGGCCAACCCGTTCCTCGATCGCCTCGTGTTCAACACGGTTATTCGACCGATCACGGCGACCAGCTCCGGCTCCGAGACCGCCTCCGAGCCGAAGACGTTCTATCGAATCGCCGAACTGCACTTCAAGGACCTCGATGCCTACGACCGCTACCTCGAGTGGTTCCGGACGAACCCCATACCGCCCGAGCGAGGACCGGCGGGACGAACAGCGTTCGGCTTCTATGTCCTCACGGACTCCGTGCAAGCTACGCGGGCGAACCAGCCAGAAACCGCGTAGCCGCTAGTCGTCTTCTCAACGATCGTCCCCTCGACCACGGTCCACCGACCATGTCGTCAGGGGTTCGTCTGACAGGCCTGCAGCCTCCAGAACAGATGCGACCTTCTGGCTCGCATCAACGACAACGGCCTCGACCTCCCATGGCACAAGTTTCCCGTCGGCAACGACATCTCGCCCGCCCACCAGGACCGAGCTGACGTCTGCCGGGCTCGATGCGTACACGAGGTTCGAGACAAGGGCGGGCAGCGGGCTAGAGGACGGTCCATCGGCGACGGTGAGCACGAGGTCGGCGAACTTGCCCACCGCAATTGAACCGATCTCGTGCTCACGGTGAACCGCCCGGGCTCCGCCAATCGTTGCCATCTCGAGCGCCATCTCCGGTGACCCGATGGCTGTGCCGCGGTCTGCTGCACGCTGCTGCAGAATCGTTGTCTTCATCGTCTCGAAGAAGTTGTGGCCGTCGTTCGGTTGATCCACACCCAACCCGACACGGGTTCCGGCCGCCAGCAGCTTCTCGAGTGGCGCCGCCTTCATGCCGATCAGCATGTTCGCTGCGGGACAGAGCGCGAGCCCTGCTCCGCCTTGCGCCACAGCATCGATCTCGGCGTCGTCGAGCCACACGGGGTGATACCCGAGGAATCGATCGTCGAGCACCTCCCAGTTGTCGAGAACTTCAATCAGGCGAGCGCCATGCTCGTCGATCGGATACTGCGCAGCTTCCTCTGAGTAGGAGATGTGCATCGCAAACGGTGCGTTGCTGTCGATCGTCCAAGCGTGTAACCGACGCAGCAGTTCGGGGCTGACTCTGTGCATCGCCATGGCCTCCGCGCCCACGGTGACACGGTCCGAGCTCCACGTCTCGCGTAGCCGGTCGAGTTCGGACACAGCGAGTGCTGCATCATCGTGTTGCGACGAGGGGACGATCTCCGTTCGGTCGACGGAGGCTCGGAAGTAGATACCCCGTATGCCGGACTCGGTCAATGCTCTGAGCGTTCCGTCCGCCCCGTTCTCGAGCCCTCGTCTGGCAGCCTGGCTGTCCGTGGTTGTCGTCACTCCTGACAACAGCAGTTCCGCAATCGCGAGCCTCGCACCGGAGTAACACATGGCCTCGTCCAGCGATGATCTGACGGCACCGGCGATGCGCGAGCCTTCCGGGTCTCCTCCGGAGAGGAACCGGTCGCCTCCGATTCCTCGAGTGAGAGCAGACACGAGATGGTCGTGCGTATTGACGAATCCGGGCAGCAGCACGCTTCCTGCAACATTCCGTACCTCGCGCGCATTGATCGACGCACCGTCTCCCGGACCGACCGCAACGAAACGGCCATCAGTTATCGCGACGTGCCCAGATACGAAGACACGACGGTCTGGATCCATAGTGACGACGGTCGCACCCGTTAGCAGCAGATCGACATCGGCTTGCGCCGGGTCATCTCGTTCACTCATCCGACGTTGCCAGCCTCCGCATCACGAGAAGGAGAAGGCTTGCCATCGATCGCGGCATCTCCTGTCTCCACTCCAAGGAGCCACTTGCCATATGTGCCGCCGTTGCGATCCCAGTTGAGGCCGATCTGCCCCTGAGCCGCCGAGATGTCCCTGAAGTGCCTTTGTACGGGGTTGTCATCAGCGAGACCGGTGGCGCCCATCTGTCGTACGAGGCGGTGGACTGCGTTGACGCATGTGCGGGTCGCATACCCCCGATCCCGCATGCTCTCGACTCGCTCCCGTGATGTGAGCGCAGTGCCGGTCGCCCCACGATCATCGAGCAAGTCGATCATCTTGTCGACGACGACCCCGGCCGCATGGATCTCCGCTGCGCTCTCCGCGACTCTCAGTTGCACCGCCTCCGATTCTGCGATTCGATTTCTGCGAACCACTCCCACCTTCGTGCGTGTCGTGTCGAGGTACTGGCCAAGGGCTCCCTCGGCGATTCCAAGCACCGGGCCGAGGAGGATCGTTCCGAAGTACGGCGCCAACTCCATCTGGTACACGTAGCCGTCGTTCACTTTCGCACCCGGCGGATTCGATCCCAGCATCTCAAGGAAGCCGATCGTTCGATGAACGGGAGCGAACAGCGGCGGGTCAATCACGATCTGTTTGCTGCCGGTTCCGCGAAGTCCCGCGACATGCCAATCATCGACGATCTCGTACTCCGCTTCCGGGATCAGGAACTGACGCATGCCGCCGACTCCCTCGGCCTCCTGGCCCTCGACGGGAGCAGCGACCATGGTCCACTGCGAGTGGTCGACACCGCTTGCGAACCTCCAGACACCTCCAAGCAGATAGCCGCCCTCGACAGGAACCGCGACACCTTCGATCCGAGCCGATCCAGTGGCGACGAGTGCGTCAGCGTCCGATTCCCACACATCATCCTGGGCTTGCGGATCCATGCGCCCGACCATGCCTGCATGTGTGCTCAGGACGGCGATCAGCCACGCCGTCGAACCGCAGACTGCGCCAACGACGCGGGCAAGCTCGATCTGGGAACCCCAGGCCAACTCATATCCCCCGTAGCGCTTGGGCTGATAGAGCCTGAAGGTGCCTGCGGAGCGCAGGCCATCGATCGTCTCTGGGGGTACCGACCGATTCACCTCCGTGGCGCGGGCCCGCTCGGAGATCGCAGGAAGCAGCGCGCGCACGCCCGCAGCAACATCGTCGGGTACTCGGGTGTCCGTCATCGTCGTCCTCCCGTGGTCGTCATCTCGCCTGCAAACCCCGTCATGGACGCACCACCGAGAGCACCACCATCACGATCAAACCGGACCAGACAGCGAGAACAGCCGGGTACACACCGCGTATCGATCGGTTCACAGCATCAAGACGTTCGGGGCTCTCTCCTTGTTCAAGGAGATCCGCCAGCGCGGGGCGATACTTGCGCACAGCGATCCGGATCCACAGGCCGGCAACAACGATGAGACCGAAGATCGTCGCCTTCCATGCCAACCACATCGGAGCAAGCGGACCTGCACCTGCGACCGACCACACGCCGAGGACAAGGAACCCGGCCGCAACGACGACGCGTCCGGCCACATCAGCTTGTCCGAAGATCGCAAGCGCCGCGTGGTCGCTCCCCACGCTGCGACGTTGGAAGGCCCATACGGTTGCGACCGACCATCCGACCGCTCCGAGCGCTACTGCCCACAGAACCGCAGCCACGACCCCCGAGTCGTAGCTCGAGAACCCGAAGCCTGTGACATTTGCAAGTCCGAGGCCGACGGGGACCATGAGGATCAGGCTGAGCCTCGGGGCAAGATCGAGTGTCACCATCACATGGCGTACCTGTGTACGAGCATCGGTCGACAACCCTGGCCTTCGCATCACGAAGCTGGAGTAGAAGACACCCACATCGATGCCGAGCCACGCGACGAGGAGGAGGATGTGGACGATGAGAAGTGCATCGTGGCCGGTCACCTCATCACCGATCCCCGGTGCGTGCGATGCCGCGTTGGCCGCTTCGCTGAGCCGTCTTCGAGCCTGTTGAAATGCACAATCGCTCCGCCTATGCTTATGCGGGACAGCGTTCCGCTGTGTGGAATAGTTAGGTACCCTAGCATCCACGCCGTCGGACATCGGGTGGACAGATGAAGATCTCAGATCTACACAACGCAGGAGGACCGAGGATGGGAACACGACGACGGACAACGACATGGATGGTGCTGCTTGCAGCGTTCGCCATGGTCGTTGCGGCATGCTCATCGAGCACGGATGACACGACTACAACGACCGTCGCACCCACGACGACGGCAGCACCCGGCACACCGACCACAACGGCAGCACCGACCACAACGGCTGCTCCCGCACCGGCTGAGCCGACGTCGCTCTCGATCGCAATGGGCATCCTGCCTCCTTCCGGCGTGCCATGGACGGGAGCCGGATCGCCGGGTCAGTACGTCTGGTCCAACATCTTCGACGCACTCACCTACGTGAGTCCCGACGGAACCGTGACGCCCGCACTCGCTTCGTCGTGGACGAACGTCGATCCCACGACATGGGACTTCACCATCGCTGACGGCAGAGAGTTCTCGAACGGTGAGGCGATCGATGCAGACGCAGTCGTTGCCACGTTCGCCGTCCTGCTGTCGGAAGACGGCCGGGCTACGTTCTCAGCCAGCGTGACGAACTATGCATTCATCGATTCCGTGACGAAGGTCGACGACACGACCGTTCGCATGGTGACAGCGACTCCGCAGGTCCTCCTCCCGAACGCGATATCGCTGGCGTACATCGTGCCCCCGGCGTACTACGCAGAGGTGGGCGCAGAGGGCTTCGCAACAGCACCGATTGGTTCGGGGCCGTACACGTCGACATCCTTCAGCGATCAGAAGGTCGAACTTGTAGCCTGGGATGGTTCATGGCGCAACGATCCATCGATCGACACGCTTGAGTTCTTGAACATCAACGACCCAGCGGCACGCGTCCAGGCTCTTCAGTCCGGCCAAGTCGATGTCGCACAGTCGATCAGTCCGGACCAACTCGACGTCCTCGCTGCCGACGGGTTCACGCTCTTCAGCGGCGGCCGAGGCTCTGCCATGTCACTCGCACTGATCGCGAACGACGGCGGGCCCCTTGCCAGCAAGGAAGTCCGACAGGCGTTGAACCATGCGGTCGACAAGCAGACGATCGTCGATGCACTGCTTGCAGGTCTCGCCACCGGCGGCGTCTGGGCCACGCCAGGTGTGAACGGGTTCAGCGAAGCTCGTGAGCCGTATCCGTACGATCCAGACCTGGCAAAGGAACTGCTCGCAACGGCAGGGTTCGCAGACGGGTTCGACATGGTGGCGGAGATCACCGTTGGCTCGTTCCCTGCAGATGCTGACATCTACGAGGCCATGAAGGGCTATCTCGCCGACATCGGCGTGAACATTGAACTCAAGCAGATCGACTTCGGAGGCGACTGGCTGCCGAAGTTCCTCGGCAGGGACGGTGCAGACTGGGACGG
Source organism: uncultured Kiloniellales bacterium (assembly GCA_964196275.1). Lineage (GTDB taxonomy): Bacteria > Actinomycetota > Acidimicrobiia > Spongiisociales > UBA5794 > UBA5794. The sequence continues at coordinate 9,760 of CAXMSN010000089.1, read as the reverse complement.
TGACGCATTCGGACTCTCATGGAACTCCGCACCGCTCATCGATGCGATCCGCCCGTTCGGCTTCTTCAGCTGTGGCTGGCTGAACGAGTTCTTCTGCGACGAAGCCGCTGAAGCACTCATCGGCGAAGTCAACGGAGCGTTCGACGTAGCAACGCGGAATGCATTGCTCGAGGACCTACTCGCTGTCACCTACGACAATCCGTCGGCTCTGTGGCTGGTGGAGACCGTGGAACTGTGGGCTCATGATGCAGCCGTACAGGGCTTCTCGGTAGACGCGTTCAACATCCGGTTTGAGGATGTAACACTTAGCGGATGACCGCATCATCCGATGTGGAGCAGTCGGTTCCGGCTTCCGAGGAAGCCGGGGCCGACCTACCCACCGAAGTGAGCTACTGGCGCTACGCATTGCGCCAGATTGGATACAGACTTGGTCAGCTGATCATCCTCCTGATCGGCGTGACCACGCTGCTGTTCTTCCTTCTGCGCCTCACCGGAGACCCAGCGCTGATCCTGGTTGGAGATCTCGCCTCGGAAGAGGCGATCGCACAGGTACGGTCGTTCTATGGTCTGGATAGGCCGATCATCGTGCAGTACTTCCTCTTCCTCGGACAGGCCGTTCAGCTCAACTTCGGAACCTCGCTCCAATCCTTCCGCCCCGCACTCGAGTTGGTGCTCGAACATCTGCCGGCAACGCTCGTCCTGGCTGCCGCAGCGGTATCGATCAACATCTCCGCCGCATTCACATTCGGCGTCTGGCTCGGATATCGGCCGGAGCGGCCAGAGCGACGCGTCGGCCTCATCGCAGTGCTCATCAGCCAGGGGATCCCGGGATTCGTCGTAGGACTCATCCTCATCCAGTTCTTCGCCGTGAAGTGGGGAGTACTCCCAAGTATCGGGATCGATGGCCCCAAGAGCCTGATCCTGCCGGCGATCACGCTCGCGTCTTTCCTGCTGCCCCGGGTGCTGCGTCTCACTGCCAGCAACGTGGATCAGGCAATGCGACGTGACTACGTCCGCACAGCCAGGGCCTCCGGGGCGCGCTCGGGAACGGTTCTTCGCAGACACGCGATGCCGAACGCGATGATCGGCACGGTTGCGCTCATCGGCGTTCAGTTCGGGTTCCTCCTTTCGGGTTCGTTGATCACCGAATCGCTGTTCGCCTGGCCGGGCATCGGATTGCTCCTCATCGAAGCTGTTCGCGGTCTCGATTATCCGGTCGTTCAGGCATCGGTAGCCGTCATCGCCGTGCTGGTGTTCGTCGTCAACATGATTACGGACCTGCTCTTCCCTCTGATCGACCCAAGGCTCAGGAGCCAGCGAGCATGACGGATGTGAAACCAGACGTCGAGCGTATCGGTGTCACACGCCGGTCGATTGGGATGCTCTATCGCAACATGTCCGGTCTCCTCATCGCAGGCACCATCGGTGCGGTCATCACGGTCGTGCTCGCCATATGGGGCGTGCAGATATCTGGATTCGATCCAGCCCAACAGTCTCTTGCAGACCGACTGCTTCCACCGGGCACGGACGGACACATTTTCGGCACAGATCAACTCGGACGCGACGTTTTCGCCCGCGTTGCGGTCGGCTTCCGATGGTCGGTTCCCGTCGGGATCCTCTCTGCCGCACTCGCGTGCAGCATCGGAGTCGTCACCGGCCTGCTTGCGGCGTGGAACACCGGGTGGATCCGGTCCGCGCTCACACGGTTGATGGACATCGCTATCTCCTTTCCTTACCTCGTCCTTGCAGTTGCGATCGTCTCCGTGGTCGGTCACGGCTTCTGGGCGCTCGTGTTCACCCTCGGCCTCGTCTCGTGGGTGTCCTTCGCCAGGGTCGTCTATGCCGAAACGCTCAAGCTGAAGGAGCGCGAGTACCTCATCGCTGCACGGCTCATCGGGAACTCAACGTTCCGCATCATCTCCCGATATCTTGCCCGGGGTCTCCGCCACACGATCGCGGTGATGTACGCGTTCATCTTCGCTGACCTCCTCGTGGCAGAAGCTGGTCTGTCCTTCCTTGGGCTCGGAGCACCTCTGGGTGAGCCTTCGTGGGGGAACATGCTCGCCACGTCGCGTGAGTACCTCTTCATCGCTCCGTGGATGATGTACGTACCAGCCGCGGCCGTCATCCTCGTTGTTCTCACCGCAAACCTTCTCGGCGACGGTCTCATCGAACGATGGGGCCGAGGCACTATCCAGAACTAACCGGAGGTTCACCATGACACAGGACGAAGGCAACGACCTACTTGATGAGATTCGCGCCGCGGGGCGGAAGGTGTTCCCGATGCACGAGTACCTCGCGGCTCACGATCCGAACGGACTCGATGGCTACAACTCGTTCCTCATGTCGAGCATCTACGAGCAGGACGCCCTGGACCCGAAGTACAAGGAGATCATCATGGTCTGTGCGTGCGTCACCGCTGGCTCATCGTCGGCCGTCATCGCCTCACACTGCCGCAAGGCCTTGGATTTCGGTGCGACTCGGGCTGAGATCCTCCAGGCGATCCAGATGACGTCTGCGGTATACGCCACACGAAGCATGGCCGCGGGCCTGGTGGCACTCGTCGAAGCCGACCCGGAGGGCCTTGCATGATCGGCGCCGGACAGCCATTCGGGATCTCCAAGAAGGTGTCCTACTCGATGGATGCCGAGCGTTACACCGGTCGCGTGCTGTACGTGACCTTCACGACATCCACCGATCTCGGGCAATGGCTCCCACCACCGCTTCAAGCAGTTGATCCGCACACCGGGTTCCTCAAGATCTACCAATTGAAGCGACGGCCGGAGCACGGGCCCGCACTTCCACCAGGATTCAGCCAGTACCAAGAAGCATGCATCACCGTTCTCGCCGGCCCTCCCGGTGAGCCTGCCAGGCACTACAATCTCTTCATGTGGGTTGACCGGGACTGGGCGACCTACAAGGCGAGGGAAGCGCTCGGCTGGCCGAAGAAGCATGCATCGATCGAGATCACGGACACGTACCCCGACGGTGACCGATACGACCTGGACGAGGGCACGCGTGGCTTCGCTGCAGATGTGTCCCGATATGGCTATCCGCTGATCAACGTCCGGGCAGATCTTGATCCGACCTCTGAACCGCAGCCAGTTCCACCGTTCAACGGCTTCTACACCGTACGCAACATCCCCGCGCCGCTCGATGGCACAGCCGTCCGAGAACTGCTCGTGATCGAGACCCGCGACGGCTGGTTCGGGTCGGGCACCTTCGGAACCGCGAGCGTGGGCTTCTCAGACGCTCCTGACGAGGAACTCAGTCTTCTTGGGCCCGTCGAAGTGACAGGCTGTGTGCTCAGAGACGTCGGCTGGACCCTGCCCGGATGGCCGGCCCGAAAGCTCTTCGACATCGAACCATGGCCACTCACGGCCGGAGAATCACTACCAAACAGATCACTACCAGAAGAGGAGACAACATCATGACAACGTACAGAGGCCTGTTCCCAGCGCTTGTCGCCGCCCAGGACGAAGACCGAAATGTGCTGTGGGATGCAGTAGGTGCCCTCGCCCAAAGACACGTCACCGATGGGGCCGGTGGGTTCCTGGTCAACGGCCACACCGGAGAGCACATGCTCCTGTCCGGCGAGGAGAGACGAGAGGCCATCCGCGTCGTCCGCGATGCGATAGGCGGGGATGTACCGATCGTCGCCGGTGTCCATGTCCAGGCGCTCCGCAAGTTCGCTGGTCACGCCGAGTCGGCAGCAGAGATGGGTGCCGACGCGGTCCTCATCTTCTCCCCGTTCTCGTTCGCACGCGGAGCATTTCAACACGCACCAGAAGTCGTCGTCGACTACTACCGCCGCGCCGCTGCTGATTCTGCGCTCCCTGTGTTCTTCATGCAGTACAGGCCCCAGACGAACCTCATGATGCCGAGACACGTTCTCGCCGAGGTCGCATCGCTGCCCAATGTCGTCGGGATCAAACAGGAGGTCGAAGACAACATCGAGTACGAGCGCGACTACGTGACCCTCAAGGAGGCGAATCCGGATCTAGCGATCCTGACCGCGACGGAGCGAGGACTGCTCGGCAACTACCTCGTTGGGGCCGACGGCTGCACGATCGGCCTTGCGAACTTCGTTGGCCCTGTCAAGGCCGTACAGGACGCCGCATGGGCCAACGACCTCGCTGGTGCGAGGAAAGCTGCAGCCGACCTGATGGAGCTCGCGGATGCGATATACCGGCCACCGAGCTTCCGTTGGTCATCACGTCTCAAGTACGCCATGTTCGCAGCAGGCATGATCCCGACGCCGTACATGCGCTCGCCACTCTTCACTGCAACCGAAGACGAACGAGCGGTCATAGATGCCGCGGTCGCGCATCTGCAGGTGTCAGCATGAAGTGGGTCGATGATCGGTCCTACTACGAGTCCGTGGAAGAGATGGTGGAGCCAGGCAAGGTCGCGCTGCTGGTGATCGACCAACAGAACGACTTCACACATCCGGACGGCTACTACGCCAAGTTCGGGCTCGACCTGGGAGCGTTACAAGCCATGACCACCCGAATCAACGGCATCACCGCCGCAGCCCGCAACGCGGGCGTACCCGTGATCTGGTCACAGAACGTGATCAAGCAGGGGTTCGTCTCGGACTCGCCCGTGTGGCTGGGAGCCCACGCCCGGATGGGCCTCGACCATCTGGCACAGGATGACTTCTATACGCTCGAAGGCACGTGGGGTGCCGAGATCTATGAGGAGTGCGACGTGGCCGACACCGACATCGTCCTCCCGAAGCTGCGTAGCACCGTGTTCCACAACACACCGCTTGAGGCAATCATGCACGCCCACGGTCTTGAAACGCTCGTCATCTCGGGCCAGGTGACCGAGGGGTGCGTCGACAACACGATACGCGGCGCGAGAGATCGGGACTTCTATACGCCGCTCGTTGCCGACGCTGTCGGCTCTACGAGCCAGGAGCGACACGACCGCGCGATGTTGACGTGGACAGGCCGGATTCCAACACCGTCATCGGAGGATCTCATTGGCATCTGGAACCGCTGAGAAGTCGTCGGCCGAAACCACGGCCGTCGCAGTCTCGATCGAGGGCCTGAGAATCGAGTTCCCCGGCCCGGAAGGGTCGTGGCTGCCCGTCGTCGATGACATCTCGTTCGACCTGCTGTCTGGCGAGACGCTTGGATTCGTCGGCGAGTCGGGATCTGGCAAGACGATGACCGCCCTCAGCATGGTCGGCCTCATCCCCAAGCCAGGGCGGTTGCAACACGGCACCATCACGCTTCGAGGTCGTCGACTCGACGATCTCGACGATCGTGGCTGGGCCAAGATCAGGGGCAAAGAAGTTGGCATGGTGTTCCAGGACGCACTCAGCGGCCTTAATCCTGTGCGATCCATCGGTTCAGCGTTGACCGAGGTCATCAGACGCCACACGACCGTCAGTAGGGCAGAGGCCAAGGATCAAGCCATCGAGACTCTCCGAGCGGTTGGGATACCGAGCCCCGAGGAACGCGTCGACTCGTATCCGCACCAACTGTCCGGTGGCATGCGACAGCGCGTGATGATCGCACTTGCGATCGTGAACCACCCAGACGTCGTGATCGCAGATGAACCAACCACTGCCCTTGATGCCACCATCCAGGCCCAGATACTCGATCTCCTTTCAGGACTCGTCGGCGACGGCACCCTGCTCCTCATCACACACGACCTCGGAGTGGCCGCAGCGATATGCGACCGGATCGCCGTCATCTATGCGGGCCGCATCGTCGAGGTCGGTGAAGTGCATGCGATCCTGAATTCCCCTACCCACCCCTATACCGTCGGGTTGATCGAAGCAGTGCCGACGTTCGAACGTGATCGACGGGCGATGGTTCCCATTCCTGGCTCGCCTCCGACGCCCGACGAAGTGCTGGCAGGTTGTGCGTTCACGCCGAGATGCTCACGTGCACTCGATCGGTGCGCGACGGATCGGCCTCCGGTCACGGACCTGGGAGATCGGGTCGTGTCGTGCTGGAATCCACATGAAGGGTGACACCCTGCTCGACGTATCGGATCTCACCGTCCGGTTCAAGACCGGTCGACGGTTCCTCACGGCCGTGGACAATGTGTCTGTCGACGTGACACGCGGCGAGACGTTCGGATTGGTCGGTGAGAGTGGATCCGGCAAGTCGACGTTCGGCCTCACCGTCGTGCGCGCCCATGCTCCCGATGCGGGACGGATCGTCTTCGACGGAACCGACATTTCGAACCTCTCCGACAAGGATATGCGTCCCTACCGCACGCACATGCAGATGATCTTCCAGGACCCGTATGCCAGCCTCGACCCACACATGAAGGTGTCTGCGATATTGGCGGAACCTCTGCGCATCCACAAGATCGTTCCCAGGTCCGAGATCTCCGAGAAGGTCACGAGTCTCCTTGAAGCTGTCGGGATGCCAGCCGAAGCCGCAGATCGATTTCCGAACCAGTTCTCAGGCGGGCAGCGACAACGGATCTCGATCGCCAGGGCACTTGCGGTGGAACCGGAACTCCTCATCGCCGACGAACCGGTTTCGGCTCTTGATGTGTCCATCCAGGCACAGGTGATGGCGCTCCTGAACGATGTGAAGTCTCGGTTCGGCCTGACCACCATCGTGATCGCCCACGACCTCGCCCTGGTGTATCAGGTGACAGACAGGATCGCCGTCATGTACCTCGGACAGATCGTCGAACTCGGCCCGACCGCGGAAGTGGTGTTCGGCCCGCAACACCCATATACGGCTGCCCTTCTCTCTGCGACGCCCGTGCCCGACCCCGACGTCGAACGGTCGCGTGAACGGATCGTCCTTCGCGGTGAGCCGCCATCCGCCCTTTCACCGCCGAGCGGCTGCAGATTCCACACGAGATGCCCGATCGCCCAGGATGTGTGCCGCGACACCGCGCCACCGCTCACGGAGGCCTCGCAAGGACACCTCGTCGCGTGCCACTTCGCGGGACAGATCGGTCCCGTCTCGGTCGACCTCCCCCGATCGGTGGATCCATGACCCTCTTCGGCCGCTCTGTTTCGCGCGTCGAGGATGCCGATCTGCTCACCGGGCGGGCCCTCTTCGGCAACGACCTGCCAGCCGCTGCGGATGCGCTTCACCTGAAGGTTCTGCGGTCACCGTTCGCCCATGCTGCCATCGAACTCGAGACGGTTCCCGATGCCGATGACGCCCTCATCATCACGTCCGACGATGTTGCGCACCTCGAATGGAGGCATCTGTTGCGCGGCCCGCCGAATCTGAGCGCTCTCGCAGGCGACAGGGCGCGTTACGTCGGTGAACCGGTCGCCGCGGTCGTATGCGCTGACCCAGACCGCGCACGCGATCTTCTCTCCCAGATCGACGTCGACTTCGACCCTCTGCCGGCAGTCGCAGATGTCGTCGATGCTGCGAAACCCGATGCACCACTGGTGTACGACTCGCTTGGCACGAACATCGCCTATCGGGACGAATCGGAGCACGATCCACAGATCTTCGCAACCGCTGACGTCGTCATAGAGCGTGTACTCCAGAACCATCGGATCGCCCCAGGCATGATGGAGCCGAGAGCCATCATCGTGGTACCCGAAGACGGCAGCCTCACCGTGTATGTGGGGCATCAGAGCGCACACAAGCTGAAGCGTGAACTTCTGAAAATCTTCGGAGAGGCGGTGACGGACGTACGGGTCGTGGTCCCTGAGGTGGGTGGGGCATTCGGTGCGAAGGTCTCCCTCTACCCGGAGTACATCCTCGCCGCACATGCAGCGCTGGTCACAGGGAAGCCGGTGAAGTTCATCGAGACGCGTGCAGAGAACCTGACAGTCACTGCCCACGGACGCGGGCAGGTTCAACGGGTCGGCCTTGGCGCAAGATTCGACGGCACGATCGTCGGCCTCAAGGCTTCGATCGACGTGAACTTCGGGGCAGCGATCGACAACCAGCGCTGGGCTGCGGCCCTCACACGCCGCCTGATGAGTGGCGCATACCGCGTGCCACAGATCGAGTGGGATATCCGGGGAATCCTCACCCATACAGCTCCTCTCGGGGCGTTCCGTGGCGCCGGTCGCCCAGAAGCGATCTACATGATGGAACGCATGATGGACGAACTGGCACGGGAACTCGGGATGGACCCAGCCCTGATCCGGGAGCGAAACTTCATCGGGGTAGACGACTTCCCGTACGCCACCGGCACCGACGCCACCTACGACTCCGGAAACTACCTTCCAGCGCTCGAGGCAGCGCTCGAGGCTGGCGGATACGCAGAACTTCGCAAGGAGCAATCGGACGCTAGAGAGCGGGGCGACGACCACCTGATCGGCATCGGCATCTCGAGCTATGTGGAGCTATCTGCCGGCGGCGAGGAGTACGCGGAGGTCGGTCTCGATCAAGACGCGCATCTGACGGTGTGGACCGGAACCTCACCGCACGGACAAGGGCACCACACCACGTGGGCACAGCTCGCCGCCGACCGACTCGGGCTTCCCTTTGAAGAGACGACCGTGATCCACGGTGACACGGACGCGATCCCACAAGGCGGAGGAACCTCAGGAAGCCGATCCGCGGTTCTCGGCGGTTCTGCCGTCGCAGCGGCAGCGGATGTGGTCGCAAGGTTGCTTCGCGAGGCAGCAGGCGAGCACCTCGAGGCCTCTCCGGAGGACATACGCCTCAAGGACCGGCGCGCAACCGTGGTTGGGTCCGACATCGGCGTCGACTACGTCACCCTCGTCGCTGAAAGGGGAGGGCGGATCGCGGCGACCGAGATATTCGACGAACCTGCGCTGACGTACCCATTCGGCTCTCATCTTTGCGCTCTAGCCGTCGACACGACGACCGGTGAAATCGAAATACTTCGGTACATTGCAGTGGATGACTGCGGCCGGGTCATCAATCCTGCGATCGTCGAAGGTCAGTTGCATGGCGCTGTCCTCCAGGGCGTGTCACATGCGCTGACAGAGGTCGTTCTCTACGACGAGGGCGGGCAACTTCTCAACGGAAACTTCGCCTCGTACGCCATACCGAGCATCGACAAGGCTGTCACGATTACGGCGCTGCGCACGGAAACTCCGTCTCCCCTGAATCCGCTTGGGCTGAAGGGGGTCGGTGAATCAGGGATCACCGGATCGACGCCGGCGGTTGCGAACGCTGTCTTCGACGCTCTTGCCCATCTCGGTATCGGCGAGGACACGCTCACGATGCCGTTCACGCCGAACAAGGTCTGGGCCGCGCTCAACGGGGTACACACATGACCATCTCGTTCACAGTCAACGGCTCGCCGACAGCACTTGATATCCACCCTGGTTCGCTGCTCGTAGACGTGCTCCGGGACGAACTTGGTCTCACGGGAACGAAAATCGGGTGCGAATCGAGTGTGTGCGGGGCGTGCACGGTGCTGGTCGATGACCGGCCGATAAAGGCGTGCACCATCCTTGCGGGCCAGATCACGGACCGAGACGTCACAACGATCGAGGGGCTGAGCGACGAAGGTCTAAGCCAGGTACAACAAGGGTTCAGAGCCGAACACGCTCTCCAGTGCGGCTTCTGCACACCCGGCATGGTCATATCCGCAACGGCCCTGCTGGAGCGTACCGATACTCCAGCGGACGAGGACATCGTCGAAGCCTTGGAGGGGAACCTGTGCCGATGCACCGGATACACCTCGATCGTTCGGGGTGTCCGGCACGGTGCAGCGCTTCGCCGCGGTGAAGCGCCGCTCGCACTGGCTGGCACCGAGATCGAGACTCCCGTCGTCTCCATTGAGGTCGGTCGTGCGGAGATCCAGGCAAGCGATGTGGAGGTCGTGT
>CAXMSN010000088.1:0-21576 GCA_964196275.1 uncultured Kiloniellales bacterium | reverse complement strand
ACGCCGTGTACTCAGAATCGTTGCGGTCAGCCAACACCTTCGTAATAGCCGCAGTCAACGTCGTCTTCCCATGATCAATATGACCCATCGTGCCAATATTCATATGCGGCTTCGACCGCTCAAACTTTTCCTTCGCCATGATGGGGTCCTCCAGAACCGGGTGTGTGGCTTACTTGGTGCGTAGCGGCGGGCAGACTTGAACTGCCGACCTCTCGATTATGAGTCGAGCGCTCTTACCGGCTGAGCTACGCCGCCGTATGGTCCACCGTTCTCACGGTGGTATGTCGAACCTTCGCCCGACGGACAGGATTATATGCAGCGCACATCCGTACGTTCTACTGCAATGAGCGACGTCGGATACCCGACCGTGAGTCCAGACCCGGAAGTGAGGATCGCGGGCGACCTTCACTTCCGAACGAGCCTCCTCCGGGATTCGAACCCGGGACCCCTTCCTTACCATGGAAGTGCTCTGCCACTGAGCTAAGGAGGCGCTTCAGAAGACCTCAGACTACAGACAACAGATCGGTCGCTTCGCTCCCTGACAGACCCAGAACGCGGCCTATACCGACTTCTGGAGTCTGTGTTGTGTCGTCTGAGGTCTGTGGTCTTCTGCCGTGCTGGGAGGAGGATTTGAACCTCCGAAGGCGTTGCCGGCAGATTTACAGTCTGCTCCCTTTGGCCGCTCGGGCATCCCAGCGTGGTCTGCCTCCGTCAAGCGAAGGCAGATGCGAGGATACAACCAAGCGCCGACTGTCGCTTCTGCGGAAGACCTCAGACCTCAGACCTCAGACCTCAGACCTCAGACCTCAGACGTATTCCACTTCTGGTCTGTCAGCGACGGCGAAGCCGAGCGGGTCTGTCGTCTGTGGTCTGTCAGCGACGGCGAAGCCGAGCGGGTCTGGAGCGAGCGTCAGCGAGCGATTAGCGAGCGATTATCTGATTCCGCTTGCCATCTGGTGGAGGCGTTCGATGCGCTCGTGTGTCGGAGGGTGGGTTGAGAACATCTTGCTCATCCGGCCTCGAGCACCGCCCTTCACCGCTTTGAGGGGATCATCGATGAACAACTGACTGATGGCCGGGTTCACATCCATGGGGTGGCGTGACGTCCCGACGCTGATCTTCTCGAGTGCGCTGGCCAGGGCAAGCGGGGAGCCCGTGCTCTCGGCTCCGTCGTGATCGGCCTCGAACTCGCGGGACCTGCTGATCGCCATCTGGATCACGGCGGCCGCTATCGGTGCAAGGATCATCGCTACGAGACCGATCACCATCGTTATCGCATTGTTGCCGCGCCTGCGACCAATCCCTGTCCAGAAGGCCATCCTCGCGAGAAACGCCAACGCTGCTGCGATCGTGGCTGCCACCGTCGCAATGAGCACATCTCGGTTCTTGACGTGGGCCAACTCATGAGCGAGAACGCCTTCGAGTTCGCGATGATCAAGCATCTCGACGATGCCTGTCGTGACCGCCACAGCAGCCTTCTTCGGACTCCGACCGGTTGCGAACGCGTTCGGCTGGGGAGAATCGATCACGTACAGCGCAGGCATCGGCATGTTCTGGCGTTGAGCAAGCGATGAAACAATCGAGTGGTAGTTCGGCATCTCATGCGCTTCTACCGGTCTTGCCTTGGCCGACTTGAGGGCGATCCTGTCAGAGAAGAAGTAGATTCCGAAGTTGAGAACGATGGCAAACCCAAGGGCGATCGCCCCGCCCGACGCGCCTCCGAGCAAGAACCCGAGCCCAACGAACATGGCCCCGAGGAAGGCAAGCATCGCGGCTGTCTTGACGTTGTTCACACCGACAGGCTACCGATGGGTCCAATCAACGCCGGCGACAGCGTCACGAGCGCGACATCAAGAACACCGAAAATCCACCCAAACCTTTGCTGTCGAGCAGAGCGGATACGCCAACCGACTCAGATCGCGATGCAAGTTGGGCCATCACGTCTCCACCGGATGCGTATTCGATTTGTGCATCGGAGAGATCTGACAGAGCGTCTACGGCTCCATGATCCGACAGAAACGTCCTCTGATCGACCGTTCTCATCTCGATGCCTGCTTCGTGAGAAGCCGCGGCCAGAACATCTGCGTTCACATCCAACGTGATGTCCGTCTCGCCTGGGTGGGAGAGATAGTCCAACCCCGACCTTTGCGATCGGTAGCTTCTCACGGTCGCTTCTCGGTCACGCTCACCGAGTTCACGGGTCGACCCTGCGTAGTCCACCACGCACGCCGAGAACGATGCGAGCGTCGCCGTGAGCTCCTCCATCCACGGGAGGAACCGCTGCTGAGCCACGAGCAGATGTCCGGGCGGCACCCATCCGAGGCGTGCATCGCACCACCTCGAGAGACTCTGATCAGCTTGCTCTGAGACGAACGACAGTGCACCCTCGGACTCTCCGACCTTGATCTCGACCCAGCCGTCAGCGGTCCGCTCCACGAGACGTGACGGCATGTTGTCGAGGACTTCGTTCGCGATCACCACCGCCTGACGGTCATGAGGGAGATCACCGACGGATGGCACCACCGTGGCGGAGGGGACGCGCTCAGTAATGGCGACCCTCGCCGCCTCTGATACCTCTACAGCGAATACTTCGGAGAACCGCTCGCCAGCCTCATCGACCAGCGGTTCGAGCAGCGATCCGGAGCCGGAGCCGATCTCAACAAGAATCGCACCGTCGCTCGGCGCAGTCCCGATCGCCCACCGGCCAAGGAACCTTCCGAACCATGGGCTGACCTCTGGGGACGTAACGAAGTCGCCGTGCTCCCCCGGCCGCACGGCACCCGACGCGAAGAAACCGGCCTCCGGGTCGTAGAGACACATCTCCATGAATTTATCGAAAGGTATGGCGCCGTTTCTGCCGATAAGGTCTATGAGCCGCGGTTTCATCGCCGAGAGTGTAGGTTCGTGAGATGTCAGCAGATGATTGCCCACTGTGCGCCGGGACGGCGATGGACGACGCCCTCATGCGAACGGAAGTCTGGTCGGACGATCTCTGGCGCCTCACCTCATCCAAAGCGAGCGAGGTAGCAGGCTTCTCCTATCTCGAGCCTCGCCGCCACATCTCCGATATCACCGAGCTCGATGGTGCTGAGGCGGCAAGTTTCGGACCCACCATCGCAGCAGCATCGAAGGCGATAAAGGACTCGACCGGCGCCGAACTCGTATACGTGTACGTGTTCGGGGATGGCGTTCCACATCTCCACGTTCATCTCGCTCCACACAGAACGGTCGGCAGCCCGCTGGTCTCGGACATGGTCAAGGGTGCCAAGCACAAGGTCACTCTGGCGTCAGGTGAGGACGTGTGGGTGTCGGATCGGTACCCGCTGGTAGATCACGACATCATGCAGGCAGCGGTCGACGGCATTCGGCGGCGACTCAACCCCGATCCAGAGCCTCCAGAGCAGCCAAATAGTTCTCCATCGAGTTGATGTCAGCCGGTTTCGGCCGATCAACATCGACGGTTGCCACCTCAGCCGGAACAAGCGACTCGGCGTACGACCAAAGAGGACGCGTCCCACTCAATGTTCGGACAGTGTCGAAGAGCGACCGATCGATCAACAGCGGGTGCCCCCGCCCATCGGTGTACTGGACGGAACTGAACAGCACCTCAGATGTCTCCCACATGGCGACAAGCAGATCAACAGAGGCCGCACTCACGCCCGGCATGTCCCCCACGACGACGACGACTCCATCGACATCTCCAACGGCATCCAGGCCCACGAACAGCGATGACAAGTTGCCCGTCTCTGCGTTCTCGTTGTACGCAGTCGCCACGCCGGCAGGTATGGCATCCGTAACAGCTTCCGAGTGATAGCCGGTCACGACAACGATGTCGTCGACCACCGACGACCTGATCGTGTCGACGACTGAGCCGATGATCGTGGAGGCTCCGTATGGCATGACGAGCTTGGGACGGCCCATCCGTGTGGACGCACCGGCGGCGAGAACTATCGCGGCCGTGTCGCGTCTCATTCGTGCATCCGCATGTAGGTCAGCTACGCGAGGACGTCCTCCAACGCACGCTTGACGTAGACCTTGGCCAGATGCGTCCGATAGTCGACCGAGGCGTACAGATCCTCGAGAACGACGACTCCGTCGGTCGCATGGGATGACGCTGCCGCAATCGCCTCTCCAGATCCTCCGGTACCCACCATCGCCGCGGCGGATTCCGATGCCAGATATGGCTTCGAGCTCACACCGGTGACGGCGATCCTTGCATCGGCGACGGTGCTCCCGTCGGTGTCAACCCAGACGGCCGCTGCAGCGATCGGATAGTCGGAGCCGCCTCCACGCCGACCGAGCTTCCGGTACACGGACTTGCCGCCCTTCGGGATCTTGATCTTCACGAGGATCTCGTCTGACTCGAGCGCACTCGTCAACGTGTCAACGAAGAAGTCGGCAGCGGCGATCTCTCTCGTCCCCCTCGTGGACGCAGCGACCATCGTGCCAGCCAACGCGAGCACGGCGGCTGGCTGATCAGCTGCGAGATCGGCATGAGCGATCGAGCCACACGTCGTCCCCTGGTTTCGTACCTGGAGATCTGCTGTGGCCGACGCCGCTTCTGCGAGCGCTGTCGCGTGTTCTGCGATGAGTGCGTTGCCTGCCGTCTCCGCGGTGCGCACCATCGCACCGATCTCGATGTGGTCGCCATGATCAACGACTCCGTCGAGTCCAGGGATCCGTGAGATGTCGACAACAGTCGCAGGCCTGACCAGCCGGAGCTTCATCAGAGGGATCAGCGACATGCCACCGCTCAACACCTTTGCGTTCTCACTCTCCGAGAGCACGGCGAGCGCCTCATCAAGGGTCGAGGGTGTCACGTAGTCAAAGTTCGGTGGGTACATGGCTATCCCCTCGCGTCCTGTATCGCCTGCCAGACCCGTTTGGGCCTCAAAGGCATCTCGATGTGTTCAACGCCCAAGTGGGCAACGGCATCTACCACCGCGTTCACGATCGTTTGGGCAGAACCAATGGTTCCTGCTTCGCCGATGCCCTTGACACCGAGCGGATTCGAATCCGTCGGAGTGACCGTTCGGTCAAGGGAGAACATGGGTAGGTTCTCCGCCGACGGTAACGCATAATCGATCATCGACGTCGTGAGCAAGTTCCCATCACTGTCGTAGATGGCCTCCTCGAAGAGTGCCTGTGCGACGCCCTGTGCGATACCCCCGTGAACCTGTCCGTCGACGATCATCGGGTTGATCACGTTTCCACAGTCGTCTGTCGCCCAATAGTTCAGAAGATCGACGTCTCCGGTCTCCGGATCAACTTCGACAAGCGCCATGTGTGACCCGAACGGCCATGTGGCGTTTGGCGGGCTGAAGACAACCGAGGACTCAAGACCCCCCTCGACCCCTTCGGGCAAGGTGTGGGGTTGGTACGCAGAGAGGGCGATCTCCGCCCAGGTGACAGCTCTATCTGGCGAGCCAGCAACGTGCGCTCCTCCGTCCTCGAAGACCATATCGTCTGCTGCTGCTTCGAGGAGATGTCCGGCGATCACAGCTGCCTTCTCCCTCACTCTGCCAGTCGCCTCAAAGGTGGCTGAGCCGTCAACGGCGATCGAGCGTGAGCCGAACGTACCTACGCCCATCGGTGAATCGAGAGAGTCGCCGTGGTGCACCTCGATGTTGTCCATCGGGATGCCGAGACCGTCTGACACGATCTGCGCCCACGTCGTTTCGTGGCCCTGGCCGCTCGGCCCGGTTCCGATAGTTACGGTGCATGTGCCATCCGGCTGAACCCTCACAACGCCGGATCCATTGAACGCAGACGGCAGCCCATACGAGGCCCAAGAGAACGCAGTGCCAACCAGCACGGATGGCCCGAAGCCGCACACTTCGACATACGAGCTGAGCCCGATACCGAGCAGCCGGCCCTCGCTCCGAGCTGCATCACGCTTCGCCTTGAGGTCGTCGTACCCGACTCTGTCGAGCAGCGAATCCAGATTCTCCGCGTAATTACCGGAGTCCATCGTGAGACCGATGGGCACCTGGACGGGGAAGGCCTCCGGTGGCCAGAAATTCGCTTTGCGAACATCGGCCGGATCCATCCCGATCCTTCGGGAGAAGACGTCGATGATGCGTTCGAGGTAATAGGCGGCTTCTGGCCTTCCCGCTCCTCTGTACGCATCCGTCGTCATCGTGTTCGTTGTCACACAATGCAACTTGTATGACGTGGGAATGTCGTATTGCCCTGATGCAACGAACAGCCCGAGCAGCGGGATCGCTACCGTGAAGTTGTGGGTGTACGCACCCATGTCACACATCACCTCGAGCTCGTACCCAAGGATCTTGCCTTCGCTCGTGCCGGTGATGGTTGCCGTGCCGAGCCAGCCTCGACCCTGGATCGAGGAGAACGCAGCCTCCCGCCGCGTCTCCGTCCAGCGGACCGGGCGCCCGAGCTGCTTCGACGCAAAGCAAACGAGGATCTCGTCTGGATAGACGTTCAGCTTGACGCCAAAACCGCCACCCACCTCGGGGGCAACGACGCGCACCTTATTGGACGCGATGCCAAACGTGATCCCGATTGCGCCCGCGACTGCATGCGGGATCTGTGATGAGGTCCACAGCTCAACGCTCCCGTAGCCGTCGTTCCACTCAGCAATGACAGCGCGGGGCTCGATGGCGGTCGGAATCAACCTCTGGTTCGTCATCTCGAGGCTGACGACGATCGCGTCATCTCTTAGCTTCGACTCCTGGATGGCGGGTTGTGGATCGGGAAGTTCGATGACTCCTGCCCACCAGGCGTTGCCGTTCCACGTCAACAGCGTGTTGGACGCGTCGGCATGCACCTTGACCGCGTCGGTGAAGGCCTCCTTGAGGTCGACGACGGCCTCGCCCGGGTCGTAGTCAACGAACACCAACTCTGCCGCGTCCTCAGCGATGTATCTGTCCGACGCCACAACCATCGCGACCGCCTCGCCCACATGCTTCACCACTCCTTCGGCGAGCAGCGGCCGAAGGGCACCGACTGGGACCTGTGCAGGGTTGGGGCCGAGGTGACTCACGTCAGCGGACGTGTATACGGCCCACACGCCGTCGAGCGCCTCGGCGGCGGACGTGTCGATGCTCTCGATCGTGGCAGCAGCGAACGGACTCCGTACGAACGCTACAGAGAGTTCGCCATGGAACTTCTTGTCGTCGACGTATACACCTTTGCCCTGGATGAGAGCTGGATCTTCCTTCCGGCGAACGATCCCGCCCATGACGCTTGTAGTACTCACGATGACACCTCCGCCGTCACGCCAACTTCAGGCGTTTCTCCTCGCATCTTCGCTCCGGCGTACTGCACGGACTTCACGATGTTGTGGTATCCCGTACAACGGCACTGGTTCCCCTCGATACCATGCCGAATCTCTTCGTCAGTGGGACTGTCGTTCGACTCAAGCAGCGCGATCGACGACATGATCATCCCCGGAGTGCAGAACCCACACTGCAGGCCATGACACTCCCAGAATCCCTCCTGAACAGGGTGGAGTTCATCACCGTCGGCAACGCCTTCCACTGTCCTGATCGACGCCCCGCTCGCCTGGACCGCAAACATCGTGCACGACTTCACCGAACGACCATCGACGATGACCGTGCAGGCGCCGCAATAACCAGTGTCGCATCCCACGTGGGTGCCCGTGAGCCCGAGGTTCTCACGGAGGTAATGGACAAGCAGTGTCCTCGGCTCAACGTCGCTGCTGTGGTCAACTCCGTTGACAGTGATTTGTACGTCCACTCGAGATCCCTCCGCCGCTAAGACATGTCTGGAGTGCCGCGCGACACCACCACCCATCACCATAGGGAATCGGGATGTGCGCGTGCTGAGGAAACCCGAGAAAGTCGACACGAATTCGAAATCGAACGCAAGACGACCTACTCGTCCCGGGCCGGCTTCCTCCGAATTCGCGAGGTGATCCAGGACCAGAGGCTGGAGAAGAACAGCGAAAGACCCTTAAGGTCGCCAGCCTCGATCTCAGCTGCCTCATCCTCGGTCCCCGCATTGAGCTTTGCGTGCAAACAATCGGCAAACTCGTCTATCAACCGCCGGGACACTTCCTTGACCAGCCCCGTCCTTCCGAATTGGGCGATCGGCCCGGCGAGCGTGACATCGGAATCAAGCGACACATCCGTGTGGCCTTCATCGGTGCCGACCAGCGAAACGAGCACTTTGACCCGACCCTGCGAGCCACCTGTGCGATCGACGCCCCGCCCTTCAATCTGCATCTGGTGCTTGGCCTCATCGGCGGCAACCGTCGCTTTGCCCTCGAATGACGAGGTAATCGGCCCGAGCTTCACGGAAACCGCGCCCGAGTACGTTCCGTCGCCGTGATCCTCAGTCACCTCGGCGCCGGACAGACAGCGTGCCACCTCCGGAATGTCAAGGAACAGCGACCAGACCTCACCGATCGGACGAGCGACGCTGAATTCCTCGAATATCTTCACTCCGCTTCCTCTCCACCACCTATGAAGGACAGTACCCGTTGCTGGGTTCCCTGCGATCAGCCATGGATAGGTGCATCGGAACCTCGAAGCGGACGGGAGCTACCAGCACCATATCGAACCTGGATGATCTCGCCCATGATGGCTATCGCGGTCTCTGCCGGCGTCGGGCCCTTGAGATCGAGACCGATCGGCCCATGGATCTCACTCGTCTCCTCTTCTGTCCATCCCTCGGCGAGCAACCTCTCGACGCGGATCGCGTGCGTCCGGCGCGATCCCATCGCACCGAGGTACCTGATCGGCGCACCGTGAACGGCTTCGAGAACCGGGACTTCAAATCTGGCGTCGTGGCTGAGAAGAACGACGTACGTCCTCCGATCCAGGTCAATGTGGTCGAACACCATCTCCGGCCAGCCGGCGATCAACTCGTCGACGTTCGGGAACCGCTCCTCGGTCGCCCATGTGGCCCGCGCGTCGGCAACGACGGTTCTGAACCCCAACTCCTTGGCAAAAAGAGAGAGTGGCTGTGCGATGTGGCCTGCGCCAAAGATCAACATGACAGGCGAAGGGGCGATCACATCGATGAGCACTCTCCTGTCTACGTACACCAGAGCCAGGCTCTTCTCCTGAGCCATCAGTCCAAGCGCGTCCTGGAGCACGGCATCTGCGATCGACTCCGGAATCTCTCCCGCTACATAGCCCCTGTCAACGTCGACAACAGCGGAGGCCCCAGTGTCGGGACCATCAACGACCGATACGAGCGCCCCGAGGCGTTCATCGTCCTTGAGGCTCTTGATGGCACTGACAACTGGACTCACCATGGAGTGATGAAGACCTCGATCGTGCCACCGCACGTGAGCCCGACCTCGAAGGCATCATCGTCGGCGATACCGTACGTAACCAGCCTCGGCTCTCCAGACTCGAGCACCATCGCCGCATGCGCTCTGACGTCATTCTCGACACATCCGCCGCTCACGCTCCCCTCCATCTCTCCGTCTGACGAGATGAGCATCTTGGCCCCAACTCCTCGGGGCGCTGAGCCCTTCACGGACACGACTGTTGCGACAGCCACTGATTTCCCCTGATCCGTCCACCTGTCGTGGACTGCTAGGACTTCCTTCATCTGATGGCGCTCCTCCTGTGGGCATCGACCGACGTGTCTAGCAAGTCGACCACGTCGGCAAGGTTACGAATCGTCGCGGCGGACAACAACTCGTCAACGTAGGGAAGGGATGCCGCCATTCCCCTGGCCTCAGGGGCGAACCCGGGCCTGCCAGACAACGGGTTGAGCCAGACAACCGAGTGGACGGAGCGGGCGAAGATGTCCATCTGTGCACCGAGGTGCGCTGGCTCGCCTGTGTCCCAGCCGTCCGAGATGATGAGGCCGATCGGACCACCCCTCGAAACCCTCCGCGACCACCACCGGTTGTAGGTCTCCAACGCGTCACCGATACGGGTACCTCCCGACCAATCGTGGACCGAGTCTGCTACCCGTTTGAGGGCATCCGAGGGGTCTCTCCTTTGAAGCTCTCTTGTGATTCGCGTGAGGCTTGTCGAGAACACGAAGGTCTCGACTCGCCCGAACCGGTGTTGGGCACCGTGTAGGAAGTGCAGCAGCATCTGGGTGTACCGCTCCATCGAACCGGAGACGTCGGCTATCACGATCAGAGGCCGCTGTCGTACCCTGCGCTCGACGTACCGAAGGGGCATCAGATCGGCTTCAGCCGAGGTGAGCGTCCGTAGCGTTCTCCGCATGTCCGGCCGATGCCCTGTGGCTGACGCCTTCCACCGCCTTGACCTCACAGAGGACGGTTGCCACTGCATCGAGGCAAGGATCGAGGCGACCGCCTCAGCTTCATCGGCGGTCAGATCCGAGAAGTCGATGTCCATGAGACGCTCGATCGTGCTGCTCCCGGTCACCTCGTCGACCTCCACGACCTCTTCGGCATCATCACCGGCAGCACTCGGTGCGGCGCCGACACGCGGAACGTACGTGGCTTCATCCGGCCCTGCCGCTCTCTCAACAACATCGTCGAGCAGGTACAGCACATCACCGGTAAAGAATCTCTCGAATCCCTCGTCGAAGACCGCCTCATGGGTGTGGTCCGTCACAACAAGGGCGTGAAATGCAGCTTTGACATCGCGACGCGAGTGCAGGCCAACAAGCCCCGTGGCTCGGACAAGCAGAGCTGCTGTGGAAGGAGAAACGCCGACACCGTTGTGCCTCAGATACCGCACGAAACCAACGATGTTCGCAAGGGCGCGATCACCCTCGGCCCTCAAACGATCGCCTCGAGACCTCGTTGACGCACGCGATCGATGTCATCCCTGTACTTGAGGACCACGCCTAGCGTCTCGTCGGAGATCTCCGCCGTGAGATCCTCGGCATCCAGGATCTCGAGCGCCTTGGCCCAGTCGATCGTCTCCGCTACGCCAGGGGGCTTGAAGAGGTCGAGTTCACGGAGCCTTCCCATGGCCTCGGCGAGCTGCTTGGCAAGGGAGGCCGACGTCTCAGGAGAACGATGGGAGAGAATCGCCATCTCACGTTCGACGCTTGGGTAATCGATCCAGTGGTACACACAGCGACGTTTCACGGCGTCATGGATCTCTCTCGTCCGGTTGGAGGTGATGACAACGACGGGAGGGGTGACGGCCTTGACAGTGCCGATCTCCGGGATAGAGATCTGGAAGTCGGAGAGCAGCTCGAGCAGGTAGGCCTCAAATTCTTCGTCGGCACGGTCGAGTTCGTCGATGAGCAGCACCGTTGGCTTGCCGTCAGCTGCCGCTCGGACCGCCTGGAGGAGAGGTCTCGCTATGAGGAAGTCGTCGCTCATGATGTCGGTCACGTCTGCCTCGTCGCCGCTCGCTTCGAGGAGTCTGATCGCCAACATCTGTCTCGGATAGTCCCACTCGTACAGCGCATGGCTTGCGTCGAGCCCCTCGTAACACTGCAACCGGATGAGATCGCCGTCCAAAATGCTCGTGAGGACCTTCGCGACTTCGGTCTTGCCAACGCCTGGCTCTCCCTCCAGGAAGAGTGGTCGACCCATTTTCAGTGCAAGGAACGCAGCGACGGACAAGCTCCGGTCGGGGACATAGTCCTGTGCGACGAACGCAGCCTCGAGGGCGTCGACGGATTCGGGTGTGCTCATGACGTGAAGATAGCCGCAGCGCACGTGCGCGGCACCGTGCGGCTAGAAACCGAGGGCGGCGATGAACTCCGACGAGTAGTCGCCAAGGTTGGCAGCAAGGCCGGGGAGCACGCCAAGGACGATCACGGACACGACCGTAAGTCCGACAGCGAACCCGATCGGGCCAGGTACCTCAGCCGCCTCGAGTGCCTCGACGTCGAGGCCCTCAGGTACGTTGTCGAAGAAGGCCGATTTGATGACCTTGGAGTAGTAGACGAAGGCGATGACGGCGTTGAGCGCCGCGATGATGGCGATGCTGTAGCCCCACCAGCTACCGACGGAGATCGTGGCGTTGAACATCGCGAACTTTGCGTACCAGCCGGCCATCGGCGGGATACCTGCGAGCGACATGAAGAACACAGCAAGGGCGAGGGCGAGGCCCGGAGCCCATGTGTTCAAGCCACCCCAGTCCTCGAGCTCGTAGGAGCCGAGCCTCGTACCGATGATGATCGCGACCGCAAAGGCGCCAAGGTTCATAACGGCATAGATGACGAGGTAGGTAACCGTTGCACTGAAAGCCTGGCTGAGGTCCGCGCCGCTCGCAGCTGCAGCGCCGAAGGGGGCAAGCATGAATCCTGCCTGGGCGATCGATGAGAACCCGAGAAGCCGGATGACATGCGTCTGCTTGATGGCAACGATGTTTCCAACCGTCATAGACAACACCGCCACTACCCAGAGCACGGGGCCCCAGATCTCGGTGACCGTCGGCAGTGCGATGTAGCAGACGGACAGAAGGCCAACGAAGCCAGCCGCCTTTGAGCCGACCGAGAGCCACGCCGTAACAGGCGTGGGGGCACCCTCGTAGACGTCTGGCGTCCAGAAATGGAACGGAACCGCGGAGATCTTGAAACCGAACCCGAGGAGGATGAAGATCACCCCGAGGCTGAACAGAGCGGTCTCGGACACGCCATCGGCAAGCACTGCCAGCTCAGTGAACTGCTGGGTGCCGGTCAACCCGTACAGGATCGACACGCCGAACAAGAGCAGCGCAAGTGCAAGCACGCCCATGACGAAGAACTTGAGGGAAGCCTCGTTCGATTTCGGGTCCGCTTTTCGCCACCCGGCAAGAAGGAACGCCGAGCCCGAGACGATCTCGAGGGCGACGATCATGGAGATGAAGTCTCGCGACGACGCCATGACGACGGCACCGAGAACGGAAGACACGATGAGGAAGTAGTACTCCCCTTCGTAATACCTGTCGGTCTCGAGATAGCCGATCGACAGGAGCAGCACGATGAACCCGGCGAAGATGAACACTCCCTTGAGCACGAGGGCGTAGCCGTCGACAACGAACGAACCGTCGAACAACTCTCTTGGCAATTCGCCCGAGCAGAACTCCAGGCTGTCGCAGAACGCAAGCGTGAGGACAGGGATCGTTGCAGCGAACAGGCCGACTATCGCAGCGATGGCCGCATAGGCCTTCTTCTTCGTGACGAGATCTATCCCAAGCGTCACCAGGACGGTGACCGCGAGGATGATCTCGGGAAGAAGCGCGTGGTAGTCGATCGAACCCACTATCAGCCTCCGAAGGCGTTCTCGACGAGAGTGATCACTGCCTGATTCGTCGCACCGAACACGAGCTTCGGAAAGATCCCGATCACGAGTGTGCCGATGACGAGCGGAGCCCATGCGAGCCACTCGGCCGTATCGACATCAACGAACTTCTGGCTGAGCCACTCCTCCGGAGGCTCACCGAAGTTGACGTTGCGCAGCATGTACAGCATGTAGCCAGCCGTCAACACCGTTCCGATTGCACCGATGACCATGAACGCCCTGAAGGTGGACGTCTGGCCGATGGCCTCAAGCGGGTTGAACGATGCCAGGAGCGCCATGAACTCGCCCCAGAACCCGGCAAGGGCAGGTAGCCCGAGCGACGCCATGGCCGCAAAGCCAAGAAGCAGGCCCATCTTCGGCATGAGCACCATCGTCCCGCCAAGGCGCCCCATGTCCCTGGTGTGGAACCGGTGAGCCATCGACCCGGCGATGAAGAAGAGGAGGCCGGTAATGAGCCCGTGGGCAACCATCCCGATGATCGCAGCGTTGATGCCGATGTCGGTGAGCGTCGCGATTCCGAGCATGACGAAGCCCATGTGCCCGACGGACGAGTACGCGATGAGCCGCTTGACGTCGGTCTGTGCCAAACAAGCCAGCGATCCATAGATGATTCCGATCACTGCCAGGAGTCCGATGAACGGAGCCCACGCCACGGCCTCATCAGGCATGATCGGAAGTGCGATCCTGATGAACCCGTAGGTACCGAGCTTCAGCAACACAGCGGCAAGGATCACGGATCCGATGGTTGGCGCCGCCGTATGTGCATCCGGGAGCCACGTGTGGAACGGGAACATCGGCACCTTGACCGCAAAGCCGAGGAAGAGGCCGAGGAACACCAAGAACGCAAACGTACCAGTGAAGATCTCTCCGCCCGCACCGATCTCGCTCAGGATGACCATCGACCAAGTACGCACCCCGTCGAGCGCATCCCCGGACCGGAAGTACAGCGCAATGAAGCTGAGGAGCATGAACGCTGACCCGAAGAGGGTGAACACGAAGAACTTGAGCGATGCGTACAAACGCATCTCGATCTTCCACCCGACCACAGGGACTTCACGTATGCCCCGATCGCCCCAGATGCCGATCATGAAGTACATCGGCAGAAGCACAACCTCGAAGAACACGAAGAACAACACGAGATCGAGTGCAACGAACGTACCCGTCATACCGGTAGCGAGAATGAGCACGAACACCAAGAGGAGCTTCGGGTTGTGCGGCTCTGGCCAATGGTTCCACGAGTAGATGATCACGAGCACCGTGATGAATGCAGCGAGCACGACCATGGGCAGAGAGATCCCGTCCACTCCGATATGGAAATGTGCGTTGATCGCTTCGATCCACGTCGTGTCAATCGCTGTTCCAAACTGATACGTGTCTGCAGCCGAGTAATCGAACTGCACCGCAAGGACGACGGTGAGCGCAAGCGTCACCAGCGCGAAGACCAAAGCCGTCCATTTGATAGCGGTCTCTTTCGCCTTCGGTATGGCCAACGTTATTGCCGCGCCGACGACGGGCAAGAACACGATGAGGCTCAGGCCCCAGCCGTTTTCAAACCAATCCATCTGGTTGCTCCTCCTAGAAAATAACGAACAGGACGACGATCACGATCACGCCCACGAAACTGAAAGCTGCGTACTGCTGCACACGGCCGGTGAAAGACCTTCTGAGCACATCTCCGGACGCACTGGTCCCTGCTGCGGTGACGTTGTAAACACCGTCGACGACCTCGGCATCGATCACCTGCACTCCGCTGGCAAGGCCTTTCGCCCCCAGTCCGACCCCGTTCACGACGCCGTCGACCACACGCATGTCGAACCAGAGGATGACGCGTGCGATCGGGCCCATTATCGGGCGCACGATGCCCTTCATGTAGAAGTCATCGATGTAATACAGGTTCTCCAGGAGCGGCCACAAGACGGGGATCCGGACGCGATCGCGCTCCTTCTGGGTGCCTGCATCCTTGCCGTAGATCATCCAACCGATCACGACGGCTGCGATAACCAACATCGTCGAAGCGGCGACGACTGCCCAATCGAAAGTTTCGGCGTGGTGCAGGTCGAAGGTGGTCGAAGGAGATCTTGTCGCCAGCCAGTCGGTGAATCCGGTGTAAACGCCAGGGATGTTCACCCAGCCCGCGACCACCGCAAAGAATGCAAGACCGATCAGTGGATAGGCCATCGACTTCGGCGATTCATGGGGGTGTGCTTCACCCTTGTATTCGCCGAAGAACGTGAGCGCGACGGCCCTCGTCATGTAGAACGCGGTGACGAACGCACCCAGTATGCCGAGCACGAGGATGAGGTTGGCGATGTCCTGGCCGCCATCACCACCTGCGTACTTGATCGATGCAAGGATCTCGTCTTTCGAGAAGAAGCCGGCGAACGGGAACACCCCGATCAGCGCAAACGTGCCGATGATGAACGTCCAAAATGTGATCGGCATCTTCTTCCTGAGTCCGCCCATGTCTGACATGTTGTTCGAATGAACGGCGTGGATGACCGAACCGGCACCGAGGAAGAGCAGCGCTTTGAAGAACGCATGCGTGAAGAGGTGGAACAGGCCCGCCGTATAGGCGCCAGCGCCCATCGCAGCGATCATGTAACCGAGTTGGGAAACCGTCGAGTACGCAAGCACCTTCTTGATGTCGTCCTGAACCAGGGCGATGAGGCCGGTGAAGAACAGTGTGATCCCACCGATGACGATGATGATGTCCCGAACGTCACCTGCAAAGAGTCCTGAAACGTCGAGGTAGAACGGGAACAGACGGCCAAGCAGGAACACACCGGCGGTGACCATCGTCGCCGCATGCATGAGCGCTGAGACCGGCGTCGGCCCAGCCATGGCATCAGGCAGCCACACATGGAGGGGGAACTGTGCGGACTTGCCCATCGCACCGATGAACAGAAGCAAGCCAGCCCAGAATGCGTATTGACTCAGCGGCCCTTCGTGGCCCTCGACGACGACATCGAGGATCGTCTCGAAGTTGAAGGAGCCGACCGACACGGCCATGATGATGGCGCCGAGGAAGAGCGCTGCATCAGCGACCTTGTTGACCATGAAGGCTTTGTTGCCTGCATCGACATTGTCGAAGTCTTCCCAGTAGTGGGCGATGAGCAGATAGGACGACACGCCAACGAGTTCCCATCCAACGATGAGTTGGATCAGGTTCGGTGCGGAGACCAGCACGAGCATGCCACCTGCGAACAGCGAGAAGGACACGAAGAACCAGGTGAACCGGATGTCGCCCTTCATGTAGCCCTTGGCATAGGTGAAAACGAGTGTTCCGACCACGCCAACGAGGAAGTACATCATGATCGAAAGGCCGTCGACCATCCATCCCCATTCGAGCACGAACGGCTCGCCGAGGATGTTCGTTCCGATCGTGGCGATCTCAACCGTCCCCTCGTAGAGGACTCCTTGAGTTGCGTTGAGGACGAAGAGCACGGTGCCGTAGACGCCGACGAAGGCGATCGCACCCCAGGCGATCTCCCAACCCTTCCACGGCATCTTCTTACCGAAGAACATGATCAGGAACGCAGCTACGAGAGGGACAACGACGATCAGCCAGGCCCACTCGACGAGTGGTCCACTCGTGATGCCAGCCTCGACCGCGTGTTCGGCTTCCTCAGACGTGTGGACGACTTCCTCGGTGGCGAGGATGAGCTGATTGAAGAGATTCGTCATGGATGTCATGGCTAGCCCTTCATCGAATCGAGTTCGTCAACGTTTGCAGACTGCCTGTTGCGGTAGATCATCAAGATGATCGCGATGCCGATGCCGACTTCAGCGGCTGCCAGGGCGATGATGAAGAGTGAGAAGATCTGGCCAGCGTGCGTCGTATCCCCCAGATAGACATCGAACGCCACGAAGTTGATGTTCACCGCTGCGAGCATCAACTCGACCGAGGCGAGCACCAGCACGGCGTTCCTTCGAGTGATCACCCCGTACAAGCCGAACGAGAACAGCGCTGCAGAGACGATGAGGAACTGGACGATGGTCATCGCTGACCCTCCCCGTCATCCTTGCGAGCAAGAGCGATACCGCCGATGAGCGCCGCGAGCAGCACGAAGGAGACGACCTCAAACGGGATCACGAATCGATCGAAGATCAGGAAGGAGAGATCAGACGTAACAGTCGGCTCGAACGGCTCGATGGCGTTGCTCCCGAATGCATCCACCATCGCCCAGGTGATCACACCGAACATCACAGTCGAGAGCAGCGCTGCCGGCGCCCTGACAGAACGCGGATGGCTGAGCTCTGCCTCCTGCCCGAGAGGTGCTCTCGTGATCATGATCCCGATCAGGAACAAGATGATCACAGCGCCGATGTACACGAGCACGACCGTCCAGCCGACGAACTCTGCACCGAGCATGAAGAACAGCGCAGCGGAGCCGGCGAGCGAGATGACGAGATAGAGGACCGCACGAACGATGTTGTTGCTCGTCACAGTCCGCCATCCGGCGAGCAGCGTGGGAATCGCGATCGCAAGGAACGCCCAGTTGGCGGTCTCGCGGAAGAAGTCTCCGATCGTCACGGTCATCTCGACTCCAATGACGGAGGGTCGGGAACAGTCGCAAGCCACTCGGTGAGCTTTCCCTTGTTGTGCAGCAGGTTCGCGACCTCATGCTCGCTGTACTCGTACTCGGGACTCCAGTAGAGCGCATCGAACGGGCACACCTCGACGCAGATGCCGCAGTACATGCACAGGCTGTAGTCGATGTCGAAACGATCCAGTGTCGCACGCGCTCGAGGCTTCCCGCCGGGTTTCGACGACGGCTGCTCTGCCTTGTGGCCCTCGATATAGATGCACCAGTCCGGGCATTCCCGTGCGCACAACATGCACACGGTGCAATTGTCGACGTCGAGCGAGATGACGCCTCGAGCCCTTGGAACAGGGATCTCCTGAACCTGGGGGTACATGGTCACAGGAGCCTTCTTCACCATGGTCTTGAGCGTCAGCCACATTCCCTTGAAGAGTCCAGGGAACGGGAACTGGATCTGCTTCGACATCAGAAGACCACCTTGAACGTCGCCACGATCGCGATGTTGAACAGCGCCAGTGGGATCAGCCAATGCCAGGCGAGTCGCTGCAACTGGTCTTCCCTGATGCGAGGCCACGTCCATCGGATCCATATGAAAAAGAAGACCAGGACCGCGATCTTTCCGAGCAGGACCCCCGGCCCTGCGAAGTTGGCAAAGTCTCCAGGAAGGCCTGGGAGGGCGTATCCGCCAAGGTAGAGCGTGGCTGCGATCGCGCTCAAGGCGATCATCGATGCGTACTCACCGAGAAAGAACATCGTGAACCGGATGCCCGAGTACTCGGTCAGGTAACCCATGGTGAGCTCCGACTCCGCGATCGGCATGTCGAATGGGATACGGGACAACTCGGCGACGGCAGCGATCATGAAGATCGCAAAGCCGATGAACTGCCCCTTGAGGAGGAAGGGAGCTGACACCTCGAACGTGCCGATGGTGAACCATGTCTCTGCTTGAGCCTCGACGATCCCGTTGAGGGACATCGTGCCTGCCTGGACAACGACAGCCACCACGGCAAGGACAAGCGGTAGCTCGTAGGCGATCAGCTGTGCAGCAGCTCGCAGACCACCAACCAGCGAGTACTTGTTCGCGGACGCCCAACCCGCCATCAGTATTCCGAGCACAGAGATCGAGGAGATCGCGAGAAGGAAGTACGCACCAAGGTCAAGATCTGCCGCAACAAGATCAGGACCGAACGGGATCACAACGAACACGGCGATCGTGGACATCATCACGACATAGGGAGCAAAGCCGTAGACGGTTCGGTCCGCCTCAGCCGGCGCGAGGTCCTCCTTCTGGAGGAACTTGAGCCCATCGGCGAGCGGCTGCGCCCATCCCCACCGACCTCCCGCGTAGTACGGGCCGATGCGTGACTGCATGTGCGAACCGGCCTTGAGCTCTGCGTAGATCACGACAAGGGCCCCGGTGAGCACAACGCCCATGACCAGCACGAGCTTGATGATGAGTTCGAGCCAGAAGTTCATCGGTCGACATCCCCGAGAACGAAGTCGAGCGAACCCATGATCGCAACGAGGTCAGGGATGAGCTGGTCCTTGAGCACCCACGGGAGGATCGTCAAGTTCGAGAAACTGGTCGACCTGATCTTCAGCCGATACGGCATCTTCCCGCCCTCGGACACGATGTAGTAGCCGAACTCGCCCTTCGGGTTCTCCGCCCGTGAGTACACCTGGCCCCTCGGCACCTTCAGGACCCTTGGCACCTTCGCCTGCAGCGGACCGGTCGGGATCTTCTCGATCGCCTGCCGCACGATCCTGGCCGACTGCCTGATCTCGTCAAGACGAACCATGTATCGGTCGTAGCAGTCGCCACCCTCTCTCACGGCTACATCGAAATCGATGTCGTCGTATGGCAGGTAGTTCTCGACCTTGCGAAGGTCGTACGCAACTCCCGATGCCCTCAGGTTGGGGCCCGTGAGCCCGTACTCGAGGGCCTTGTCCGCGGGGATGACCCCCACGTCGACCGTACGCATCTTGATCAGTTCGTTACCGGTCACGAGTTGATCGATGTCGTTGGCGATGGTGTCCATCCGGTCCATCGCTTCGCTGGTGCGCTGGAAGAAGCCTGAGGGAAGGTCCATCGACTGTTTCTTGGTGGTCGAGCCTCCGCCATAATTCGGCTTCACGCCACCGACCCTGTTGAAGTTCGGATGGAATCGTCCACCGGTGACCTCTTCGATGAGTTCCAGGATGTACTCGCGCTCTCGAAGGGCATGCATGAGCGGGGTCGTTGCACCGAGTTCGAGCGGATAGGAGGAGATGAACACGAGATGGGAGGAGATCCGAGCCAATTCGGTGAGGATCATCCTTATGTACTGGGCACGTGGCGGCGCTTCGATTCCGGCGAGCCTCTCCACGCCAAGGATGAACGGAACCTCGTTTGCGAACCCGGACACCCAGTCGATGCGGTTCACGAGGGCGGTGATCTGGAGATAGGTGCGGACCTCTGAGATCTTCTCGTATCCGCGGTGCATGTAGCCGATGACAGGCTCAACACTCCGCACACGCTCGCCGTCAACCTTTGCGATCAGCCGGAGCACACCGTGCGTTGACGGATGCTGTGGGCCGAGGTTCAGCGTCATTTCCGGCGTCTGCAATTCAACAGAGACGGCCGCCTCGGACCTGTGGATCATGTCAGGAGTGGTCACGAGTCACTCCCCGCCTCTTCTTCGGCGACGGGCATCGGCTCAACATCAACATCTCCGGGCCACGGCTTGACTTCCCTGGCGATCAGCGGATACGACTTCAGAAGCGGGTTCCCGATGAAGTCGTCCGGGAGGTACAACGGCGTCAGATTCATGTTGCCGTCGAAATCGATGCCGAACATCTCGTGGGCTTCACGCTCGTGCCACTCTGCGCCCGCGATCGTCGAGGTGAGCGATGGGATCGTGGCATCGTCCTTTGGCAGCGTGACAACGAAAATGGCGCCGTCCGCGTTCTTGACCGACGACAGACGACAGAGAACTTCGAAACGCTCATCAAGATCATCGACGTCCGCGACGGGGTCTCCGACTTCGACTTCTTTGGACCAATCGATCGCGGAGAGCCAGCTGAATAGTTCAAGCTCCTCGCGTGCGGTGTTGATGGTCTCCACCCACTTGTCACGGGACACATCGATGCGAACTGTGTCGAGTTCGACCGTGTACCCCTCGGCACCGAGGCGTTCGGTCAGATCTGACGCATAGGCCTCAAGCTCGCTCGGCTCGGACGCTTCGGTCTCTGTGGACTCAGGCTGGTCGCTCATCGACTCCACTCCACTTCGCCTTCACGTCCTCGTTCTGAATCTGCTTCTGGAGCAGGATGATGCCTTCGAGCAGCGCTTCGGGCCTCGGCGGGCATCCGGGGACGTACACGTCCACCGGGACGATCTGGTCGACGCCCTTCGTCACGGAATAGGAATCCCAATACGGGCCACCCGTGTTCGAACATGAACCCATCGAGATCACGTACTTCGGCTCGGGCATCTGGTCGAACAGCCGTTTCACCGCTGGAGCCATCTTGTCTGTCACGGTGCCAGCCACGACCATCAAGTCCGATTGCCGCGGCGATGCCGGGAGAGGAACGATTCCGAACCGCATGAAGTCGTACCGCGGCCCGGCAACGGCCATGACCTCGATCGCACAGCATGCAAGACCGAATTGGAAATACCAGAGGGAGTACTTGCGCGACCAGTTCAGCAGCCATGACAACGGCTTCGGCGCACCGAACTTTTCGATCACTCCCACGTCAGCACGCCCTTGCGGATCGCGTAGATGAGACCCATGAGCAGGATGCCGATGAAGATGAACATCTCGATGAGGGCGAACACGCCGCGGCCGGCCGCCTGGAAGGTCTCGAGTTGAATCGCCCACG
>CAXMSN010000087.1:0-17646 GCA_964196275.1 uncultured Kiloniellales bacterium | reverse complement strand
CGTACGTATCGTCGTGCGCCATCTTGATCGTGACGTCCTTGCTCTCAAGAGCATCGCCTGCTCGATCGACGATCGGTTCGAGCGTCGTCGCAAGACCAGAAATTGACTCCCAATCCGAAGGGTCGCCATCAACCGTGATTGTCGCCACCGGAGCATCCAACGAACGCTCGGCGGGATCCACGGGTGCCGGTGCCTCTGTTGTCGGTGGAGCCTCGGTCGTGGTGGGTGCGACCGTTGTCGTCGTTCCCAGCGTCGTTGTCGTCACCGTCGTCGCCGGTGCCTGGGTTGTCGTTGTGTCTTCGGTATCTGAGGTGCACGCCGCGGCAACAAGTGCCAAGACAAACACAACCATGAGCCATCTGCCCTTGGTCCGCATGTGAGTCTCCTCCTTGGTCGGTTCCCCACCTGTATGGCGGCGGATATCTCCCATCCAGACAACGTATGGCTATGGGCGCTCGCCCGGCAGAGGACAACCGCCCGTATACGGCATCTTTTGGGTCGCGCTCAGATAGCCATTCGGACGTTCGATTGTGACTTATGGCCCTACCGAGAGACCTCAGACCACCGATCACGTAGTACGTACTACGTATCAGGTACTACGGAGTGAGCGAAGCGACCGACTACGTGATGAGTCCGAGCCTCATGGCTACCGCAACGGCCTCTGAGCGGCGCTGGACGCCAAGCAGCGCATAGATCGCCCTGAGTTTCGCTTTCACTGTGGCGTCGCTCACCGACAGTGAACGGGCGATAGAGCTGTTGTCGTTGCCGTCGGCGAGGAGCTGGAGGATCTCGCGCTGTTCGATCGTGATATCTCCCACGGGGCCGGGTGCGCCCGTTCCGACCATTCGTGCGACGAGGGGTCCGCTCACATCAGTCTGGAAGTACGACTTTCCTGCCGCGACCGTGTCTATGGCCTTCACAAGTTCTTCCTGGCCGACGCTCTTGAGGAGGTAGCCCGATGCCCCGAGCTCAATGGCCCTGCTCACGTACACCGGGTCTCCGTACATGCTCAGCATGACGACTGCTAAGTCGGCGTCGAGCGCTGTAATGCGCTCCATGACGTCGAGTCCAGTCATGCCGGGCATGCGTACGTCGAGGAGCACGACGTCGACGTCAGTGTCCTCAAGGATCCGGAGCAACTCTGTGCCGTCGTTCGCTTGAGCAACGATATCGATGTGGTCGGTTCCGGAGAGGAGGAGTTCGATACCGTCCCTGATGATGCGGTGGTCGTCTGCAATCGCAACCTTGATCATGGTGACACCGATCGTTCGAGCGGTACCCATGCGACGAATCGCGTCCCGCCGCCCTTTGCGTCTTCCACCTGGATACCCCCGCCGATCGCCTCGAGCCTGTCCCTCGTGGTGGTGAGTCCCAGTCCAGGATTGCCTATTGCACCTGCACCGTCATCGATCACCTCGACCATCGTAGATTCCCTGCCCTCGATGAGTCGGACCGTCACGTGAACGGCATGGGCGTGACGCTCGACGTTCGTGAGGGCCTCCTTCGCCGCTCGGTACAACGTCGCTCGGTGGGCGAGCGGCAGGTCAGCGTCGACATCGGATTCGAAGTCGATTTCCAGGTCGGTCTCCGCTTCAGCCACCTCCACCAGTTCAGCCAGTGCCAGTTCAAGATCGATCTCTACGCCAGGCTCGTCGCGCAGCGCGGTGAGTTCCGATCGAAGCGTCGCGTCGACTTCCCGCACGAGACTGTCGAGGTTGAGTAACTCGTTCTGAGCATCGGAGCCCTGTTCGACCATGGCGCGGGTCGCCTGTAGTCCGAAGAGGATCCGATACAGCGGCTGGCCGATGTCGTCGTGCAAGGCCCCGATGATCCGTGTCCGCTCATCATCCCTCGCCTCCAACAGTTGCCTGATGAGTCGCTCTGAGCGCTCCTTCTGTCTTCGTTCGGCTCGAGCGTTGGCGATCGTTGCTGCTGCCAACGCAGCGAGGAGCGCCATCGCCCCGAGTCCGAGACTGATCCAGATCGCATACCGAATGTTGTCCACGGTGTCGACAAGGTTGTCCGAGATTTCATATACCTCGAATACGAAATCAACCCCCTCGTCTGAGTTGTGGAAGGGGACGTAATACTCGCGAAGGTCGCCGAGACCGCGCTCGAACACGTTCTCGGGTCGCGTCAGCGATGGTGTTTCGTAGACGAGGTCACCGTTGAACGCCACGAGCAAGTCGTCCGAAAGGCCGTAGTTGATGCCGATCAGCCGAGGCTCGTCGGAGAAGACAATGGTCCCGTCGTCGTTCCATATCTTGACTCGGACTATCTCGCGACCCAGGAGCGATCGATCGATCTGGGATTGGAGAGCTTCCAGGTTCTCCTCGCTGAGGTTCCCCGCAGGACCGATCGAGTCGGCGATCTCGTGGATCGTGTCGTGGATCGAATTGGCAGTCCCTTCAAGGAGGTGACGCTCCACGATGCTCGGTATCACGAAGGCCAGAGCAGCGGCGACGGCCACCGCAGCTACGGCAGCCACGGCAGCTGTTGCTCCAACGAATCCGAGGTCGAACCGTCCTCTCCGCCCTACGTCGAGTGAGGCTCTCTCAGTCGGACTCCGGTCGGCCGCTGGTTTCATGTTCGAATCGTACCGGCGATGCTGTGGTCGGCAGTTTCGCCGCAGGGGTTCGGGTCAGAGGTAATCGGCCTTCTCCAGCCATCGCATTGCAAAGAATCCCTCGCCTGCTGGGATGTAGAAGGTTGAGATCCTGAACACGATTGCCGCCGCGAACGCTTCTTCCGGATTGAGGCCGGCGAATACAAGCAGTGAGGTCAATACGGCCTCTGCGACACCGATCCCGCCAGGGATCGGAACAAGCCCGGCCAACAAGTTCGTCGCGACGGTTACTACCAACGTTGTTATGAGGGGGAGCGGTGTGCCGATGGCTTGAAGAATGAACCACAGCACGATCGCCAGAATCGTCCGTGCAGCGAGGTTGCTTCCGACAAGACCGAGGGTGCGTATCGGATCCTTGAGGATGCCCATGAGCAGGTCCCATGCATCCCGAATGACGGGGACGACCGTCTCGCGCAGCTTCGCGATGCGGGTGATGGCGATGAGAGACCCAACGACGATCACCACAACGATGAGAAGGATCAGTCCCCAATTGACATCGGCTGTGTCGATCTCGAGCTCGATGTCAGCGGCGATGAAAGCGACAAGCAATATCAGCGCCTCGACGGCGAACCCCGCGACGCCGTCGAGTGCACCCTGTGTCACCGCAATAGTCGGGGGCACGCCGAACTTCCTCAGGAACAGAGTGTTCATGGTTACACGGCCGGCAGCGCTCGGCACTGCGAGTCCGATCCATTTGACAGACACCTGAAGGACCGTGAGTGGTCTGAGTGGGAGTGCGGAGCCAGTGGCGAACAGCATGCTGGATGCCTCGAAGAAGAAGACGATGTGCCCGATGGCGAAGCCGACGAAGACCCATATCCACGTTGCGTCCTGCATGACATCCCACACAGCGACGAAGTCGATGTCTGTCAGCATCGACAGCAGTGCATACGCTGCCACGAGCGACAACGCAGGCATCACGAGGTCTTTGACCCGGACCCTTCGAAGCTTCGCTGGTTCGGGAAGTTCAGCATCGGCTGCGGTTGCGACGGCTTCTCGGAGATCGCCGACGAACTTCTTCGGCTTCTCCACTTGCCGCCGCGCAGCTCGTGTCAGCGCGGGCGTCTGGAGGAAGGGGAGGGCCCGTGAGAGGGCGTCGACTCCCATTCCGTCGATGGCAGCATGGACAGCTGCGTCGACGCCTACTTCGGTCGCGCTGGAGTAGAGGAACGACACTGTGTCGAGATTGATGCGGACCTGCGTGGCGTTGAGGGAAGCGGACGAGAAATCGTGAAGGATGGGGGCACCATCGTCATCTGTGAAGGCATCGATGGTGAGCGATCCGTGCGAGATATCGGCATCGTGGAAGTTCCTGATCTCGGTCCACGCCGCAACAAGCAGCTCATGTGTCAACGAGGCGCTGTCGAAAGATGTTCCTTGCCGTGTCGTTACAAGGAGAGCCATGTCATCTCCGCCGATCCCAGCGGCGAGGACTTCAGGAACATTGCTTGCATGCTTCCCAACCATCAGGAGAACCAGAGCCTCGTGCTCGACGGCCTGCAGACGACTGTAGCTGAACGTCTGACCGCCCTCGCGGTACCACAGGGTCCTCCACGCCTTGGTGAGCAGTTGCGAGTCGGTGGCGTCACGCCCGTACGCCTTCACCTCGATCGTTGTTCCACCCTGAATCTCACCGAGCAGACGCTGGACGCCCCAGGACTGATCTGTGACTGGTGTCAGACCGCGGGCGGAAAGGCCGAGGTCAGCAAGTGCAGCTGAGACGGCAGCGACATCCGGATACCCCCGTGGGGAACCGAAGATGAGAAGCACGCCGCCGGCTGCGACGAGCCCCATCCCGAATCCACCTACCGCATCGCTCGGAAAGCCGAACCCAAGACTGAAACCCGAGACGGCTACCAGCAGCACCATCGCCCATCCGAACCTGCGTATTGGCCGTGAGAGGTGGGGCGACGACACCGCCACGGCCCCCGTCAGAAGGGCAACCCTCATCATCGGAAAGGTGGGGCTCACATCCCTGTCCATGAATTCGGGGAAGAGGACGACATCCGAAGCGTCGCCAACCTGCCAAGCCAGGTACGCGCCGATCGCAAGTGAACCGATGACCGCAAGCACGATGTCCCGAAGGAGGTCCAGCCGCTTCTTTCCCTCGCCGAGCACCGCGACGATCAGTCCAACGACCATCGCAAACCCGAGGAAGTATGCGACTGTGTACATCTGCTCGAACCACGAAGGAACGCTGCGAGTAAGGTCGACGAGAGCCAATTCTGCGGCAGCCACTCGATCGGCGTTCACTGCGGTCCACAGGATGAGGAAGAGGCCGACTCCGATCACGATCGCGTCGCCGACGCGCCGGGCCCGTGGCTGGTCGGGCCCACTTGCGAAATAGCGCTGCATTGGCTCACGCACGCTGGTCATTGACTCACCCGGATCCCGGTGACATCGGAGATGTCCGCGTTGAGGGCAAGGCAGAGGTCCGTCCCGTCCAGCGTGAACGATACGCCGCGCGCTCCGCCTCCGATGGAGACGGCCCCGGACGAGACAAGAGTGTCAGCGATGACGGGCCATGGATGGGAGGAGCCGAACGGAGTGATGGTTCCTCTGACGTACCCGGTGACGTCGAGCGCCTCGTCTGCGTCTGGCATCGACAGTCGCCGCACGCCGATGTGTGAGCGAAGTTTCGACCAGTCGATCACGCGGTCTCCCGGTACGAGCACGAACACATAGTCACCGTCGCCTCGTCGAACGACCATCGTCTTGATGACGGCTGAGGCTGGGACGCCGCGGAGTTCGGCGGCTTCCTCAAGGGAGCCGACCTTCCCGTGGCGTACGACCTTGTGCTCGATCGAGGACAGGCGCGGATCGGCGAACGCCGGTGTCTCACTCATCTGCGGTCTCAACAGCGCATTGGTCGATGGCAGCTGCCTCTGTGATCCCGCCATAAGTGGACCGCTCCCACGCCGCAACGGACGCAATCTGGTGATCTGTGAGGCTGTCTGCATGGCTTGGCATGCCTCCCTCGACCGGCTTGCCGAGGGCGCCGTAGGTATCGCCATACGTTCGCTTCCAGATGTCCGAGCCGAGCGTGATCCACTCGATCTGGTCTTCGCACGATGGGAACGTCTCAACGACCCCGGCAAGAGACGGCCCGACGCCGCCTTGCCCACTGTTGCCATGGCAGGCAGAACAGACGTTTCCGTACACGGTGCGGCCCTCTTTGAGAGGCGCGTCCGCTTTGGCCCCCGCACATGCCGAGAGGGCGAGCGACAGGGCGAGGATGGTGGCCAGGGGTCCGGACATCGGGCGATGGTACCCCAATGACACTCTGCCTTACCTGCATCGGACTGTCGGCTTGTGTACGGTTGTGGCGGGAATCTCTGGAGGAGGAATTTCGATGGCGGATCCGCGCCAATCACCGATGTGGCCCATGGCTACGAAAATGTTCAGCGTTGCGATGATCTTGTTCGTGTTCACCATCGTGGTGGGCATCTTGAACGGGCTGGATGTGTACGCACCGGATCACGACACGTTGCTTACACACGTCCATGCGGGAACCCTCGGCTGGTTGACCCTTTCGGTCTCAGCCGTAGCACTACTTATCTTCTCGGAAGGCGGGTCGTTGAGTGGGGCACGGGTTGCCTCCGCGATGCGCATGGCGTGGTTCATGACCTTTGCGATCCCGCTGTACGTGTTGGCTTTCTTTGCGGGAGACCGGATTCCCGGTGATCGCATCCAGCGGCCCATCTTCGGCACGCTGCTCTTCATCGTGGTGATCTGGTTCGGTGTGTGGTTGTTCCGACAGAACAGGGCACATGCCGAGAGCAGCGTCGTCAGGCTCGGCATCATGTTGTCGTGGCTGTCGCTCTCCATTGGTGCAGTGTTCGGCGTGCTCCTTGGCATATTCACCTCGCAGGGAGAGATTCCTGGGCTCTCAGACGACACGGCTCGCTCACTTGCTGATGCCCATCCTCCATCGATGGTGATCGGCTTCCTGATCCTTGCGGCCGTGGCGATCAACGAGTGGCTCATCCGGGGTTCACGTCCGTTGAGGGATGACAGGTGGGGTGTTGCCCAAATGTGGCTCATCTTCGTTGCCGGTGCGGTCCTCGTGCTGGCCTTCATCCTCGACAACGAGGAGCTTCTTGGCCCAGCGACCCTGATGGAACTTGTTGGTGTCGGTATCGTGATCGGGCGGCTCCGAGGTCACCTGAAACCGTCCGGCTGGAAGGGCGCGGGTGTCGGCACCTATGCCAGGCTGAGCTTGGTGTTCCTCGTGGCGAACATGTTCGTGTTCACATACCTGCTGTCGTTGATCATCTCGGAGACGGCCGACATCGATGCCCTCACGCCCTCTGAATTGGGGCTGATACTCACGCTCGATCACTTCATGTTCGTCGGTGTCATGACGCTTGCGCTCTTCGGTGTGATGGCGAAGGGGACCCATCCCGATGGGCTGCAGATGGTGGACAAGATCGTTCTCTACGGTGTCGGTTTCGGCGTCACGGCATTCGGAATCGGATTGATCGCTGTGGAAGCGTCGATCAAGCGGGTCGCCACTCCGGTGCTCGGCGTTGCGCTACTGATCGGCATCGGTATGTACATCATGGAGATGCGACGGTCAATCGATTCCGGCGTGTCCTGACCTCAAAGAGCCAATGTCGCTGGAACGGCGTCGGATGCCTCGATGCGGCCTGAGCGGATCGCTCTGACGAATGCCTTGTGATCGTGTTCGTTCTGGTCCGCGTACGCCTGTGCGAATGAAGCGATCGCCTTGTCGAACACGTCACCGGACCCGAGGTACCCGGCGATCGCTTCGGCGTCTCCCGATCTGGCATGCGCCCGCGCCAGTGTCCAACCAGTCAGGCCGGCGAACGAATGCAGCTGGTTCACAGATGCGCCGTCGACCTCGGGGGAGGCCTTCATGTCCTTGAGTTGTCTCCAGTAGAAGTGGTGGCCGGTTGCCCCCTTGTGCGTCCAGCCGAGGAAGCTGTCACTTGCGGCCTGCATCAGCCTCTGGCCAGCGACCACGCGCTCTCCGTGGCTCGCATAGGAACTCACTGGGAGATGATCCTCAAGAACCGATGGCCCAGCTTCCTTGACCTGTAGGAAGAGTGGATCGTTGTCATCCTTGCCTCGGAGCAGGACGATGAAGCACCTGGTGCCAACGCTCCCAACGCCGACAACCTTTGCGGCGACATCGGCGAGCGTGTAGCGGCTGAGCAGCGTCTGCTGATTGCCGGGAACCGTATGGCTGTACTCGGCGTACGCCGCAGTGACCCTTTCCCGCAATGCGTCCGTCTCATTCGATTGGGGCAGGTCTCGTAACGGGATGACAAGACCCGGTTGATGAGCGATCCTGAACGAGGATCGGCCATCAACCCTTTCGGTGAGTTTCCTGAGCGCCTGGTGGCTGTCCTTGGATCGTGTCTTGCGCTCGAAGGACTCAGACGCTCTCCGTCTCTTCTTGGACCATACGGTGTGAAAAGCTTGTTGGATGTCATCGACGGTGACGTGTGCGTACCACGCATCGAGGTAGCTCATGTCTGCCATCGAAGCGATCGCCGTGCGGTAGGCCGCGCCCACTTTCATGGCGGACTCCTGTGTGTGCCGTGCCGAGTGCCCGTTGTGGCGGGCTGCGATTGCGAAGCTGGCTGCCAGCCGTTTGACATCCCACTCCCACGGTCCGGGTAGCGTCTCGTCGAAGTCTGTCACATCGAATACGAGGTCTCGCTCTGGTGATCCGAAGACGCCGAAGTTCGAGAGGTGCGCGTCTCCGCAGATCTGGGCGTTGAGCCCCGTCACAGGTGTTCCCGCGAGATCGATCGCCATCAGCTTCGCTGCGCCGCGGTAGAACGCGAACGGCGACTTGGCCATGCGGAAGTGGCGGAGGGGTAGGAGCGACTGAATGCGCGGCGCATTCTGGCTTGCAATAACGGCAACGGCGTCTGGTCGGCTATTTGGAGGTGTGAAACCTCCGTGGCTCGACCTCGGGATGACCCGGCGAAGTGAGCGACCCCATTGACGGCCCAAGCGCCCTTGAGGGTTCGTTGACGGACTCACTCTGGGATCGGTTCCGATTCGAGCTCCTCATCGTCTGCGAAGGGGCTTTCGTAGACGACGTCATGGTGTGCGGCGTAGTTGGAGATGAACGAGGTGATCAACGCTGCCACCGGTAGGGCCATGAAGGCACCCATCGGGCCCGCAAGCGCCCCGCCAGCGAGCGCCGCACCGAACGCGACGCCGCCGTTGAGCGACATCGTGTTCGCACTGATCTTGGGGCTCAGCCAGTAGTTCTCGATCTGCTGGTACACGAGCACGTATCCGAGAACGACCAAGCCGGCGACCAATCCCTGGATGGCCAGTGTGACGAAGATCGGTATCGCTCCACCGATGTAGGTGCCGACTGCGGGAATGAATACGGAGACGAAGGCACCGAACAGGGCAAGGGGGATGGCAAGTGCGGTCGGCACCCCGACGAGCACCATTGTGAAGAAGAATCCCAGACCGTTGATGAACATCAGGATCGACCTGGAGTAGAAGTAGCCGCCCGTCTGGGTCACCGCTTCATCCCATGTCCATCCGATCTTCTGCTGGAGCCCCGGCCTGAACAGGGAGAGGACCGCTCTCTGGATCCGTGGGGCATCGGCGGTGAAATAGAACGTGAACATCGCGACGGTGGCCATGTTGAAGATGAACCCGAGCGTTGATGTCGCAAAGCCGAGAACGGTACCGAACACCGAGGCCACCCAACCAGCCAGGTTCTCCTCGACGGTCGCAGACATCTCAGCGCTCGTCTGGGGATCGATGATCTCGATACCGAAGATGTCCGAGAACCAGTCATCGAGGGACTGCAGCCATTCTCCTCCGCTCTCTCCGATCGTCTGGGCGAGCTGCGATATCGCTGGTATCAGCACCCAGATCAGGAAGATGAGAAAGGCGAACCCTGCGAGATAGATGGTGCCGACCGCAAGGCCTCTGCGCCATCCGTATCGGCTGCGTAATCTATTGACTGCCGGTTGCATGGCGAGGCTGAAGAAGAACGAGATGATCAGCATGGAGACCAGCGTTCTCGCCTGCGTGATGGCCCAGAACGCGAGAAGCGTCAGGAGGACGGCCCCAATGCTCTGCCAGATGGTCTGGGTCGAGATCAGGATGGCCGTCGGTGCCGTCGGTGCCGGCGATTCGTGGACGTCGGGGCGAGGGACGGGCTCGGTTCTGTCGTCAGCGGCCTGATGCTCGTCGTTCATCATTGAATCGTTGCTAGAGATACTGCGTCGTCGGGCACGTAGGCGACTTTACACACCCACGCACGCTTCCTCCGTCAGCACCGTCATGGAGTGGAATCAGGGTGTCTGAGTGCTGTGGGACAGGAAGCGAGCGAAGACGCTAGGATACTAGCATGTCGCATCGACTCCACGCTGAACGCCAACGCACTGGCTTGACCCAGGCGGAAGTTGCAGCTCGGTCCGGTGTGAGCCGACAGTTGATCGGAGCGATCGAGAACGGTAGGCACTTGCCGCGTGTCGATGCGGCCATCGCCATCGCAGCTGCTCTCGACGTTCCGGTGTCGCGGCTCTTTGGTGAGACACGACCCGTCGTGGACGCCCTCAGCGGCCACGATGCCGCACACGGGGTGCCACTCAGGACCGGGACGGTGGGAGACCAGATCGTCTCAACCGAAGTGAGCTCCTCGGCTTCGGATTGGGAGGCAGCTGATGGAGTGATAGTCAACGGAGAGTTCTCCACGTTCGGGCCCGGGCGGCCGGGTCTCGTCATCGCGGGGTGTGAACCAGGACTGGCTGTTCTCGAGCGGATACTTCGCGAGCGGGGGGCATCCGCACTCTCGATCGCGACATCCACGAAGTCGGCGGTCGAAGCGCTCGCCGCTGGACGCGTTCATGCCAGTGTTGTGCACGGTCGCGATGCCGATCGAATAGCGATCCCCGAGGGGCTCGAGATCATTCGGTATCGGCTGGTGTCGTGGCAGGTCGGGCTGGCCGCTCCAATCGGCTCTGATGATCAGTGGTGGCTGCCAGCTCTTGCGGGCGAGATTCCGGTAGTACAGCGAGAGGCGGGTGCTGGCGTACAACGTGCGTTCGTCGAAGTCGCAGGCTCGGCGCCGGGACCCATCGTGGCAAGCCATGTTGAAGCCGCCAGCCACGCCACCATGTCAGGGTTGCCCGCGGTGACGATCGAGCCTGCGGCTCGTGCGGCCGGTGCTGTGTTCCATCCGATCGAGACGCACGAGGCGCAACTCTGGGTTGCACGGAAGTGGGCTGGAGCGCCGGTGTTCGCAGAGGCGATGGATGTTGTTCTCGGTCAACGGTTCCGCATGAAGCTCGAATCGGTAGGAGGGTACGACCTCTCGTCCATCGGTGACGTCGCGTGAACGCGACGATCCTCGGATGGGTGGCGTTGATGCTTGCCGGAACTATGGCAGTCTCCGGATGCAGCGATGCATCGGAGACCGACAGCCGAGAGGTTGTGGTGTCGGCAGCAGCCTCGCTCTCAGATGTGTTCCGAGATATGGAAGTCTCCTTCGAACGCGTACACCCCGAATTCGACGTGCTGCTCAACATCGGCGGGAGCGCAGCGCTCCGCGAACAGATACTTGAAGGAGCGCCAGCTGACGTTTTCGCATCCGCGAGTGTCGCGACCATGGATGAGGTCGTAGCTGGTGGTGACGCCGAACGCACGGCGGAGGTATTCGTTGAGAACCACATGGTGATCGCGGTCCCGGCAGGAAACCCCGGTGCTGTCATTGGACTCGAGGACTTTGCGCGCACGGACCTCTTCGTGGGCCTCTGTGCCGAATCGGTACCGTGTGGCGCGTTCGCA
Source organism: uncultured Kiloniellales bacterium (assembly GCA_964196275.1). Classification (GTDB taxonomy): domain Bacteria; phylum Actinomycetota; class Acidimicrobiia; order Spongiisociales; family UBA5794; genus UBA5794. Next base: position 6,224 of record CAXMSN010000087.1, on the reverse strand, counting down.
CGTCAGGTTCTGGCGAGTGCCGATGTCGATCCGTCGGTTGACAGCAATGAGCCGAACGTTCGATCCCTGCTTCTCAAGATCGGCCTCGGTGAGATCGATGCAGGAATCGTCTACGTCACGGATGTGATATCCGCGTCGGGATTGGTCGACTCGATCACGGTTCCCATCAACCACGACGTGACAGCCGAGTACCCGATCGCCCTGCTTGCGTCTGCGCCGAACCCGGCCGGGGGTGAGGCGTTCATCCGCTTTGTCACATCGGCGGAGGGTGCAGCGATTCTCGAAGACCACGGATTCGAACTCCCATGACGGATGCGAAGCGGCGGACATCGGTACGGCGAACGCCAGTGGCGCTCTTCGTGCTTGCCGGCCTCGGCGTGGCCCTCTTCCTACTGCCGATCGTCGGGCTCATCGGTCGCACCCCTTGGTCCGATCTACCGTCACTGCTGACGAGCGACATCGTTGTCGACGCCATTCGCCTTTCTCTTGTCGTGTCGTTGGGTGCGACGGCGATGTCGGCGCTGTTCGGGCTGCCGCTTGCGTATGTTCTCGCGCGTGCTGAATTCAAGGGGCGGACGCTCGTTCGTTCGCTTGTTCTCCTGCCGCTCGTTCTCCCACCTGTGGTCGGTGGCGCCGCATTGCTGTTTGCGATCGGGCGACGGGGCGTCATCGGGGAACCGCTGTACTCGTTGACTGGTCTGGTCCTGCCGTTCTCGACGTGGGGTGTATTGGTGGCCGTCACGTTCGTGTCCATGCCGTTCCTCGTGATCACGGTCGAGGGAGCGCTCCGGAACATGGACCAGCGGTACGAGCATGCTGCATCCTCACTCGGGGCGGGAGCCTGGACGGTTCTGCGACGGGTCACCCTTCCGATGATCTGGCCGTCGGTCATTGCGGGGTTTGCCCTCACCTGGGCGCGCGCACTCGGCGAGTTTGGCGCAACGATCACGTTCGCCGGGAACCTTCAAGGGCGAACGCAGACGCTTCCACTCGCGGTGTTCGTCGCACTCGAAACGGATAGGGACACCGCCATAGCCGTCAGCCTGATCATGGTCGTCATATCGATGACCGTGCTGGTCCTGCTCCGTGACCGCTGGTGGAGGCCGACATGATCGATGCCGCCGGTCTCGTGGCCGACTTCGGTATCGACCGAGACGAGGGCTTTGTCTTGGACGTTTCGTTGGACATCGGCCCGGGCCGAACGGTCGCGCTGCTCGGACCGAACGGTGCAGGCAAGTCCACAGTCGTCGCTGCGATCGCGGGACTCATCGCCATCGACAGGGGCTCCATCGCGCTCGACGGAACGATGCTTGACGCTCGACGCCCCGACGTATTCGTTGCGAGCGAAGAGCGTGGCGTTGGTGTGATGTTCCAGGACCACCTGCTCTTCGCACACATGTCTGTGGCCGACAACATCGCTTTCGGCCTCAGAAGCCGAGGCATGTCTGCTGACGAAGCTGACTCGGTGGCTTCCGAATGGTGCGATCGACTCGATCTGTCAGGGATGGAGAATCGATCCGTACGCGATCTCTCGGGTGGGCAGGCTCAGCGCGTCGCACTTGCACGAGCGCTTGCCACGAATCCTTCGATCTTGCTGCTCGATGAGCCGCTCGCTGCGCTTGATGTGACCACGAAGGCGAAGGCCCGGAGGGTTCTGGGAGAACATCTCGATGCCTTCAGCGGTCCAAAGCTGTTGATCACCCATGACCCCGGAGAGGCCTTCCTGCTTGCTGATGAGGTCCATGTGATCGAGGGCGGCAAGATCACACAGGTCGGCTCAGCTGAGGAGATCACACGGAGCCCCCGGACCGAGTACGCCGCTGACCTTGCGGGTACGAACCTGTTGCGCGGCGAAGTTGCAGACGGAGTGGTCGTGGTCGGGACGCACGTCATGCACGTTGCGGACTCTCCGACTGATGGACCGACGCTCCTCACGATCCATCCCCGAGCCGTGTCGCTCCATCGGCAGAGGCCAGAAGGCAGCCCTCGGAATGCCTGGAAGACAACGGTATCCCATATCGAGACCATGGCGGATCGCTGTCGTGTCAGCGTCGACGCACCCATCCCGCTCACTTCCGAGGTAACGACGGAGTCCGTCTCGGCTCTTGGAATCGAGGTCGGTTCGTCGATCTGGGTGTCCGTCAAGGCCACGGAGATCGACGTTCAACGCTCCTGAAGTGTCGGGGGATCGCTCGTCACGATTGCGATTCTCCGCCCAATGCGTGATGCGGGCTACCGTCATGACGCATGACCTGGCTTATCGAACCGTTCGAGCTTGCTTTCCAGCAGCGCGCCCTTGTGGGCGGCTCGCTTGCGGCGATCGCCCTCGCGCTCATCGGCACATGGGTGGTCATCAGAGGGATGACGTTCCTCGGTGATGCGCTGGTTCACGGTGTCGTTCCCGGCATCGCCCTTGCGATCCTGCTCGACTTCAACGTCCTTCTGGGTGCGGCGATCGCTGCGATCGTCATGATCATCGGCATCAACCTCGTCCACAGCCAGACGACGTTCTCAGAAGACACCGGAATCGGCCTGTTGTTCGTTGGCATGCTCGGAATCGGCGTGATCCTGATCTCTCGCACCGCGTCGTATGCAGGAAGCCTCACAGGCATCCTGTTCGGGGACGCCCTCGGTGTTACGAACGATGACCTAGTCGTGCTCGCCGCAGTTGCTCTCATCACCCTCGTCGCGGGCGTCGTCCTCTACAGGCCGTTCCTCGTGCTGTCGTTCAACGACCAGAAAGCCAAGCTCCTTGGTCTGCGCCCGGGCATCACGCACGCGGTAATGCTCGGTTTGATCACGCTCGCGATCGTCGGATCATTCCAGACCGTTGGAACCCTGCTCGTGTTCGGTCTGTTGGTCGGGCCACCGGCTACAGCTGCGCTGCTCGTCCGCCGCGTACCGGCGATGATGCTGACAGCCGCAGTGATCGGAGTGGGATCGGTGGCGACCGGCCTTGTTGTCAGCTTTCATGCGGACACCTCTGGTTCTGCAACGATGGCCGTCACACCGATCGTGTTGTTCTTCATCGTGCTTGCTGCGCGGTCAGTAGCCGATAGATCGCGGCGCCAGACCGCCTCTTAGATGGGTTCAGATTCGCACGCCGCCGGGCGCGACGAAGGGCGGGAGTTACCCGCCCCACGTCATCGTCTTGGTGTTCGCTGGGTCAGTCGGTATCGGTTGTGTCTTCTTCCTTGCTCGGACCACCGGTCACGAGCAGGATGATGAGCAGGACCACGGCGAGAAGCGCGATTCCGAGAACGACCCAGCCCCAGATGGGGAAACTCGTCTCTTCGACAACGACTTCGTCTGTCGTTTCGCCTGCTTCGGGGATCTTGAACGTCTGCTCGTACTCAGACCCGTCCGCTGACGTTCCGGTCACCAGAAGTTCACGAGCTGAACCGTCAAGCGAATTGAGATCGATCTCAGCGATCCAGAAACCGGTCTCGTCGACAACCGCCTTGGCTGTCAGCGTGGTGCCGAGCACAGATGCTTCGGAGATCGACTCCGGTTCGAACCGGAGCCCACCCGTCGTGAGGAGGCGGTTCGGGTCGACCTTGACGATCGTCCATGCGTCTTCGATGAATGGGCTCAGGAGAACGTTGACGGAACTCCCGATCTCAACGATCGTGCCAGCTGCAGGCTCCTGATCGACGACAATTCCATCCTCGTCAGGATCGTCAGGGTCGAGAACTACTTCGATCGACAGTCCTGCATCCTCTGCGGCCACCTGCGCCTCTTCGACCGTCATTCCGGTGAAGTCGGGCACGGTTGTGTCACCTGCGCCAGCCGATACGGTCACGGTCACGAGTGTTCCGGGAGCGACTTCGGTTCCTGCCTGCGGATTGGTCTCGATAACCAGTCCGGCCTCGACTGTTTCGCTTTCCAGTTCGACGACGTCGGTTGTGAGACCTGCGTCTTCGAGGGTTGCGACCGCCTCGTCTGATGCGTCACCCACGACGTCCGGAACCTCGACAACAGTGGGCGGAGGAGGCCCGGTCGATACGTTGACCGCCACCTGAGTCCCGATCTCTACTTCGGTCCCTGCCACGGGACTCGTGTCGATGACAAGTCCTGCCTCGACCGTGTCGTGAGGTACAAGTGATGTGGCAGCAACGAGGCCAGCACCTGCGATGGTCAGTTCAGCATCCGCTTGGGGTTGTCCGACGACGTCTGGGACCTCGACGAGTGTCGGAGAAGGGGGCGTGATGTCGGCGATCAATTTCGTCATGGACGGGACGATGGCGAGTGCGATTTCAATGCTGCTCCCGTCGTTCACGATGAACGCATCGGTGTACGAGTCAACTGTCGCATTGATCGGGACGGTCGCGGAGGTCTCCAGGACGACGACGGTGACGATGCCTGCGGCGACGGTTGCCACTCCGAGGCTGGCGCCAGGGGCGATGGGCTGGGGAACCCCGTCGTCGATGGACACGCTGAATTCGAGGGACGTCGCGTTCGTTACGTTGTACTTCGCCATTTCGGCGGCGATCGGCGCCACTTCGATTGGGTATGTCTTGGCCGTGTCGGTGTCGTTGCCGTAGCCCGAAACGATGGTTGCGGCCTCGCCGACGCCGAGCACGGCCACGCCGAAGCTGCCGTCGCTGAAGCTGACACCGTACGATCCTGCCGCGCCCATCACGGTTGTAGCGAGATCGGCGTACACCAGATTCTCCGCTGCAGGTGACCCATCGACCGTGACGAAGACGGCATCGGCGCTGGCACCGTTGATGAATCCGAGTTGGGCTTCCGGTGCGATCTGTGCGCTGGCTGTTCCGACTGCTGCAGCAAGCAGCCCTGCGAGCAGTCCGAGCACGATCAGTGAACTGAATAGGCGTTTCATTGGTGGCCTCCTGGTGCCGTTCGGGATGCCTTCCGAGCCCCCAGTTGTGCGCGGGAGGCTAGAGGAGGAATCCTGTTTGTTGCGGTCTTTGTTGCGGTCTTTGTTGTGTTCGGCTGTTCTTGCCCTTCCACCAGTCACGGGAGCGTGCTGCGTGGTGCGATCGGATGTTCCGCAACTGATCGCCACTCTGTCAATCGCCTAGCATCCGGTGAATGGGGAGCCTTTCATTCGCCGAGATCATCACGATTCTGCTTGTCGTGCTCATCGTGTTCGGGCCCAATCGCCTTCCCGAGTTTGCAAGGAAGCTCGGCGAACTCATGGCCCAGGCTCGGCGGGCGACGTCCCAGTTCTCGAAGGACATCTCGACCGAATGGGGAGATGCGGTCGAGCCGATCCGTGCCGTGAAGGACGACTACGAGGGCGTGAAGAAGGATCTGAAGGACGCGACGGCGGCCATTACGGGGTTTGGTTCCGAGGAGACAACAGACAACCGACAACCGACAACAGACCAAGCGGAAGCGGCCACGGACGCAGCAGACGACGATCAACAAACTTCCGTCCCCCTTTCAAGGGGGACGGGCGAGCCTGCGAGCCAGGGGGATCAAGGGAGCGTCAGCGACCGCAGGGGGACGGGCGAGCTTGCGAGCCAGGGGGATGATGCAGGAACTGGGTCGGAGGGCTCTGGCGATGAGACTTCTTCTGGGCAGGGTGCTGATACGGAACTGGGTGAAGCGTGACTACGACGATGCCGTTCTCGGCACATCTTGTTGAACTACGGACCCGGTTGATCAAGGTCGCGATCGCTGTTGGCATCGGCGCGCTGGTCGCCTACTACTTCAACGAAGAGATTCTCGACCTGTTGGTTGAGCCGTACCGGTCGCTCGATCCCGATGCGGCACTGGCGACGTTCAAGCCGACAGAGGCGTTCAGCGTCGTGATGAAGGTGTCTCTTTGGGGCGGGCTGATCCTTGCAAGCCCTGTGATCACCTATCAGATCTGGCGGTTCGTGTCGCCTGCCCTATCCAAGAAAGAGAAACGCTGGGCTATTCCGATGGTGGCGATCCTTGCGGTGCTGTTCATCGCAGGTGTCGTCGTCGGATATCTTGCCCTTGAGCGTGGGCTCGTCTTCCTGTTGAGCTTCGGAGGCGATGCGCTTGAGCCGATCATCGGTGCAGAGTTCTATTTGAAGTTCGCGATGCGGTTCCTACTGGCCTTTGGCATCGCGTTCCAGTTCCCTGTGTTCTTGTTCGGTGCTGCAGCGTTCGGGTTGGTCACCAGCGAGAAGCTGCGTCAGTCTCGCCGCTGGGCCGTCGTGATCATCCTTGTGGGTGCAGCGCTCATCACGCCTTCAGGTGATCCGCTCACGTTGATGATGCTCGCC
>CAXMSN010000086.1:0-27761 GCA_964196275.1 uncultured Kiloniellales bacterium | reverse complement strand
CCGGTTCCTTGCAGGTCATCGTCAACGTTGCTGACGACACCGAACGATACGGCGTTCACATTTCTCCCGACCCTGACACGGTCCTCTACACCCTTAGCGAGACGGTCGGGCCGAATGGCTGGGGGCGGGCGAACGACACCTTCGCCGTGATGGAGCAGATGGCTGAATGGGGTGTCGACACATCGTTCAGCCTCGGCGACAAGGATTTCGCGCTCTGTGCGCACCGCACGGAGCGCCTCAGGTCCGGAGAACCCCTGTCAACGATCACGGCTGATCTCGTCACACATTTCGGGATCGACGATGTGGAAGTCATCCCTGCGTCCGACGATGTCATCGAGACATGGATACAAACAACAGAAGGCGAATGGCTGGACTTCCAGACCTACTTCGTCGAGCGACACCACGAGAGTGCGGTCGCAGCGCTGGCGTATCACGGTGCGGCACAGGCGTCAGCGGCACCCGGTGTCGTCGATGCGATCCGCGACGCAGACGTGCTCGTCATCGCACCCTCGAACCCCCCGTTGTCCATCTGGCCGATCCTTGCAGTCGATGAGATATCCGGGGCTGTGCGATCCCGTGCGAACCGCGTCGGTGTCAGCCCGTTGTTCGGAGGTAGACCGTTGAAGGGCCCAGCGGATGCTGTGATGTCTGGCATCGGACTTGCCTCTGGGACCGCGGGTGTTCTCGAGGCCTATTCGGGCATGCTTGATGTCTTGTACGTCGATGCGGGCGACTCCGATGACGTCTCCCTGGCGGAGAACGCCGGTGTGCAGATCCTCGCGGAAGAAACGCGACTCGACGGTGATCGTGGCCTACGTTTTGCGGCGAGTCTCCTTGACCGAGCAATGACATGAAACCGATCTCCATCCATCCGATTCTCGGCATTCCCGAGATCGCCCCCGGCGATGACCTCGCATCGATGATCGTCCGTGCGGCGATCTCGACCGGCGTCGGGATCGTCGACCGCGACATCATCGTCGTGACCCACAAGGTCGTGTCGAAGGCCGAGGGTCAGATCCGTGAGATCCCTGACGAGGAGACCTACCGGGCACTCGTCGAAGGCGAGGCCGCGAGCATCATCCGCAGGCGTGGTGACCTCGTGATCACACAGACACGCCATGGGTTCATCTGTGCGAATGCAGCGGTCGACCGGTCGAACGTCGAGAAGGGGTATGCCCTCCTTCTTCCTGTTGATCCAGACAGATCTGCGAACAGGCTCAGGACACTGATCGAGCGAGCAACCGATGCTTCGATCGGTGTCGTCATCACCGACACCTTCGGGAGGCCGTGGAGACGTGGCCTCACCGACGTTGCCATCGGTATCGCCGGCCTGCCTTCGCTCCTTGACCTGAAGGGAACGAAGGACACTCACGGCAACGTACTTGAGGTGACCGAAGTTGCGGTTGTTGATGAGATCGCCAGCGCAGCCGATCTGGTGATGGGGAAGGCGACAGGGATCCCGGCTGCCGTCGTCAGAGGGCTCGACATCACGGGCGACGGGAGGGTGGCCGACCTTGTACGACCGCCGGGCGAGGATCTCTTCAGGTGATCTGTCGTGCCTGAGCTTCCAGAGATCGAGGCGTACATCCATGCGATGAGGCCACGCATAATCGGTTCAACGGTGTCGACAGTCCGCATCGGTTCGTTCTCGCTGCTGCGCACCTACGACCCGCCTATCGACGCAGCGTTCGGGAACTCGGTCAACGACCTCCACCGGATCGGCAAACGTATCTCCATCGACCTCGATGAAGATCTCCACCTCGTCATCCACCTCATGGTCGCTGGAAGGCTCAAATGGATGGAGGATGCGAAGCCGATTCCCAAGCGCGGTGGACTTGCGTCGTTCGACTTCTCCACGGGCTCACTCCTTTTCACAGAAGCCGGGACGAAGCGGAGGGCATCGCTGTCGGTCATCCGCACGGACGATCTCCCGACCGTGGATCCTGGCGGCATCGAGATCGCTGGATCGACGGCCGCAGAGTTCGGCGAGGCGCTACTGACGAACCGGCACACGTTGAAGCGAGCGCTGACCGATGCCCGATACCTCTCAGGAATCGGCGGTGCGTTCGCAGACGAGATCCTGCACCGAGCCAAGCTCTCCCCCACGCAGATGAACGCGAATCTGACGAACGAGGAGATCGCCAGACTTCACGATGCCTCAATCAACATTCTCAACGAGTGGACCACGCTGAGAATCGAGGAGACCGGGGATGGATTCCCGACAAAGGTCACCGCGTTCCACCCCGACATGGCTGTGCACGGGAAGTTCGGTGAGACGTGTCCGGTGTGCGGTGCACCAATCCAGCGCATCGTTGCATCGAACCGCGAGACCAACTACTGCCCCGGATGTCAGACCGACGGCCGGATCCTCGCAGATCGGTCTCTGTCGAAGCTGTTGAAGGACGATTGGCCAAAGACGCTCGACGAGCTATAGCTCAGGACGAGCGGAACCACTCCACTGTCTTTTGGATGCCCTCCTCAAGGGTCGTCCATGGCTCCCAACCGAGATGCTCCATCGCAGCGGTCGCATCGAGGCATGACCTGAGTTGCTCGCCGCGCTTCGCCGCAGCCATCACTGGGGCGATGTCACGGCCGATCACGTCAACGATCGTGTCGTAGAGCTTCATCACTGACGTCTCGGTTCCTGTCCCGATATTGAGATAGCGGGAACCACCGATTCTCGACGCCCGAAGCAGGGCGTCGGCAACATCTTCGACGAACACGAAGTCGCGAGTCTGAAAGCCGTCGCCGAAGATCGTTGGGGCTTTGCCTGCGAGGAGCGCCCCGATGAAGATTGCTACGACTCCCGCTTCACCATGCGGATCCTGTCGTGGCCCATATACGTTTGAGAAGCCGAGCGACATGCAGTCAAGATCATGGGCTTGGTCGTAGTACGCAAAGTACTGGTCGACGACGGCCTTCGACACGCCATACGGGGAGGCAGGGTTCCGCTCCTGGGTCTCCGGCGTCGGGATGTTGAACGTGTCGCCGTACGTCGCACCGCCGGAGGATGAGAAGACGAAGCGCTCGGCGTTCCCGTGACGTGCCGCCTCCAACGCGTTGACCGTGCCAACCACGTTGACCGTCGCGTCCATCACAGGATCGGAGACGGAGTGGCGGACGTCGATCTGTGCCGCGAGATGGAACACGGTTTCGGGCTGGAATCCCCGAACGATGTCAACCACCTCGTTGTGGGTGATATCGATCTGATGCAGCGTGACGTTCCCCCGACTCCTTGCGCCCTTCAGGTTCGAGATCGAACCGGAGGAGAGATCGTCGAGGACAAGGACGTCATGCCCTTCATCGACAAGCAGATCGACAAGGTTCGAGCCGATGAACCCCGCTCCCCCTGTGACAACGGATTTCGGCACGTCAGACCCTCGGTGGAAGCTGGCCCGAGAAGAAATCCACGAGTCGCTCAACGACATCGGTCTGGAGTTCTACGTCGAATCCGTCCGAGGTCTCGTCCCAGAATCCTTGCTTCCCGTTCGAGTACACGACGAACGTCGTCTGCGGTGCACGATCGCGGGCGGAGACTGATAGATCCACATCGGTGGACTCATCCTCACGGCTGAGAATCGCCACGACAGGGATCGCCGCCGCCGCAAGTGCGTCTGTCGCTAAGTCGTCAACCGTGCTGCCGACGGCCGCGCCACAGAGCACTCTTCCATCAAGTTCTGCGAGGCGCGTCGCGTCGTAGATGCCGACGCCAAAGCCGATCACGCCGTACCCGTACTCGGCATTCGACCACTCTCCTGCGGGGTCTGCCAGGAAGTTGGCGACCGCCTGGGAGATCGACGCGTTCGCGTCATGCGACTCCGTCAGGTCAGGTGCGAGTGCGGCGATTCCATGTCGAGCAAGCACACGGCACATGTTCTTCACTGCACTTGTCGGTTTCGGTTCCGGGCCGAATACCAACACGGTCGGCCACTCTCCAACAAGTGCAGAGCGGGCGAGATATCCACCGAGCGTTCTCGGGCCTGCTGGCACGCTGGTGCTGCCGTAGATGATCTCTACGGTGCCTTCGCCTGTTTGAACGGCCACGTGTCTCCTCCGGTCTGCCGCGAGAGTAGTGGTCTACCGTCGAGTGTGGATGTCGCCCGCGTGGATGTTTACCGTTCCGCTGTCCGTCACGACGATGAGCGCGCCATCAGGCGCAAGATCGGTCGCCACGCCCTCACCCGCGTCCCAGGCGATGGCTCTTCCCACGGTCGAAGAGGCAGCGAGATACTTGTCGCGACCCCAATCGTCCGGTCCTCGTGCGATGTGCTGTCGAAACCGCTCGGCCCATAGACCAGCCAGGTCATGTGCTGCCTCGGGACCGGGTTCGTCGCTGTACAACGTGGCCGCATTCTCGGGTAGCGAGCGCCACCAAAGGTTCACACCGCACCCTGCCGTGATCCGGTCACCTGACGCCTCGACGAGAATTCCGCCGACCTTCCTGTCGCCGAGCATGAGGTCATTCGGCCACTTCAGGAGGATTCCATTGTCTGCAACGGCCGCGAGCGCCTCTCTCATTGCGAGGCCACAAACGAGGGGAATCAGCGTTCGTGTCGGCACGGGCCATTCCGTCTCGTACGTGTACGAAGCGAACATCGCCCGATCGGGCTGATCCCATGACCTGCCCTGCCGCCCCCTGCCTGCGAACTGTCGTTCCGCGACGACCAAGGTGGGGATTCCTGACCGATCGAACCGGCTAGAAGACTCATCCTGGGTCGACGCGACCTCAGTGAGGTGCACGGTGTCATAATGTGTAGCCATATTCCGTCCAGGCGAGTCGAACCCTCAACACGATTTCAGGCGAGCCTACCGGGAGGACCGGTGAGCACAGAACAAGGCATAGAGAAACTTCGCGAACTTCGCGCGGCTTCGGAGCAAGCTGACAACCAGCGCGCCGTCGACCGCCAGCACGACGCGGGCAAACTCACCGCGAGAGAGCGGATCGAACTGCTGCTCGACAAGGGTTCCTTCCAAGAGATTGACCCATTCGTGAAGCACCGCTCTCAAGGATTCGGCATCGAGGAGAAGCGTCCAATCGGGGATGCAGTCGTAACAGGGTGGGGAGCGGTCGACGGGCGGAACGTGTTCGTGTTCGCTGAGGACTTCACCCGATTCGGCGGAAGCCTCGGAGAAGTGGTCGCAGACAAGATCTGCAAGGTGCTCGACCTGGCAATGGAAACGGGAACACCCATCATCGGCCTCAAGGACTCCGGCGGTGCACGAATCCAGGAAGGCGTTGCGGGCCTCGACGGCTACGGCAGGATCTTCGAACGCAACGTCCGTGCTTCAGGAGTGATCCCCCAGATCTCTGTGATCATGGGCCCATGCGCCGGAGGAGCCGTGTACTCCCCCGCCCTCACGGACTTCATCTTCCAAGTTGAAGGAACGTCCCACCTGTTCATCACGGGACCCGACGTCATACGAACGGTCACCGGAGAAGAAGTCACCATGGATGACCTCGGTGGTGCGCACGCACACGCCTCGAAGTCAGGCGTCACGCACTTCGTCGTCGCTGACGATCGTGAAGCGATGGAAGAGGTTCGCTACCTGCTGTCACTGCTGCCGTCGAACAACATGGAGGTTGCACCGTTCTTCACACCCGTTGACGCTGCCGACCGAATGGATGAAGGCCTCACGACGATCATCCCTGATTCTTCGAATCAGCCATACGACATGATCGAGGTGATCGAATCACTCGTTGACGATGGCGAGTTCTACGAAGTGCACCAGCATTGGGCCGGGAACATCGTCGTCGGACTCGCCAGACTCGACGGCTACACGGTCGGGATCGTTGCAAACCAACCAGCGGCGCTGGCAGGAACGCTCGACATCAACGCGTCTGTCAAAGGTGCGAGATTCGTCCGATTCTGTGATGCGTTCAATATCCCTCTCGTCACGCTGGTTGACGTCCCCGGATTCCTCCCTGGAGTAGGACAGGAGCACGAAGGCATCATCCGCCACGGAGCGAAGCTGTTGTACGCGTTCTCAGAGGCGACGGTTCCCAGGGTCACCGTCATCCTGAGAAAGGCGTATGGCGGCGCATACCTCGTCATGAACTCGAGAGCCATCAGGGCCGACGTCGTCTTTGCGTGGCCCTCTGCCGAGATCGCCGTCATGGGAGCCGCGGGCGCGGTCAACGTCATCCACCGTCGTGACCTCGCAGCCGCCGACGATCCCGAAGCCAAGCGGGCGGCACTTGTCGGGGACTACGAACAGCGGTTCAACAATCCCTACGTCGCCGCCGAACGGGGACTCGTCGACGACGTAATCGAACCTCGCGAGACAAGGCCGCGTCTCGTTCGTGCGATGGAAATGCTTCGCAACAAACGCGAGACCCTCCCGCCGAAGAAGCACGGAAACATTCCGCTGTAGCGTTCGCTCGGCTTCGCCTGGCAGTAACCAGAATGGCGGCCTTCAGGTCTGAAGCTTGAACCCGGGCGGACCGGACGAACCTTCTAACTTCTAAGATGCACACCGTGGAATCAATCCTCATCGCAAACCGAGGCGAAATCGCCGTTCGCATCATCCGTGCTGCCCAGGACCTTGGCATTCGGACGATCGCCATCTATTCAGAGCTCGATCGTGACGCGATGCACACGTCGATGGCAGACGAGGCATGGAATGTTGGACCCGCACCAGCAGCCGAGTCGTATCTCAACGTGGAACGGATCCTTGAGATCGCAGCCGAATCGAACGCATCTGCCGTCCACCCCGGCTATGGCTTCCTTGCAGAGAATGCAGATTTCGCCCAGGCCGTCGTCGACGCGGGTCTGATCTGGGTCGGCCCTCCACCAAGCGCCATATCGATGATGGGCGACAAGATCGAGTCACGGCTCGCAGCCGAGGCAGCGGGCGTACGCGGTGTCCCTGGGACGCTGGAACCACTGACCACCGCAGAGCAGGTGGCCGACTTCGCAAAGGAGCACGGCTTCCCGGTGGCGATCAAGGCCGCAGCTGGCGGTGGTGGACGAGGCCTCAAGGTGATTCACACCGAGGACGGACTCGCGGAAGCGTTCGAGTCCGCCGGTCGCGAGGCGGAGTCGTGGTTCGGAAACGCCGCGGTGTACGTCGAAAGGTATCTCGACAACGCTCGACACATCGAGGCGCAGGTTCTCTTCGACCGTCAGGGAAACGGCGTATTCCTTGGCGAGCGGGACTGCTCGCTACAACGCAGACATCAGAAACTTGTCGAGGAGGCGCCCGCCCCGGCGTTCACGACTGAACTCAGGACGCAACTCGGTGACCTCGCCCTCGCCCTCGGACATGCCGCCGGGTATGAATCGGCTGGAACGGTCGAGTTCCTCTTCTCGGATGGGTCGCTCTACTTCCTTGAGATGAACACTCGGATACAGGTCGAACACACCGTGACCGAGGAGGTCTTCGGAATCGACCTGGTCGTCGAGCAACTGAAGATCGCCATGGGCGAACCGCTCTCCATCACGGACACACCGGACCCTGTCGGCCACGCGATCGAGTTCAGGATCAACGCCGAGGATCCATCTCGAGGTTTCATCCCCACACCGGGCACGCTGGTGAAGTACCGAGAGCCGTCGGGGCCCGGTATCCGAGTCGACTCCGGCGTTTCGCAGGGATCGACCATCAGCCAGTACTACGACAACATGGTCGCCAAGCTGATCGTCACAGGCCGCGATCGGGCCGAGGCGATACGGAGAGCCAAGCGCGCCCTTCGGGAGTTCCAGGTCGGCGGAGTGGACACGACCATCGGTGCCCATCTGCAGATACTCGAGCACGAATCGTTCCTCTCAGGGGATGTGACCACACGGCTGGTCGAAGACTCGATGGATTTCACCGGTCTCGACCGGGCGACAGCGCCAACGCTCCCAGAGGACGAGGAACTGTCAGAGCGAACGATGACGGTCGAGGTTGGAGGACGCCGGTTCGGCGTGAAGTACTGGGCGAACGTGCTGTCCGCTCCGGGTTCCGGAACGAGGGTCGCACCGCGGCGGAAGGCACCCAAGCTCGGCGAACAAAGCGGCGCAGGCGGCGGCGAGGGGGCTGTCACAGCCCCGATGCAGGGCACGATCGTCAAGATCCACCACAAAGCGGGCGAGGCAGTCGAAGCCGGAGACCCCGTTTGCGTGCTCGAGGCCATGAAGATGGAGAACGAGATCAAGGCCACTGCCTCGGGCGAGATCGTCGACCTCAAGGTTCAGGTCGGTGACACGGTGTCGGCGGGCTCGATCCTGATGGTCATCAAGTAGACGGTGTTGCGGCACGCTTCAAGCCGAATCCCTACAGTCCCATCATGACGCAAGTGAGGTGTCCACAATGCTGAAAATGACGGTCGGGCATACGGAGGAACTCGACGGCGAGTTCGCGGCCAAAGACATCCTGGTGCAGTGTGCTGACGCACTCGAGGGCCTCGCACCACAAGCAGGACTGCTGCTTGCCTCGCATGATCTCGACATCGAGGACTTCCTCGCCGTCGTGCTCGCGAAGTATCCAGATATCGAACTGATCGGGTGCACAACGATGGCCCCGATGTCATCGGCCTCTGACTACACCGAGGGTTCCACGACGCTGACGCTGTTTGCATCTGATGTCTTGACGTTCAGCGCGGGCCTCGGCAGCGACGTATCGGTCGATGCAAACGCCGCCGTGAGGCACGCGGTCGAGCAGGCCGGCGCAAAGACAGACAAGCCGCCAGCACTTGTCATCGTCACGCCGACGATGGAACTGCTCGACCCTGCTTCTGTCACATTCGAGATGGGAGCGGTTCTCGGAGCAGATACCCCGGTTTTCGGTGGAGGGGCGGTGCCGCCATACCCACTTGCATCGCCGTGGGTCGGAGCAGAGCAGATCTACAACGGCGAGATCGTCTCGGACTCACTGCCGATCCTTCTCATCTCTGGCGAACTCAACGTGTCCATCGGAGTCGCTCACGGCTGGCATCCGGTAGGACGGACTGCAGTCGTGACACGGGCCGACGATCACAATGTCTATGAGATCGACGGCGAGCCGGTGATCAATTTCTATCGCCACTATCTCGGAGAGGGAAGCGAGCCGTCCATCGCAAACCCGCTTGCGATCCTGGATGAGGGCACGAATCGGTACTACCTCCGCACGGCACTGACCTACGACGAGACCGATGGCTCAGCTGGCTTTTTCGGCTCGGTGCCCGAAGGTTCGACTGTGCAGCTCACGATGGCAACAAACGACCAGATCCTTACCGGCGCCGAGAGCTCCCTCACTGAGGCTCTTGCATCGTTCCCATCGGGAGCGAACCCCGAAGGCATGCTCATCGCCTCGTGCGCAACACGGAACCTGATCCTCGGAACACGGGCAGGCGGAGAGATCGAACGCATCGTCGATGGACTTGATCAAGACATTCCGGTCAGCGGCTTTTACGCGTACGGAGAGATCGCACCGCTCGGTTCCGACACCCCCGTGAGGTTCCACAACGGTACGTGTGTCACCGTGCTCTTCGGTACGTGACCAGCACCGACCCGCCCGACGCTTCGCTTATCGAGCGCGAGAACAGGACCCTTCGGAAGAAGTTGGCCAGAGTCGAAGGTCGTGTCGAGACGCTTGAGCAGTTTCAGGAGGCGAACGCAAACCTCATGCGCGGCCTGCTTGCAGAGTTGAAGGACGAGAAGGCAGAGTCAGAGCGCCTTCTCCTGAACATCCTGCCCGAGCCGATCGCTGAGCGGCTGAAACGCGAACCGGGTGTGATCGCAGACCACTTCGACTCGGTCAGCGTGCTGTTCTCTGACATCGTGGGATTCACCCCGCTGTCAGAGACGATGTCTGCTGAGGAGATGGTCGAGTGGCTCAACGAGGTGTACTCGGCTGTAGACGCCCTCGTCCAGGATCACGGGGTGGAGAAGATTCGGACGATCGGCGATGGGTACATGGCTGCAGCAGGCGTTCCTTTTCCCCGCGAGGACCACGCAACTGCCCTGACAGGGCTCGCTCTCGACATGCGGGTTCACTTCGAAACCCTCCCTCCCGTACATGGCCACCATGTCAATTTCCGCATCGGCATCAACTCTGGACCCGTTGTAGGGGGCGTGATCGGAACGTACAAGTTCCAGTACGACATCTGGGGCGACACGGTCAATACCGCGGCCAGGATGGAGTCTCACGGCGTCCCCGGGCGCATCCATATCTCGCAGGCGACGCACGAACTGATCAAGGACGACTTCGTGTGCGACCACCGTGGCACGATCGACGTCAAGGGCAAGGGACAGATGGACACGTGGTTCGTCGAGGCGACGTCCGGGCCGCGGTCTTGAGTCGCGCGAACTTCTAGCGCGATGGTCGGTAGCGACCGAACACTGGGATGAGTGCGTCCGTGATCTCGCCGATCGTGGCACCGGCGACCAGCGCATCCTTCATCGGGTAGAGAACGTTCTGTGACCTCTGGGCGGCCTGAGTCACCGCGGCGAGCGCCGTTTCAACCCCGGTCGCACTTCTCGCCGTCCGGTGGTCGTTGAGACGTGCGACCTGGGCCTGGCCAAGCGCTTCGTCAACACGGGTCACGTCCGGCTCAACATCGTCTTGCACCTCGAACCGATTCAGGCCTACAACCGTCGCATCGCCCGCATCGATCGCCCGCGCATAGTCGTACGCAGCGGACTCGATCTCGCGTTGCTGGAAACCGCCGTCAATTCCGGCGACTGCACCACCGAGTTCATCGATAGACGCTATCAGGGCAAGGGCATCAGCCTCGATCCTGTCCGTGAGGGACTCGACGTAGTAGCTACCGGCCAACGGGTCCACGACATCGGCAACCCCGGACTCGTAACCGAGCACCTGCTGTGTGCGCAGGGCGATCATGGCCGCCTCGCTTGTTGGCAGACCGAGAGCTTCATCGTAGGAATTGGTGTGCAGGGACTGCGTGCCGCCCAGCACCGCTGCCAGCCCTTGGTACGCGGTTCTGACGACGTTGTTGAGTGGTTGTTGGGCGGTCAACGTCGAACCGGCCGTCTGCGTATGGAATCGCATTCTCCATGACGCAGGATCTGTCGCACCCACGCGATCACGCATCAACCTCGCCCACAGCCGGCGGGCCGCCCTGAACTTGGCGGCTTCTTCGAAGAGATCATTGTGGGAGTTCCAGAAGAACGAGATCCGGGGCCCGAGTTCGTCGATGTCGATGCCAGCCAATCGAGCAGCCTCGACGTATGCGAGACCGTTTGCGATCGTGAAAGCGACCTCCTGAGCGGCCGTCGACCCTGCTTCCCTGATGTGATAGCCCGAGATCGAGATCGGATTCCAGTTCGGGATTTCCTTGACGCAGTACTCGAAGATATCCGTCGTGATTCTGAGCGACGCCGCTGCTGGGAAGATGTAGGTGCCACGTGCGATGTACTCCTTGAGCACGTCGTTCTGGACCGTCCCCCTGAGATCCGACGCCGAGGCACCTTGCTCCTCTGCAACGATCTGATACATCAGCAACAGGACCGCGGCGGTGGAGTTGATCGTCATCGAGGTTGAGACCTCAGCCAACGGTATGCCATCGAAGAGCGTGCGCATGTCCGCGACCGAGTCGATTGCTACGCCGACCTTCCCAACCTCACCGGCTGACAGTTCGTGATCGGAATCGAGGCCCATCTGTGTGGGGAGATCGAAGGCGACCGACAGGCCCGTCTGACCAGCCGCAAGCAGCTCCTTGAAGCGTCGGTTCGTGGCCTCGGCGTCTCCGAACCCGGCGTACTGGCGCATCGTCCACAATCGCCCGGTGTACATCGACCTGTGAGGCCCGCGGGTGAACGGGAATTCACCCGGCTCACCGAGTTGCGTGTCGGGATCCCACGAATCCATGTCGTCGGGACCGTATATGGGTTCTTTCGGGCTGCTCACTGAAGTCCGTTACCTATCTGAAGTGCGTACCTATGCTCGATTTGTGCCGATAGTACCGGTGCGAGTCACAGCACCAAGCTCCAACGGGTAGGACGATGGAACCACCGATCCGACAGATCGAGCGCATCGAACGCAACCGCCAAAGACTTCCAGCCCTATTCGGCGTTGGTGTCATCGTTATGGTCGCTGCCACCTGGGTTGGCCTCTTCGGTTTTCTCTCGGTCAATACGGCGTACGGTGCGGCCGTCGGGCTCGGAGACAAGTACCTCTGCGACACGTCTGCGATCGACCTCTCGTTCCCAGACCTCACGCAATTATCCTCCGTGTACAGCCATGACGGTGTGTTCCTCGGGGAACTCACCGAACGCAATTCGCAGCCTGTGAGTCTTGACGACCTGCCTCCCCTTGTGAAGGCGGCTCTGCTGTCCGCCGAGGACAAGTCCTTCTACGAGCACGAGGGCATCGACTTCTCGGCCATAGGCCGCGCGGTGGTGAGTCGTGCGGTTGGGACGCCCACTGGCGGAGGATCGACGATCACACAACAGGTGGTGAAGCAGAACTTCTACACCTCGGAACAGACAATCGAGCGCAAGCTGTGCGAGGCTGTCATCGCCGCCGAACTCGAGGAGAAGTACACGAAAGACCAGATCCTCGAATTCTGGGCGAATTCGGTGTACTTCGGATCGAACGCCTATGGCATCCGCGCCGCCGGGCAGGAGTACTTCGACAAGGAACTTGAGGACTTGACCCTCGCAGAAGCTGCGTTGCTTCCGATACCGATCCGCAACCCCACGTTCTACCACCCGAGGTTCAACGCCGAGAACGCGCTGGCAGCAAGGAACAGGACGATCGACCGGATGGTCGCAAACGGCTACATCCTTCCGATCGATGCTTGGAACGCGAGGTCTGAGCCGATCGGTGTGGTACCCAACGAAGAGGTCGTGGACACCACCCCACAGGTCATGCGTCGCGTGGTGGACAAGCTAATCAACGACCGGGCCAACACCTTCGGTCTCGGCGAGACCGAAGGCCAACGCAGGCTCGCGTTGTTCGGCTGCCCGGCATCCCAGACGGATTGCGACGGAGGCGGTGGACTGAAAATCGACATCACCGTTAATGACCGGCTTCAGACGGAAGCCAATCGCATACTCCGTGCTTGGTTCCGCACAGAACTCAACGGCCCGACGGGTGCCATCAGCAGCATCGACAACACAACCGGAGCGATCCGAGCCATGGCCACGGGGCTCGACTTCGGAGATGACTTCGAGGCCGGCCAGCGTGAGTACGACCTGGCAACTGGCGGCACGGGGCGTCCACCAGGCTCCGCGTTCAAACCCGTTACGTTGGCGGCAGCGCTCCAGTACGGAGACACATCAGGAAACCCCATAACTCTCGGGAGCTACTGGGACGACTCGAGCCCCGCCCGGATCCCATGCGATCCTTCGGCCAACTGCGAGAACAACATCTGGCCCGTCAACAACTTCGGCGGCAACAAAGGCCACGACCTACAGACGCTCGACGAAGCAACCTATCGGTCCACGAACGCGGTCTACGGCAGGATCGTGTCTGCGATCGGACCGGAGAGAGTCGTGGAAATGGCGACCATCCTCGGCATAACAAGCAAGCTTGCTCCGCACCTCTCCATCACCCTCGGTGCACAGGAGGTCGTGGTCGAAGATCTGGCATCCGCTTACTCCACTCTTGCCAACTTCGGCACCTTCCGTGAGCCGTATCTCATCGAACGGATCACTGACGACGAAGGGACCATCGTCTATGAGCATGAGGATGATCCACGACAGGTCCTCAACTCCCAGATCGCGGCTGCGGTCGTCGGCTCGATGAAGAAGGTGGTGTCCAGCGCAGGAACAGCACGCCGCGCCGACATCGGAAGGCCACAGGCAGGCAAGACCGGCACGACGACGAACAGCGCAGATCTCTGGTTCTCAGGGTTCATACCGCAGATGACGACCACCGTATGGGTCGGCTACGGGGACACCAACAGCCCGCTTGAGGACTTCACCGTCTTCAATGATCTGACCGGAGAAGAACAGTTCATCCAGAGCGGAACCGGCGGAAAACTCGCCGCTCCGATCTGGAAGCAGTTCATGGAGTACGCCACCGAAGGCATGCCGGTCCTGGACTTCCCCCCCGACCCACCTGGCACGGACATCTACAGGCAGACGCCGTTCACGGTCGTTCCGCTCCCAGGCCAATCCACGAAATCCACCATCGACGATATCTACGCGGTTGGGCTGCGGACCGAGATCGAGGAGATCCCGTCGACGCTGTCTCAAGGCACCTTCATCGAGACATTGCCGTTGCCAGGGACGCGGCTGCGACAGGGATCGACCGTGATCGTGCAGGTCTCGAGCGGCATAGCCCCCGACGTGTCCTTCGTCGACCTCCGTGGATTGAAACCATCCCAGATCCCCGCGGCGCTTGCGGCGTTCCGAGAGCTGACCGGAATCACCGTTACGTGGGGTCTCATCGAAGTGACCACCGCTAACCCTGCGCTCGACGGCGTCGTGGTGAGCACGAACCCTTCCCCTGGGTCGCCGGTCAACCCCGGGGACACGATCGAAGTCATGGTGGGCAAGGCGCCGTAACCGGGCGGGAGGTAATACGTAGTACGTAGTACGTATCACGACCCAGATGGCAGTAAGTAGTACGTATTACGACCGGAGGGCTTTCTCCCCCCGATCCGGGGTCGTACTACGTCATACCTACTTCGTACTACGTTTTGGCGGATGGAAGACAACACGCAACCTTCTCCCCTCTCCCGTCTTTGGCGCTATGCACGCGGCTATCGCAAGCGTGTCGTTCTCGCAACACTTTGGTCGTTCCTGAACAAGGCTGTGGACCTCGCACCGCCGTTCCTCATCGGCATGGCGATCGATGTGGTGGTTAACGGGTCTGACTCGCTTCTCGGGCGGCTCGGCATCTCCGACCAAAAGGACCAGATCCTCTTTCTTGGAGTCATCACGTTCGTCGTGTGGAGCCTTGAGTCGATCTTCGAGTACCTGCTCGGGATCGAGTGGAGGAACCTTGCGCAGTCCATCCAGCACGATCTGCGGGTCGACACCTACGAGCAGATGCAGACCCTCGATGTGAGCTACTTCGAGGACCGCTCCACCGGCGATCTGATGGCCGTGCTCAACGACGACGTCAACCAACTCGAGCGGTTCCTTGACGTCGGTGCGAACGAGGTCGTGCAGTTGCTCACAAGCGTCACGTTGATCAGTGCGACGTTCTTCATCATCGCCCCGTCTGTGGCCTGGCTCGCTGTCCTCCCCATCCCCGTGATCCTGTGGGGGTCGTTCCTCTTCCAGAAGAAGATCGAACCGAGATACGCCCTCGTCCGGGACGAATCGGCAGCGATCAACTCCCAGCTCTCGAACAACATCGGTGGAATCTCAACCATCAAGGCGTTCACGGCGGAGGGTCGCGAGGTCGACCGGATCACGGCCGCCTCGAACAGATATCGGATCGCCAATCGTTCGGCGATCAAGCTGTCGTCCGCATTCTCGCCTCTGATCCGCGTCGCGATTCTCGTCGGCTTCACAGCGACGCTCGTCTGGGGCGGGTTCCTCGCGATCGAGGGCGAACTCAACGTCGGACTGTATTCGGTGATGGTGTTCCTCACCCAGCGTCTGCTCTGGCCGCTCACGAAGCTCGGCCAGACCGTTGACCTCTACCAACGAGCGATGGCATCCACGAACCGCATCCTCGATGTGCTCGACACCGAACCGACCATCATCGATGGCTCGGTGGAGACCGAACCCGACGAGTCAAAGGGAAAGATCCAGTTTCATGGCGTGAGGTTCAGCTACGAGGATGGATACCCCGTTCTCAACGATGTATCGCTGACCATCTCACCGAAATCTACGACCGCCTTCGTCGGGGCAACGGGTTCGGGCAAGACGACGATCATCAAGCTGCTCCTGCGGTTCTACGATCCCGACTCGGGATCGATCACCCTCGACGGCGTCGACCTGACGACGATGGCGCAGGAGGATCTCAGAAAATCGATGGCCCTCGTCAGCCAGGACGTCTTCCTGTTCCATGGAACCGTCGCCGAGAACATCGCCTACGGTGCCCCCGATGCAACGCAGTCGAGCATCGAGAACGCAGCCAGGACTGCCGAAGCCCACACGTTCATCGAGGCGCTTCCCGACGGCTACCGCACGATGATCGGCGAACGCGGGCAGAAACTGTCCGGAGGGCAACGTCAGAGGATCTCGATCGCACGGGCGCTTCTGACAGATTCGCCCGTCCTCATCCTTGACGAGGCGACATCGGCGGTTGACAACGAGACCGAGGCAGCGATCCAGCGCTCGCTCGCACGGGTGAGCCACGACCGAACGATGGTTGTGATCGCTCATCGGCTCTCCACGATCCGCAACGCGGACAGGATCTACGTCATAGACAATGGATCCGTCTCCCAGGTGGGGACGCACACGGAACTGATCGAGGTTGCTGGCATCTATCGGTCCCTCTGGGATGTCCAGACGGGTGCGGCGCTGCGGAACTGATTGCAGATTCGGACCACATAGTACGTACCACGGATCCGCATCGACGCTTCTGTCCTCCCTGCGAGGGAGGACGGGCGAGCTCGCGAGCCAGGAGGGTGTTGGGCAGCCCGAAGCCTCGAACGTGCATCATCCCCCTGCATCGTCGCTGCGCTCCTCTGCCGTCCCCCTTGAAAGGAGGACGGGAGGATTTTTCGCGACCTGACTCGTGTCACTTGACTGTAGTTACTGTTAGTTGATATGACTTGGACATGGTTTTTCGTCCTGTTTCTCATGATCATCGTCCTCCGACTCTCCAGACGCCCGGGGACTCGCCCCGCCAGGTTCGTCCTCCCTCAGGCGGGAAACGTATGCCTCCCCCGGGCGTCCTGGAGGACAGTGCGATCCGTCAGACCGCAAAGGTACGAGAGGTCGTGCGACCCGTCCCAAGCCGTGATGACGTGGCGGGGTATGCGATGACGCACGTCTATGTGAGGCGGTTCTGGGTTGCCGCGATAGGTCCGGGGGCGGTCGCTGACCTGCTACGACTCGCCGCTGCCGCACAAAGCGGCCGCTCCCTCAGGAGACCGACCCACTTGCCGTCGCTGCTCAGGGAAGGCCTTGTGTCGCACGCCGGTGGGAACCTGTACGTGCCAGAGAGCGTGCCACGCGTCCCGTCGCGGCTCGTCAGAACCATGCCGCCCGCGCTCAGGCGCGCACATCGGCGACACACAGCGCCCGAACCGACCGATCGTGTCCGTAGTCCCCCACGATCCTCCTAGCCTCGCATGCATGCACACGGATGACCTCGGCGTCTCGCAAGATGGCCTCGACCCAAGCACCTACGACCTCATCGTCGACATCTCTTTGTCGAGCGACGCGGGTGATGCGTTTCCCGGAGCGCTCAAGACAACGTATCTGAACCTCACCGGTGATCCGGCGTCGGTGATGGCGAACGATGATCGCGTGCTCGTCATTTGCGACGTCGGGAGCCGATCGCACACCGCGGTAACCATCCTGCGTTCTCATGGTTATCACAACACCCACTCGCTCGAAGGTGGGATATCCGAATACCTCAGGTCACACGCGACTCGAGGTCCAGGCGGACTCTCCGCAGCCGAAGTCGAGCGATACGATCGACAGATTCGACTGTCAGGGTTCGGGCTGGAGGGTCAGCGCAACCTAAAAGACGCGCTGGTTACCGTCGTTGGTGCGGGTGGGCTCGGCTGTCCAGCACTCGCCTATCTGGCGACCGCCGGAGTCGGTACGATCCGGCTCGTCGACCACGACGTCGTCGAACTGTCGAACCTGCAACGCCAGCCGCTCTACGCCACCACAGACGTTGGGCGAGCGAAGGTCGACGCTGCGAGCGACACGCTCGCCGGTCTGAACTCGGAAATCCACATCGAGACGCACAACGAACGGCTCACGGCAGAGAACGCGACCGATCTTGTCGCAGGCAGCTCCGTCGTCATCGATGCCACGGACAACTTCGCCGTCAGATATGCGTTGAACCAGGCGACCATTGAACTCGGGGTACCACTCGTATACGGATCGGTGTATGCGTTCGACGGACAGATGGCCGTATTCGATGCAGTGACCGGCCCTTGCTATCAGTGCCTGTTCCCAACTCCACCGACTGAGGACGCTGCTTTGGATTGCGCAACTGTCGGAGTTCTCGGAGCGGTGACCGGGGTGATTGGTTCGCTCCAAGCGTCCGCCGCGCTCCAGCTCGCGGCCGGATTGTCGTCGGAACTCACGGGAACACTTTCGATGTTCGACGCGACGAGAGGGTCCTTCGAACGTCTACCGATCGCAAAGCGGGCGGACTGCGCCGCGTGTTCCGCCTAGCTCCACGGGACCTGCGCTAGATCGCGAGCACGCCTCGGTTGCCGTATAGGAAGTTCTTCCCCCAGATCTCGAAGAACACCGCGGGAACCCCTCCGATATCAGGGACAGGATCTGCGGTAATCCCAGCCGATGCGACGGTTGGCTGTGCCGTGGGTGCGGGGGCGGGCGGCTGCGTCGTCGTGGTGGTTGCAGGAGCGGGTGGTGGCGGTGGGGCCGTAGTCGTCGTGGTGGTCGTCGGAGGGACCGGCAGGTTGGGGGACATGGTCGTGGTGGTGGTCGTTGGAGGAACCGTTGTCGTCGTTTCGACCGGATCGTTCAGACCGTCCGGAGCCTTCATGAAGATCACGGTGACCCACATGAACCCTTCGTCATCCACCGTCACACCCACGCCGACGTAGTTGAAGTTGCCAAGGATGTTCCGTCGGTGCCCCGACGAGTTCATGAACGCTTGGTGCAGACCCGAAACGTCGATGCCAACACCGACGTTCTCGCCGAGGCCTGTCCAGCCGGACGTGACGCTGCCGAGATTCCCGGAGTGATACAACTCACCACGCTCTGCCATTGCGTTGGAGTGTCTCCGCGCATCGTCCGCAAGGTCCCAGTATCCCTGAAGGGGCGGAAGCCCCGCAGCGCTGCGCGAGGAGTTGATCTTCGAGATGAACTGACCGGCGGGCCCGGCCATTGCAGGGACAGCGAACAATGCGATGAACACCGACGCGGCGGCCAGGAGGATGAGGTATCGGCGTGTAGCGCGCATCGTGATCTGAGTCCCTTACAGAGAGCGGTCGTTTGGCTTCTCTCTGTATCGGAACGGGGCGCGAGTGATTAAGTACTTTCTGCACGAAGTGACTAGTTACCTGCGTATCGAAGCGGCGGTTACTGAGGGAAATGATCGGCTGTAGTTCAGGCAGTAGTACGTGCGACGGCACGTATTACGAAGTACGTATCACGTAGTACGACTCAGAGGTCGTGTTGCGGTTGGTTGCGTGGCGTATCTCTGTACCGGTGCACCATTTCCTCGCATCGCCAGCAGCTCTGACTTTGATCTTCAACCCAACGGACCATGGCGGCCAGAGTTGGTCTCGGTGACGGGGAATCCGCTCGGATTCTATGCGAGCATCTCGAAAGACCCGAAGTGTCACTCACGAACGTTGAACAGCGGATAGCTTCCCCCCACTTCTGGGGTCGTACTACGTGATTCGTACTTCGTACTACGTTCTGAAGCTTCTTCGCGACGACCCGCTCGAATCCGATGAGCTCGTGATCAGGTCTGCATCGCTTCAGCGACAGATACCAGCGTGCGGACACCGAAACCGGATCCGCCCTTCTGGACGTAGTGCTCGGTCTTGTCTGCACGAGCGGGCCCGGCCACATCGAGGTGCACCCAGGGGATCTCACCGACGAACTCGCTGAGGATCAAGCCTGCCGTTATCGCCCCACCCCACCGACCCGCCGTGTTCTTCATGTCGGCGATTTCGCTCTCGACCATCGATGCGTACTCGGCCTCCAGAGGCATTCTCCACAGCTTCTCGCCAGCCGCCTCGGCGGCGCTACCGACCGTTTCGGCCGCATCATCATCCTTGGCGAACAGCCCCCCGATGTTGGGGCCGAGCGCAATCTTGCACGCACCGGTGAGCGTGGCAATGTCGACGATGAGGTCTGGCGACATCTCGGCAGCGAGCGCAAGGCCATCAGCAAGGACGAGTCTTCCCTCCGCATCCGTGTTCAGTATCTCGATCGTCTTCCCGTTGTACGCGGTCATGACGTCTCCTGGCCTCGTTGCGGACCCACCGGTGAGGTTCTCGGTCAGCGGAGTGATGCCAACGACATTCACCGAAAGCCCTAGCTCGGCGATGACCTGCATTGCACCCAAGACTGCAGCGGCACCAGCCATGTCGGTCTTCATCGTCTCCATACCGGCGGCTGGCTTGATCGACAGACCTCCAGAGTCGAACACGATGCCCTTTCCGACGAACGCGACCGTCTTGGTGGCTCCCTCCGGCTCGTATCGCATGACGACCATGCGGGCAGGCCTGTCGGCCCCACGGTTCACTGCCATCAGACCACCGAAGCCGGCCTCCTCGATCTCTGCTTCGTCGTAGACCTTCACTGCCAGCGCGTCGTGCAGATCGACAGCCACTTCTGCGATCGCCGTGGGCGGCTTGTCCAGTGCAGGACGATTGACAAGATCTCTCGCGAGCATGACGCCCGAGGCGATCGTATGCGCACGATCGATCTCGGCGTCGACATCATCTCCGCCGACGAGGATCACCGACGCAAGCAGTTTCGGCTTCGGCTCCGACTTGTACTCGTCGAAGGAGTAGTTCCCCAGCCAGGTCCCAAGAGCGACTGCCCCGGCCGCACCCTCAATGTCAACGTGGTGCAGCGTCGTAGCGACCGTGGCGTAGCGACCGATCAACCGCGATGCTGAACCTGCTGCTCGCCTCAGCGACTCTGCATCGACCTCTTCTCCGAGTCCGATGAGGAGGGTCTCTGGAGCATCACCGTCCGGCGTTTGGAGGAACTGCGTCTGACCAGACTTCCCGGTGAAGTCCTTTGCGTCCAGAAGGCGGGCATGAGCTTCAAGATCGGGTGCGAGCGGGTCACTGTCAACGAGGACACGATCGGCCATCACCGGAACGATGAGCAAGTCCGCGTCGCGAGATGGACCGTGAGTGATTTCGATCATTGTGTGCTCCCTGCCCGATCAGGCGTTCTCGATGGCGACGAACACAGCGTCAGCCACATGTTGTGGTGTGAATCCGAATTTCTCTGCGAGTACGGAAGCTGGCGCAGAAGCGCCGAACCTGTTGATCCCGATGGCTGTGCCGCCATGGGCGGTGAATCTGTCCCACCCGAATGTTGAACCGGCCTCGATGGTGAATACGGGCAGATCGGTGCCGAGAACGCTTGCTACGTACTCGTCGGACTGGCGATCAAACGCTTCGACGCACGGCATGGAGACGACTCTGGCCGATGTTCCGTGTTCAGAGAGCAGCGTGGCCGCGCTCTCAGCAAGCGACACCTCTGAGCCGGTAGCGATGAGGACGACATCGGTCCCATGGCGGCGAACGTAGCCACCGGCCGCCACGTCCACGGGATCCGGCGGATCGGCAGGAACCGGGAGTCCTTGCCTGGTCAGAACGATCGCTGATGGTCCGTCGGCCCGGTTGACCGACTCTTGCCATGCCACGGCGGTCTCAGTTGGATCGGCTGGGCGGTGGACGTCGAGATTCGGGATGGCACGGAGTGAGGCGATGTGCTCGATCGGCTGGTGCGTCGGACCGTCCTCGCCGAGGAAGATCGAGTCATGCGTCCAGACGAAGACCGAAGGCAATCCCATCAGCGAGGCGAGTCGCACCGACGGGCGCATGTAGTCGCTGAAGGTCAGGAATGTCGCCCCGAACGCCCGGAGACCGCCATGCTGGGTGATCCCGTTGACGACCGCTCCCATTGCGTGCTCTCTGATGCCGAATCTGATGTTCCGGCCGGTGCGGTTGGACTTCGTGAAGTCGTCCGAAGCCTTGATCAAGGAGTTCGTTGATGGCGCAAGATCCCCGGAGCCAGAGATGAGATCGATCCTCATCTCCGCGGCATCCTGGATCACGACCTCGGAGATCCTACGGGACGCCACGGAGGCACCCTCGTCGTAACCAGGTGCGGACAGCACAACCGCTTCAGGCTCCCACGATCGATTCCACGCCGCACGAACCGAAGCATCTGAATCGGCAACGCGCCCCGTCCAATCTGAACGGTCGGCTACACCGCGCTCCATCGCACCGGAGAAGAATGCGTAGACCTCTGGCGGCACCGAGAACGGTGGAAGGTCCCACCCAATGACTTCCTTGGCTCCGGCGATCTCGTCGTCACCAAGCGGCGATCCGTGGGCCGAGGCAGTATCGACCTTCGTCGGTGCTCCGAAGCCGATGTGTGTCTTGCACGCGATGAGGGTCGGCCTGCTCGTTTGCGATCGGGCGTTCGCAATGGCTTCGTCGATCGCCTCCCGATCATGCCCATCGATTGTGGCCGTGTCCCAGCCGTAGGACCTGAACCTCGCTGGAACGTCCTCTGAGAACGCCAGATCTGTCGATCCATCGATGGTGATGGAGTTGTCGTCGTAGAAGACGACCAGCCTTCCGAGACCGAGGTGGCCAGCCAGAGATGCTGCCTCCGAAGAGACTCCTTCCATGAGGTCACCATCGCCGACCATGACATAGGTGAAGTGGTCAGTCAGATCTGATCCGTAGGTCGCGCGCAGATGCTCCTCCGCGATCGCCATGCCGACTGCGGTCGAGATGCCTTGTCCGAGTGGCCCGGTCGTTGTCTCGATTCCGATGCTCTGATTGACCTCGGGGTGGCCTGCGGTCTCCGAACCCCACTGGCGGAACCGCTTGATCTCATCCATCGGCAGCGGAAAGCCGGATAGGTGGAGCAAGGAGTAGAGCAGCATCGATCCATGGCCATTCGACAGCACGAACCGGTCCCTGTCGCGCCACGTCGGATGTGACGGGTCGACGCGCAGGTATTTCGACCAGAGCACGACCGCGATATCCGCCATGCCGAGCGGGGCACCGGGATGCCCCGAATTTGCCTTCTGGATGGCATCCATCGACAGCACACGAATCGTGTCCACCGCGAGTTGTTCGATGTCCCTGCTCATGTGGCCTCCAGAAGCGTCAGGGTACAAGCCCCTCGGACGCTGCGTTCAGTCGCCTATGTCGGCAAAAGCTGTGCTCGGAGGAATGTCCATGGGACGAAACCGGTGGTGACCATCGACAAGATGCACGCAGCGAACCGTGTGATATGTTGGACAGACGAACAGTAAGGAGCCATCTGTGCCCTTCCGAATATTCGGGCGATCGGGCATCGGAGCCGAGTCCGGCAATGTGCCAGGCAACCCCCTCCGTTCCTACCGCATGTCGATGCTCTCCCACGGGTTCGTTGATCAGACGGACGACACCGACTTCACTCTCGATGAATCCGACCCGATGAGCTATGGCGTCGTGCGCGTTCGAGGCGGGCACGTACGCGGGCTTCTGCTTTCGGGAGCGATCCTTCTGGTCGTTGCGGTAGCCGTCATCATTCTCGGCTGAATCGCCGGACGACTCAGACGCTCTTCGCTGGAGTCAGCGACCACGGGTCAGGAAACGACCCGAATCTGACGGTGTGAGGTGTTCATCCTCTCGATGCCTGTGTCCGTTGCGACGACGATGTCCTCGATCCGCATGCCCCACTCCCCTGGCGTGTAGATGCCGGGTTCGATCGAGAATGCCATGCCAGGCTCGATCAGGGTGTCGTCGCCCTCTACGAGATACGGGCGTTCGTGGACATCCAATCCGATCCCATGCCCAAGCCGGTGGATGAATCGGTCGCCATAGCCGGCGGCGTCGATCACGGCTCTCGCATGTGCATCCACGCTGCTGGTGGACAGTCCTGGTGCTGCAAAGTCACAGGCTGCGCTCTGGGCCTCTTCAAGAACCCGATAGGCGGGCTCGAACCCGGAGGGAGCGTGCCCAACGACAACCGTGCGCGACGTGTCCGAGCAATATCCCTTCTCACGCCCGCCGAAATCGACGACGATGGCATCGCCCTCCCGGATCATCCTCTCGTCCGGCGTGTGATGGGGCGATGCACCATTTGGCCCACTGGCAACGACGCAGAACTCGACCGACTCGTGACCGGCGGCAAGAGTCCTGTTTGAGATGTCTCTCGCGACTTCCTCCTCGGTCCTGCCCTCGAACGCCACATCCTCGAACGTGTCGACGACGGAGTCCACCGTCGAGGCCGCTGATCGCAACGCCGCTATCTCACCCGCAGACTTGATGATCCTCAGACGAGACATGAGGTCCTCGGCATCGATCCACTTGCGGCTTTCGTCCACCGATTGGAGCCCGAGCGTGAAGCGCGACCATGTCTGGCTCCCGACCGCGGCTACCGAGGCGCCAGAGATCAAAGAATCGACGACAGCGAGCGGGTCCTCGGTCTCGGTCCACGGCAAGACCGTGAAGGCATCATCGATCGGCGTGATCTTCGCAGCTTCAAGCAACGGCACGATCAAGGTCGCATTCGCGTCGGCGTCCACCACCAGCATCGTCATCCGTTCGGAGTCATGTGCCCGATAGCCGGTGAGATAGGGCAGGTCGGAGCCTGACGACACGCACAATGCGTCGACGCCTGCGGCTCGCATCGCCTGCGATGCACGAGCGATCCTGTCTACGTGTTCGCTCACTCGACGGCCCCGAGTGATTCCCGTGCGTGATAGGAACTTCTCACGAGCGGACCGGATTCGACATGGCCGATGCCGAGCGTCTCGCCTGCTCTCCTGAACCGGTCGAATACATCGGGGTGCACATATCGGTCGACCGGCCTGTGATGCGCCGTCGGCCTCAGGTACTGGCCGATCGTGACGATGTCCACGCCCACCGCATTGAGGTCTGCAAGCGCCCCTTCAACTTCTTCATCGGTCTCGCCCATGCCAACGATCAGGCCTGACTTGACGGTGCCGGCAGGGAATAGCCACTTAGCCCGCGCAAGAAGCGTCAGCGATCGCGCGTAGTTGGCGGCCGTCCTGATGTCCCTCTGCAGCCGCAGCACGGTCTCCGTGTTGTGATTCAGGACGGATGGTTTTCCTCCCATCACCACCTCAAGCGCATCGGGGTCACCCTTGAAGTCTGGGATCAACACCTCGACATCGCACTCGGGAAGCCTCGACCGGATCTCATGGATGGTCGCGGCGAAGATCGATGCTCCCCCATCGGGAAGATCGTCACGGTTGACAGACGTCAGCACAGCGTGATTCAGACCCATGCTCTCGACAGCTATTGCCGCGCGTGCCGGTTCGTCAAGGTCCACCTCACCCGGCTTTCCGGTGTTGACATCGCAGAACGAACAGGCCCGTGTGCACACGTCTCCGAGGAGCATCAGTGTCGAGGTTCCCGACGACCAGCACTCGTAGATGTTCGGACACCCGGCCTCCTCACACACCGTGTTGAGGTCGAGGCTCGCGTTGAGCCTCTTGAGTTCCAGATACCGCTCGTCGGTCAGGTCGAGCTTGACCTTCATCCATGATGGCTTCGGGGGCTCACCGGGCAACACGCCTCTGAGCACGAGCGGAACTTCTCCGGCACGTACGGGCGAGAACACTCCCTGGGCGACCATCCGATCAACCTCGTAGGTGGTCTTGGCTGAGCCGCGCGTGAACGCTCCGAGTTGAACGTCGTTGCCAGAATGACCCGACAGCACGGCGAGGTACGGGAGCAACGCTTCGACGACCTCCTCGATGGAGCCCCTGCGGCCGACGATGTCGGACACCGACGTGACCTCCCGGTCAGGGATCCCGCACGGGATGATGTTGTCGAAATAGGCCATGTCTGGATCAACGTTTATCGCGAAGCCGTGCATCGACACGCCTTGGGACACCCGCACACCGATGGCTGCGACCTTACCTGCGGCACTCCACACCCCGGTCAAGCCGTCTTCGGTCCATGCCTCCACGCCGATGTCCCTGAGGGCATCGATCACCACTGACTCGATTCTGCGCACATGCCCGACAGCGTCATACCCGCTGGAGCGTTTCGGTACGGCGACGATCGGGTAGCCGACGAGTTGGCCTGGCCCGTGGTAGGTGATGTCACCGCCTCTGTCGACATGCACGAACGATGCTCCAAGGGGCTTCAGATCTTCGAGGCCGATCGTGAGGTTGGTGCCATCGCCGTTTCGCCCGACCGTGTAGGTGTGGGGATGCTCGAGCAGGAGAACGTAGTCATCGCGCGTGCGCCCCGACGTCCGGCCTTCCCAGATGGCCTTTTGCAGGTCCCACGCCTCCGCGTATGAGACCCTCCCAAGCCAGCGCGTCCGCAACGTTGACGACTGCACGTCCAGCGTCACGAGACTTCTTGCTCCCAATCCCATGTTTCGAGGTTGTCCTTGATTCGATTCAGGAACATGACGGCCGTTGAACCGTCGAACACCCTGTGATCCCAGCTCAAGCCGAGATATCCGATGTGGTGGATCGCGATCGAGTCGCTTCCATCATCCATCTCAACAACAACCGGACGCTTCTTGATCGTGTCCGTCGAAAGGATCGCGGCGTTGGGAACGTTGATGATCGGAACGGACATGTGTGAACCGTACGGCCCAGGGTTGGTGATTGTGAACGTGGACCCCGCGAGATCGTCTGGACCAAGCTCCCCCGAGCGTGCCTTCGAGCCGACCGACCGGACCGACCGGGAGACCGCCTTAAGCGTCATTGCGTCAGCATCCCTGATCGTTGCCACGACGAGTCCGTGCTGATCGAGGTCAACGGCCACTCCAAGGTGTACCGCTCTCGGGAAGGTGTGCGTGCCAGCCTCGAGATCGAGTGCTGAATTCACTACAGGGAAGGCGCCGAGCGCATCCATCGTTGCCCGCACGATGAAGGGCAGGTACGTGAGGGAGAACCCTTCGCTCGCCTTGAACGATTCACGGTGACGTAGCCGAACTCGCTCGACGCGTTCGAAATCGACCTCGACCGATGTCCAGACGTGAGCCGCCGTCTTCTTCGCATGCGTCATGTTCTGGGCGATCCTCGCCCTGATCCGCGAGACCTCCGCTACATCGCCAGAGACGCTCTCGCCGGCCGGCCGTACCACCGCTGCCGGGGCACCGGACGGTGTCGGCGCCGCGGGAGGGGCGGGTGTCGCAGATGCCGCCGGTGCTGCTGACCCGCGGCTCGCGATGAAGGCTTCGACATCCTTGCGGGTAACTCTGCCCCCTTGTCCGCTCCCGCGCACCATCGCTACGTCAACGCTGTGTTCACCGGCAAGCTTGCGGACGACGGGCGACATGACCCCGCGTTGGCTGGTGTCTTCAGAGAGCGACGACGGACGACGGACGACGGACGACGGATCAGAGTCTGAGTCGATTCCAGCAACGGGGCCGGACTCCTCTTCGGAGTCAGTCGGAACTTCTCCGGTTTCCGTCAGTACAGCGATCGCGGTTCCGACGGCGACGGTCTCGCCTGCACCTATCAAGATTTCGGAGAGGACACCGCCCGATGGTGAAGGGACCTCGGTGTCGACCTTGTCGGTCGAGATCTCGACCAGGATTTCGTCCTCTGCAACGCGTTCACCGATCTGCTTCACCCACGCCAAGATGGTCCCCTCGGTAACCGTCTCGCCTAGTTGGGGCATCGTGATCGTGATCGCCATGCTCTTCTCCTCGTTGCCGAACGACCGGCTGTTGTAGGTGAACTGTCAGTGGAGGCTTCGACCCGCGGCCGCCATCAGTGTCTCGCCAATGGCTTCAGCGATCGTTGGGTGTGCGTGGATGAACCTCGCGGCATCTTCGGGCAGCGCCTCGAACCCGACCTGGTACATGAGTTCGTGGATCAGCTCGCCGGCTCCTGGCCCGACGACAGTCGCACCGAGGATCTGGCCACCGTCCTCCGTGACGATCTTCACGATGCCTCCGGTCTGGCCCTGGATGATCGCCCGGCCGACACCCCTCATGCCGTGTTCGTGGATAGCTACGTCGTACCCATCAGCGACCGCGCTCTCCTGTGTTCTGCCTACCCATGCAATCTCAGGATGCGTGTAG
>CAXMSN010000085.1:0-9932 GCA_964196275.1 uncultured Kiloniellales bacterium | reverse complement strand
GCACCCTCACGTACGAGAAGGTCATGCTTGATCTCCGGCCCGAAGGCATAGTTGCCGACGGAGCCGTCAGAGCGCACGACCCGGTGGCAGGGGACGATTAAGGGGATCGGGTTACGGCCGAGTGCGGTGCCGACCGCCCGTACGGAGCCAGGGTTGTCGATCTCGGATGCGATCCATCCGTATGGGCGGACATGGCCGACGGGAATCGTCGCACACGCTGCCAGCACGGATCGCTGGAAGTCACCGAGGCCCGTCATGTCGACCGCAACCCCGGTCGAGTCACCGGAATCGAGAGCGCTCGTTACGCCGTCGAGCAGTTCGGAGGGCAGTCTCAAAGACTCGTAAGTCGCCCTGCGGTGCTGCTCCATGAAGTCGTCGAAGGTCGATGTCTCGAATATTGGGGACAGCGCTGTGACACCTCTCGTGCTCCATGCGATCCACACGGGGCCGATCGGGCTGTCCGTTCTGGCGGCCTGGTCGGCGGCGCCTACTCCGACCACCGTCTTGCGTTCAAGGTCGGATGGGGGAGTCGAGCGCAGTTCGCTGAGCATCCGTTCAAGATCGGTCATGGTGTGCCTCCGCTTCGATGGTCGTTCTCAGCCGTTCAAGGCCGCGAGATATGTCCGCTTTCACCGTGCCTGATGGCCTCCCGGTCGCCTCAGCGATCTCCGTGATCGGCATGTCGAGAATGTGCCGCATCACGACCGCTTCTCGTTGATTCGTGTTGAGATTGGCGAGCCTGCGACTCCACGCCACTTCATCGATCGATGTCGTCACGTCCTCGACCGCTGTCTCGTTCTCACGGATTGGCACCTCAGGAACTCGGCGTGTGGCCCGGTTCCGGCACAAGTTGAGGGCGATCGTCCACAGATATGCACGAACCTTCAGATCGAGAATGCGTTCCGGTGCGTACGCCGAAAGCGCCGAATACGCGCGTACAAAGGTGTCTTGGGCGATGTCCTGCGCATCGTGGGCGTGCCTCGTGAGGCGCCGTGCCCCCGAGTAGATACCGGGCTGGTACTCAGACACGAGTTCGGTGAAGCCATTGTCGAAATCCGCGACGAGTGCGTGCCGGATGTGAGCCTCAGTGGGCATCGTGGTCGTTTCCATACCAAGAAGAACACGAGGGGGGACTCTTCGGTTGCATCTAATCGATGAGTTCTGAGAGCAGGCGCCTCACCCTGGAGTCGATGTCGTCGCGCACGCCCTTGACGATATCGAGGCTCTTGCCGGATGGGTCGGTCAGTTCCCAGTCGAGGTACCGCTTTCCAGGGAAGATCGGGCATGCATCGCCGCACCCCATGGTGATGACAACATCACTCGCCTTCACCGCTTCCGTCGATAGCACTGCCGGTTCGCGGTCCGAGATGTCGATGCCCCATTCGGCCAACGCTTTGACGGCCATCGGGTTGACCTCGGTGCCAGGCTCAGAACCCGCCGAGAACACATCAACGCGTCCCATTGCGTGGTGCTCCAGGAGCGCGGCAGCCATCTGGCTTCGTCCTGCGTTGTGGACGCACACGAAGAGGGCTTGGGGTCGCACCGGTGTTCCTTGGTCGGTTGGGGCGATGTTACAACCCGCCGTGCACGCCGTAGCATCGCCCGGTGTCTGACGACCGGATGGCCCGAGGTGTGCTGCTGGCGCTTGCGAGCGCCGTGATGTGGGGCGTCTCGGGTGCTGTTGCCGCTGGTGTGTTCGATGTTGTATCGCCTGCCTACGTGGCCCAGTCACGTGCACTCATCGCACTCGCTGTACTCGTGCCGTATGCAGCGTGGCGGCGAGTGCTGAAACCGACCGCGCCTCTCTGGAAGTACGCGGCGCTCGGCGTGAACCTCGCGATCGTGAACGTCACGTTCTACTGGGCCCTTGATCTTCTCGGCGTTGGTCCCGGTGCGACGATCCAGTTCCTCGGGCCGATCTTCGTGCTTGCGTGGATCGCTGTCGTACGGGGAGCGTCGGTGCGTGCGCTTGTCTGGTTCGCCGCTTTCGCTGCAGTGGCAGGTGTTGCGATGGTCACGCAGGCGTGGACCTTCGGATCGTCAGACATGCTCGGCATCGCTGCGGGCCTGGCCTCAGCAGTCACCTTCGCCATATACCTGCTTTTCGGGGAGCACCTCGCAGACTCCTATGACCCTGTCCAGATCGCAACATGGGGATTCGTGTTCTCGGGGCTCATCTGGCTTGTCGTCCTCCCGCCGTGGACGTTCCCGTCCGGCATCGGGGCGTCGGCGTGGCGTGATCTGGTCATCATCGGCCTGATGGGCACGGCGATTCCGTTCATCCTCGAGTTGACAGCGCTTGGGATGGTGTCGTCCGGGATCGTGGGCGTGGTCGCCACCGTGGAACCGGCCGTCGGGGCGGTGTCTGCATCGATTCTTCTGAGCCAGACCCTCGATCCCGTCCAATGGCTGGGCGTGGCAATCGTCGTCGCCGCCGTCGCGTCCGTCCAGCGCTGGGGCCTCCCCGACGCCCACCCCCCTTCGCCCATCGCCTGACCCGCGTACCCAGGGTTCCAGGCCACATATACGTGGCCTGCAGCCCACAGAACGATCACGATTCCGGGGCGAACGGTTACGTTGGCGGTCTGGGCGGGTGACGCTTGCGGTCCAGGTAGATCGCCCGGGGCTGCAGACGCTGGTCCTACCAGATATGCTCATCCGACGGTGGCTATCGATGGGACGTCATGATCGTCTGTGGGACCTGTAGCGCGGAGAATCCGCCAGGACACAAGTTCTGTTCGAATTGTGGCTCCGCGCTCGCGCTGAAGTGTCCTGAATGCGGCACAGAGAACGAGGCCGGGCACAAGTTCTGTTTCAACTGCGGTGGCGGACTCGACGAGGCGGATGCGGTCGCACCCGAGGATTCTCCGCCTGCGGATCCAGCAGCGTCGCCCGCCGAGTCGCGGCGTACCGAACGTCGTTTCGTTTCTGTCCTCTTTGCTGACCTCGTCAGCTTCACCTCATTCTCGGAGAACCGGGACTCGGAGGATGTGCGGGCGATGCTCACCGTGTACTTCGATCGGAGCAAGGAGATCATCGCTCTGTACGGAGGAGAGATCGACAAGTTCATAGGCGATGCCGTGATGGGCGTGTGGGGAGCCGTCGAATCCCACGAGGACGACGCTGAGCGTGCCACCCGAGCTGCGCTTGACCTGGTAGCGATGGTGTCGGAACTCGGTGCGGAAATCGGAGTGGAGGAACTCGCCCTTCGAGCCGGAGTGCTCTCGGGGGAGACGGCGGTCGGCCCTGGCGGAAACGAGAAGGGTCTCGTTGTCGGCGATCTTGTGAATACGGCGTCCCGTCTTCAGTCGATCGCACCTCCAGGCGGCGTCCTCGTGGGTGCATCAACCCGGGAACTCATTTCGGCCAACATCGAGACCCGCCCGGCGGGTGAGCATCTTGTCAAGGGCAAGGAGGTTCCGGTCGAGGCATTCGAGGCGGTTCGGATCGTGTCGGATCCAGCGAAGCGGGCCGGTGGTGAGGTGATCGAGGGCCCGTTCGTCGGCAGAGACGACGAGCTGAGACTGCTCAAGGATCAACTCCATGCGACCGGGCGCGAGGGGAGAGCACGCCTCGTGTCGATCGTCGGTGAAGGCGGGATCGGGAAGACACGTCTCGCACAGGAGCTGTCCCGCTATATCGAAGGCATCGCCGAGGTTATCTACTCCCATCACGGCCGTTCACCCTCGTATGGAGACGGGGTCACCTTCTGGGCCCTCGGCGAAATGGTTCGCCAAAGAGCGGGGATCTCCGAAGGTGACGATCGCGCAAAGGCGCGCATCCGGCTCCGCACGACGGTCGCCGAATACGTCACGGACGAGGAGGATCGGCGGTGGATCGAACCAAGGCTTGCTGGCCTCATCGGTGTCGCCGAGATGCCGCCTGGCGAGAGATCAGAGTTCTTTGCCGCACTTCGATCGTTCTTCCAGCACATCGCAGAACGGGGAACGGTTCTGATGGTGTTCGAGGACCTGCATTGGGCCGACGAGGGGCTCATCGACTTCGTCGACGAGATGGTCGAACGCACAACGAAACATCCGATTCTTGTCGTGACGCTCGCACGGCCCGATCTCCTCGACCGCAGGCCTGATTGGGGCTCTGGTCGCAAGAGAATGGTGTCCATGCACCTGAGCCGGCTTGAGGACGAGCCGATGTGCGAGCTGGTCGCCGGGCTCGCACCCGGTCTCCCAGACGACATGGTCGAGCGCATCGCTGGCAGGACCGCTGGTGTTCCTTTGCATGCGGTCGAGTTCATTCGGATGCTCATCAACACGGGAGAGTTGATCAGGGAAGATGACCGGTACCGCTTCGAGGGCAAGGGTGGCGACCTTGCGGTGCCCGACTCGATTAGCGCCATCATCGGTGCGAGGCTCGATCGACTGGAGCCCGAGGAGTTGTCTCTTGTCCAGGATGCGTCGGTTCTCGGATACTCCTTCACGGCTGAGACGCTGGCGAACGTGCTCGACGAAGACGTCGATGCGATCGCTCCGCATCTGGCGGTTCTGGTCAAACGTGAGGTGTTCGAGTTCGAGGAGAGCCCCAGATCGCCCGAGCGTGGGCAGTATCGGTTCGTCCAGAGCCTGATCAGGGAGGTGGCCTACGGTCGCCTCACCAAGGTGGAGAGAGCCTCACGTCATCTTCTGGTTGCAGATCAGATCGCGCAACTGGACGATCCTGAGCTTGCGGGTGTCGTAGCCAGCCACCTCGGAAGCGCGTCGGCCGCCGATCCTTCGGATGCCGAACTGGCACGGCGAGCTCTTGCCTCGCTGATCGCCGCTGCGGATCGGGCTACGGAACTTCACTCTGATGCTCAGGCCATGAGGCTTCTTGACCAGGCGATCGAGCTCACAGACGATCGGTCAGATGCGCTTGGACTGATCGTGCGGTCGTCTCGGGCTGCGTTCAACGCCGCGCTTGGCGACGCCCACACTCGTGCGGAGGAGGCGCTCGACGAGTATCGGGCGGTCGGGGACGATGTCGGGGTCGCGATGGCGGCTACTGAGATCGCATATCAGTTCACTGGAAGCTTCAGAGCCGCGGACGCAGTTGAGCTGATCCTTCCCGTGTACGAAGCCATGACACCGGATGATTCGGTGGTCTGGGCACGGCTGGCGAGCGAGACAGCACGGTCGTTGATGGTGGCGGATCGTTCCGCAGAGTCGATTGAGATTACCGATTCAGCGCTAGCCGCGATTTCGAAGCACGGAGACGTGCAACTGATACTCGACGCATTGATTACCAGAGGATCGGCGTTGCATCGGTCCGGGACCGGCCGAGACGCTGAGGCAGTCGTGCTGGTCCTTGGGGTGGTTGAGTATGCCAAGATACACGGACTCATCGAACCCCAGGTGCGCGCACTGAGCAACTACCGCAGCATTGTCCAAAAGGATGATGCATCGGAAGGTGCTGGGCGAGAGTTATCCGACTTGGTCGCACGTTCGGGGAATCTGCAATCGATCCTCAGGCATGCGCTATGGGACGCAGTTGGCGACATTGAACATGGCAGTCTCGAAGGTGCCGTAGAGAAGCTGGACGCTGTACGCAGCGATGATCTTGGAGCTTTCTGGGGAGACATCTTCGAGATGACCGATCTGTTCATTCGTGCCGCCGCCGGACGGCGGCACGACGATGACTCCGACCGGCAGGTCGAACTCCTCGCAAGGTATGGCGAATCCGGGGATCCGCAATCGGTCCCGTTGGTCTCCGGGTTCAGTACTGTCTCAGCGTTTATCGACGGAGATTTTGCCTTGGCTCGGGACCGGGGACTCGCCACCGCCAGCCAACTTTACGATTCGGCCGACGAGGTTGCGGTCGGTCTTCTTGGCGCGGCATTGATCAATGATGTAACCGGCGTGCACCGCTTCCATGAACTCATCCGCGGTGTCGGCACAGGCCGCGTTCTCACGGGTCTTGACACGTTTGCGTATGCGTTCGAGGCAGCCATCGAGGGCGACGAGGCCAAGGCGGGAGCGCTCTACCGGGAAGCCGATTCCCTCTGGGTCGAGGTCGGGACGCCGCTTGGTTTGGCGCTCGTCCGCGCAACGATGGCACACCTCCTCGGATGGGACTCTGAGCTCGGACGCGAGGCTGCGGCGCAGGCATTCGCCTTCCTTGACGGCGCAGGGATGAAGGGATACATCGACCTGTTCCCGGATGTCTTCACTCCCGATATTGCGGCCGACCAGGAGCTTGCGGAATAGTCCGTCCTGCTATCACCGGTACCTCTGGTAGGTTCGACACATGAGGTTTATCCGCCGGTCACTGCTGGGATTCGTGATCTTCAGCGCAGCGATGGCAGCGAGTGCGTTCGTCGCCATCAAGCGTGTGCCCCGCTTCGGCAGCGAGGAGGACGACCGTTTCAGCCTCGCAACGGCGATGGGTGGGATCGACTTCGATAGCACCGCTCCGGCTCTGACCGATGGTGCGGTTTTCGTGCTCATGGGTGGAGCCGAGATCGACCTGATGGACGCCAAACTCGCCCCGGATGCCCATCTAACCCTCAAAGCGATCATGGGTGGCATCAACGTTGTCGTACCACCATCGTGGCGTGTCGAGGTCAGGTCGAATGTGACCATGGGAGACGTGGTCAATTTGACCGACCCGGACGACCCCGCGGATGGGCCAGTTCTTGTGGTCGACGCAGTAGCTGTGATGGGCGGCATCGTGATCAATGACGGAGAGGTCGACTGATGGCTGTTGACCTCGCGTCGACCATCACATATCTCAAGGATCACGCCATGGAGCATGGGTTCCACGTCCACGATGAGCGTCACTTCGTCGAGACGTTCACGCTGCGCCAGGCATGGGAGATCGATGTGCATCCGGCAGAAGCATGCGCTGGACCGCTCGACCTCCACATCTCTCTGGACGTCGAACCGCGGCTCCTCCTCAAGTTCGAGGATCGGCTCGCTGAGGTCGATGATATCCCGGAGGACGAGAACGGCGACTACGAGGTCACGTTCTTCTTCAACTGGTCGTTGCCACCGCTCACCGAGCCTCCGGACATCCTCGTCCTATCTGCCGAGCTTGCGGGCATCGGAGGCATCGACCTGCCAATCGAAGTGAGTGCCGTTGAATCGATGGGCGCCTTTGAAGCCGAAACCGACAGACGTCTATCCGTCGTTGGCAAGGTCAACCGATCCCTCGTGGACCTGGTCTTCACCCAAGATTCACTGTGCGACGTGCTCGACAGGGTCCATGACGTGAGCATGTACCTCGTAGAGAACGTCGACAACTGGGCAGAGCAACCGTAAGTCGGCCGCGGCCATCCCCTGCAGGGGGAATTGATCAGGAGTAATGATGTACTACAGAATGACCCGGCTTCACTGGAGCGAAGACCGCTACGACGATGTCATGTCCTTGGCCGAGTCGATGAGGGATCGCGTCGAGGCGATCGACGGGTTGATGTTCGCCGAACTAGCCAAGACTGGCGACGGTGAAGGGATGATCATTGCTGCCTACCAGTCCGAGTCCGACTATCACGCTGTCTCTGAAGAGGTGGCTTCCATTCTGGGCGAGCTGGCTCGGCTGTTGACATCCACGCCGCATGGCCACGAGGGCACCGTGATCCTCTCCTACGGAAACGCACCTAGCTCTGCCTGAAACCTCACAGACCCACTCGGCTCGCCTTCGCTGACGCTCGCTCCGACGACGGACTACGGACTACGTATTCAGAATCCGTAGTCCCGCGCCCGCGAGGGTTTCAGGTCGCAGCGCAAAATGTCCGTCCCCCTTTGAAGGGCGACGAGCGAGCGAAGCGAGCCAGGGGGATTCTCCGTGGTCCGTGGTCCTCCGCAGCTATTCGTACGAGATGGCTTCGAGGATGTTCAGTCTCGAAGCCTTGTACGCCGGGTAGATGGCTGCGAAGACGCCTGCTAGGCCTGCGACCACCACCAGGAAGGCAAGCTGGCCAAAGGGGATGGCGAAGTCACCGAGGCCTTCGTCCTTGAGGGCTTGGACGACAGCCCAGCCGAGCACGATGCCGGTGAGCATCCCAAGAATCGCTCCGAAAACGGCGATGATCACCGCCTCCCAGCGGATCATTCGGCGGAGCTGTCGTCGGGACATGCCGATCGCTCGGAGGAGACCGATCTCACGCGTGCGCTCGATGATGCTCAGTGCGAGCGTGTTCGTGATGCCAAGGATGGCGATGATGATGGCGAGCAGGAGCAGTGCCGTGAAGATGACCAGAATCGCATCGATCTGCGCCTTGGCTTCGTCCACGAGTTCGGTTC
Organism: uncultured Kiloniellales bacterium; assembly: GCA_964196275.1. Taxonomy (GTDB): domain Bacteria; phylum Actinomycetota; class Acidimicrobiia; order Spongiisociales; family UBA5794; genus UBA5794. The sequence continues at coordinate 1,698 of CAXMSN010000085.1, read as the reverse complement.
CGGTCTGCACCTCGACGTTCGGGAACGGCGTGGCGGCAGTCTCTGCCGCCTTCTGTGCGTCTCCGAGCGTCGTGCCTTCGGCCGCGTTCGCCAGTACGAACCCGTCAGATATGGGATCGATACCGGTGACAAAGCGGTCTCTCGTCATGAGGTATTCCCCGAAGTTGGAATCGTCGAACATTCCGACGATCTCAGCATCGGCCACGGTCCCGTTTGGAAGCTCAACCAGGACGATGGTTCCGATCTGGCCGGCGGCGCCCGGTTGATCGACATGAACGAGCAGGCCATTCGTGCGCTCCAGCGCCTCAAGCTCGGCGTCTCCCGCTCCGACGAACAGCACGCCCCTGGACGTTGCTGGTTCGATAGCTGTCACGGTGTACACGTCTTCACCGAGCCGAATCTGTGTCTGGTTGAGTGTCGTGACCTCTGCGATCTCAGGCAAGCCACGCAGCTCTTCTGTGTAGTCCGGGCTCACGCCGATCGTGAAGTTCGACGACGCGATGGACAGGTCCGCGGGGAATATCTCGGCCACCGTGTTGCCGACACTGACCTTGATGGATGCAGCGAGAATCGCGACGAAGACAACGAGCGCGACACCGATCATGAGGGCTGATGCGGTTGATGCAGTCCGTCGTGGCTGGCGTCTGGTGTTCTCGACTGCAAGGTCACCAGCGACCTTGTAGATCTTTCGAATCGGGTATCCGACGAAGTTGGCAAACGGTCGAGCTGCGATGGGCGCGAGGGCTGAGATCCCGAGGAATGTAGTCAAGGCGCCAACCGCGAGGATCCATACGCCGTTGTCGATATCTCCGAACAGGCCGATGGCAACTCCGAGTGCACCGACGCCGACGATCGATAGTCCGACGATCGTTCGCCTCTTCAGAGACCGTCGTGTCGTTGCGGACAGGTCGGCTTGCATGGCTGCGACGGGAGGTATTCGCGCTGCCCTGACCGCTGGCAGGACGGACGCCACAACTGTCACGACCACCCCTACCAGCATGGCGATGATGACGGTGCGAGGCAGAAGTGTGAGTGGACCGTCGGGCAATCCGAAGCCCGCGGCGTTCATGGCGGATTGGAGAAGTACAGCCAGCGCGACGCCGCCGAGTACTCCTATCGCCGAGGAGACCATTGCCACGACGAATGACTCGGCCACCACCATCCGGGTCACTTGCCCGCCCGTTGCCCCGATTGCGCGGAGCAGGGCAAGTTCCCTAGTTCGCTGCGCAACGATGATACGGAACGTGTTGTAGATCACGAATGAGCCGACGAACACCGCGAGCGCCGCGAACACAAGGAGCATCGTGGTGATGATGCCAAGCTGACTTGCGATGTCTGCGGCCTGATCCTCATCCGACTGCGTGGCTGTGATGGCTCTGGCGCCGGAAGGAAGAACGGCAGCTACACGCTCGGCGAGATCTGTTGCGGAAACATCCGCTGTTGCAGCGATGCTGATCTGACTCAGCTGGCCGTCAAGCTCGAACACTCGCTGAGCCTCTTCGAACTCGAAGAGTGCGAGCGTTGCTCCGGCGGCGTTGTCCTCATCACCGAAGTTTGCGATCCCGACAAGAGTGAACTCCTCGACCGGCCCAGTGAAGAGGATCGAGATCGTCTGGCCCACCACGAATTCTTGGGCTTCTGCCGTGGCCACGTCCAGTACAACCTCACCAGCTGCTGAGGGAGAGCGTCCGTTCCCAT